>JAKQHE010000017.1 GCA_029573155.1 bacterium
CCATCAGGTACATGGTCGGCAGGATGTTGTCCGTGGGGAAAAGGAGTTCGAGCATCGGGTTGATGATGGCGGTGCCGTTATCCGACTGTTGCATGACCGTGACGGAGGCCGGTTCGCCTCCCTGCGCCGCCCAATGCACCGCAAGAGCCAGCGTCGTCATGGCGCCGCTTCCCGGTATCGGTTTATTTGAGGCGCCGAAAGTGCCGGAGAAGACCGTCTGCATCAGGAAGCCGCTCATGTCGTCCTGTATCTGCTGGTTGAGGTCGCCGTTGCCGTCGTAGATGTGGGGGAATGCGGTACTGGCGGCGATAACCGTACCGTAAGGGAGAACATCTCCGTCGATGTCCTCATCGGGCTGTTCGGTATCGGTGTCGAGGTCCGGTATCTCGTCGGTGTCGGGCGGTTCCTCGGTCCATGCCTTGGTCTTGACGCCGACATACTGTATCGCCGCCCCCTGCGTCCCCGGCGCGGTGAAGGAGCCGTCGATGGGGAGATAGAGCGCGCCGCCCCCTTCGAGGCTCATGCCGGTCCCGCTGTAACGGCGCGGGTCGAAGGTCAGCCCCGGCTCATTTTTAAAGCCGTAGGAGCCGTCCGGATCGTTCACGAGGATCGCGATGCGGAAGTCGGTCATGAAGGCCGACAACCCCTTCGCGGGGTCGACCCGGTCGCGGATGATGGCCTCGACCGCGTGCCAGTCGTTGTCGGCGTGTTCGATGATCGCGCGGTAGATACCGTCGGGCTGGTCGGCCTGCACGCGGAGGTACTGGAAAAAGGCGTAGGCGAGCGCATAATCGGAGGCGACACGGTCGTTGTTGCCGTAATCCCAGAGGTAAAAACCGTTGCCGAGTCCGACCGGTTCGTTGTAGAAGGCGCTGTTGAAGACGAATACCCAGGTGCCGTGGCTCCCGGTGTAGAGATGCTCGGCGGAGGTCGCGAGACCCTCGTCCATCCAGCGGTTCGACAGGTCGGTGGAGGCCCAGTCGTTCTCGATGAGGACCTGCCGGTTCGAATAGCAGAGGTGCTGGAGTTCGTGGGCGGCCGCGTCGAATATCTCCATGTCCTCGAGCGTTATCTCGAGATATATCATGTCGCGCGCGTTCGAATACTCGTAATCCTCCTTGGGATAGTAATCGGCCTGCGTGAAGTAACCGCCCGCGTGCCCGGCGAGGTCGACCAGCAAAAGCGCGATGCGCCCGTCGCCGTTGATATCGGCGGCGGGGTAGAATTTCTCGGTGACGAGCGGGTATATGGCCGTCTCGAACTCGGCGCAGATGACGGCGGCCCGTTCCTGCGACACCGCCGCGGTGTCCTCGGTCCACACCTCGCAGGTCGTGCCGACATGCTGGAGCGTCGCGGTCGTGAAGCGGTTGCCGCCGTTCGAGAAATCGTACACCGCGAAGGTCTCGACCGTCCCGACCGGCGCGAAATGCGGCGTTATCCCTCCTCCGCGCAGTATCCTCGTCCGGTCGAGCCCTTCCGGAAGCGGCACCTTGAGGTCGGGGCGCGGGGTTTTGATGCCCGTCTTTTCCCACGGCAGGAGCGGGGGCGTCGGGGGTGGCGTGTAGGGCAGTGCGCCGGTGAAGGCGGAGGGTGAGCCGGTGGTCGCGGTGTTGATGACGATAAGCGTGTCACCGTAAAAGACCGGCCCTGAAAGATCGACCTCGACACACTCGCCGTCGATGCATTTCTGTGTCTCGGTGCATATCTCGTAGGGA
>JAKQHE010000018.1 GCA_029573155.1 bacterium
GCGGACATTGGCGATCACGTTGCCGAAGGTGAGCATCACCCCCTTGGGACTGCCGGTGGTGCCGGAGGTGTAGAGGATGAGGGCGAGCGCCTCGGGATCGGCCGCCGGGAAGGAGGCCGGTTCGCGCGACTCGCGTTCGGCGAGACCCAGTTCGTCGAGGTTGAGCAACCGCAGGGCGTGCCCCGAAAGTTCCTGCGCCTCGGCCGCCTTTTCGGCGGTCTTATGCGAACAGAACAGCACCGTCGGTCGGCAGTCGGAAAGGATGTAGGCCACCTCGTCAGCGACCGACAGCGCGTCTATCGGCACCGGCACCGCGCCGCAGCGCCACGCGCCGTACAGGGCGCAGGCCCACTGGGCGGAGTTCTCGGCGTAGATGGCGACCCGGTCGCCCGGCGCGACCGCCATGAGCGCGGCGTAGCGTTCGGTCTCGCTGAGAAGCCGCCGGTAGGAAAGCGTCAGTCCCTTCGCCTCGATGGCCGGCTTCGGATATTCCTTCAGGAAGATGAGGTCACTCATGGTGGTACTTACCCCCCGACAGAATGGAGAGTCCGCGATAGATCTGTTCCAGCAGGACGATGCGCGCCAGCATATGGTTGAGCGTCCAGGGGGCGAGAGAAAGGGCGATCTGTTCGCCGACATTCCCGAAACCGTAGGCGCCGCCAACGACGAAGGCGATGCTCCGTCCCGCGTCGCGTTGTTGCCCGAGTAGTGCGGCGAAGGCCCTGCTGTCGAGCCGCCTGCCCTCCTCGCGCAGCGCGACGACATAAGACCCGGCGGGGATGCGCCGGAGAAGTTGGGCCGTATCATCGGCGACGCTCGCGCTCTCCTTCAGTTCGATGATGTCGAGTTTCGCGAACGGTTCGATGCGATCACGGTAGAAACGATCCATGTCGGCGAAGCCGCCGTTTTTCTTGAGTTTGCCTATCGCAAGGATGGTCAGGGCGCTCATGCCTGCCGGATCATCGCGCTGATGTCGACGCGCGGCGCCTTGGGCCAGAGCGATTCGAGGTCGTAGTAGTCGCGCAGTTCGTCGAGCATGATGTGTACGATCACGCTCCCGGCGTCCACCAGTATCCAGCGGGCGTGCTGTTCGCCCTCCGAACTGGCGCCCGAGAACCCGGCTTCTTTGAGCACGCGTAGGGTGTGGTCGGCGAGCGTCCGGTTATGCTGGGTCGAGGTGCCGGTGACCACGATCATGTAGTCGGTGTAGCCCGATGACGCCTCGATGGAGAACACCGCGGTGTTCACCGCCTTTTTCTCGTCGAGCGCCGTGATGATGGCGCGCAGTTTAGGGAGCAGTTCGGTCTCCGGCATGCCCGGGATCCTCCATGATGTTCTTGCCTGCCTCGAAAGAACGCCGGTGATATTCGGGGGAGAAGGGAGGCACCGTCACCTCCAGAAGTGCCTTGTCGGTCACCGTCCGCTCGCCGCGGACGGTGAAGGCGACCTGTTCCCCGGAGAGCGTGAAGGCGAGATCGATGACCATGCGCCGTATCACGCGATCGCGGTCCACCTCGATATCGAGTGTGCCGGACACGCCGGTCAGGTCCTTACCCGCAAGCATCGTTTTGATGCGGTCGTTGTTCATCTCCTCGGCGCCGAAGGAGTTCTGGAGGTAGCGTCGAGGAGGGAGCGGTTCGCGCGACATCTTGCGGTCGACGAACCGGACGGTGAGATGGCGTAACGATCCTTTCTCGGTGGTCGATGCGATCTCGGCCCGTTCGCGAAGTATCTCATAGAGGTCGGGTATCATGCGGAAGAGGGTCTCCTTGAGGAAGGTGTGCTCGCCGGCGCTATAGGTCCGCACATAGTCGCCGCCCAGCAGTTTCTTGTAGAGAAAACCTTCTTTCCAGACGAGGTCCCAGCCCTCGCTGTGGTTGTTGGCGTAGGAAAGATGGAAGTCGTTCGCCGCGTCGCGGGTGTAAAGCACCTTGTCGGAAAGATCGAGCCGCCGCGTTTCGTTGCCGGCCTTGCTTTCGGTGAGGAACGATATCTCCTGCGAAAAGCCGATAACGGAAGGATGCTGTTCGAAAAAGGAGAGCGGGGCGAAGAGGAGTTTTTCGGTCTCGTCGAGCGACACGAAGAGTTTGCCCTCGTTGATGTCCGGCCGGTACTCGACCGTGTCGGTGAAGCGCCATCGGCTCTCGGTCGGTCTATCCGATCTCCCGGAACAAGCGGCGATGACCGTCAATAAGGCGATGGTCGCCAGCGCGGCGGGGAATGGTCTCATGCCTCCTCCTCGGCGAGCATCTTCGCCGGTTCGAACGGTCGTCCGCCGATGAATATCCGCCGGACATGGTTGTGGGCCATATGGTAGATCGGATAAAGCCATGAGCGGCTCTCCATCACGATGAGGTCGCCCGCCTTGCCGACCTCGATGCTCCCGCGATCCCGTTCGCGTCCCGTCGATGCCGCGCCGTTCAGCGTGATGCCGCGGGCCGCCTCCTCGGGCGAGAGCGACAACTGGGTCGCACCGAGACTGGCCGCGAGCGGCAAAAAACCGCACATGCACGAGCCGGGGTTGAAATCGGTCGCGAGCGCCACGCGAACGCCGGCGTCGGCCATCCGGCGGGCCGGGGCGAAGGGGAGCCGCGAGAAAACCGAGGTCATCGGGAGTACCCCCGCGACGGTGCCGTTATCGGCCATGAGCCGTATCGCCGCGTCGGTCACCTCCTCGAGATGGTCTATCGATGTCGCGCCCATCCCGGCGGCAAGTTCGGTCCCGCCGAGCGCGTGGAACTGGTCGGCGTGCAGTTTGAGCCCGAAGCCGAGCTCCTTGGCGCGGGTGAGTATCCGTTCGGTCTCCGCGAGTGAGAAATAACCATCCTCGCAGAACACATCGACGAACTCGGCGAGTCCGCGGCGTTTCACTTCGGGCATCAATTCGTCGCACAGGAGCGAGATGTAGCCCGCGTGGTCGTTCCTGAACCGTTCGGGGTAGGCATGGGCGCCGAGCAGGGTCGGGACCACCGTTACCGGCAGTTCCCGCGCGAGCCGGGCCGTCACCTCGAGTATCTGTATCTCGCCGGCCACATCGAGCGCGTACCCGCTTTTCATCTCGATGGTCGTGACGCCGTAGGCGGCGACCTGCAGGAGGCGCCGACGGCTTTCATGGTACAGATCGTCCGCCGAGGCGGCGCGGGTCTTTTTCGCCGAGTTGAGTATGCCGCCGCCGCGTGCCGCGATGTCGGCGTATGATGCGCCACGCGCCTTCAGGGCGAACTCTTCCTCCCTCGTGCCGGCGTAGACCAGATGGGTGTGGCTGTCGACGAGTCCCGGCCAGACGGCGCGACCGCCGGCGCTCACGACGGCGGCGGCGAAGGCGGTCTCATAATCCGGCTCGCGCAGCGAGAGATCGGCCTGCCGTCCGACGAACGAGATGATGCCGCGGTCGTCCACCGCTATGCAGAACGGGCCTCCGGTGAGTACCGGTGCCTGCGGCGCGGCGGTGAACAGTTCGCTGATGTCGGTGAGGATGAGGGTGTAGGCCCGCGTATCGCGCACGATCAGGCGTTGAACAACTTGCCTAAATGCGCCGAAAGTCTGCTTATCTTGCGACCGGCGGTGGAGCGCTGGAGCACCCCCTTGGATACCGCCTTGTGCAGTTCCGATACCACCTTGCGGAACTTCGTCTCCGCCTCGTCCTTGTACTGGGCGAGGTTGGCGACATCGTCCGCCGCCTTCTCGAGAAGTTCCGAAAAGTGGCGGATATAGGTCTTGATGCGCGACTTCATCGAGCGGTTATACAGGTTCCGTTTCTCGCTCGTTTTGATGCGTTTCTTAGATGACTTGTGATGAGCCAAACCGGTCCTCCTTCTGTAACGATGTTCTCAAGCACCGAAAAACAGTCCTTGTTATATGCGTGAACCGTTCCCTGTCAAGTTTTATCGGGGGCGCGGCGGGCCTGCCGCCGCATCATGAGCGCCGCGCTGAAAAAGAAGCCGGCGCTCGCGACGAACGGAGCAAGCACCCCTATCTTCAGGAGAAAATAGCCGAGTATGGGGACGAGCAGGCCGCGCAGGCCGGTCAGCGTCACATGGACGCTCATGAGGCGCGGTATCTCCTGCGGGGTCGCCGCGAAGTACATCGGCCCGACATTCCAGGTCAGCGTCACGCCCGCCATCGCGATGCCGAAGGCGGCGAACGACAGATAGAAGAGCGGCTCGGCCGCTCCGCGCAGGAACCACGCCGCGATGAGGAGCGTCGGGTAGGCGATGAGCGTGAAGAAGGAGACCATGCTGAGGAATACCGGATCGCGCCGGTCGAGCACCCTGCCGAGGAGCGGGGTGAAGATGATGAGGAATATGGCTGACATCACGCCGCGTCCGAATGAGACGACACTGTAGGAGAGGTTCAGGTGGTCGACGAGCAGTATGGGCATTGCGGGGAGGACCACCATGAAGCCGGAGCCGTAGGTGAAAAAGGCGGCTTCGAAACGGCGGAATGGGGCGTTCTCACGCAGGGTCTCGCGGGTGGTCGCGAAGCCGAGCATGTCCTTAGGGGCGGGGGCCGCCTCGACCGTGCGCCAGTTACGGAACGGCACGAGCGTTAGGATGAGGACCGACACGAACGCGACGACGCCGCTACCGCCGAACGCGGTGATGTAGGCGGCGTGGTTGAGGTCCATCCAGAGCCCGAATCCGTAACTGGCCGCGATGAAGAACACCTTCGCGAGGGAAACGGTGATCCCGTACAGTTTCCCGATCTCACCGGGGCGGAAGTTCTCGCGCATGTAGATGCTCTGCACCGGTTTGAGCATCGCGACGCCTATGTTGAACAGGCCGAACAGGAGCAGAAGCGACACCGCGTCGTGCCAGAGGAAGAACAGGACGAGCGGCAGGCGGGTCAGCACCGCGACCGAGCGGATGTGGCGGTAGATGCGGTCGGGATGCGCCGCGAGCACCTGTGAGAAGTAGACAGAAAAGAGCGACGAGGCGGGGTTGAGTATCGCGAAGAGCGTTATCGTGAAGGGGCTTGCCTGCAGCTCGCGTCGCAGGACGACCTCGGCCAGCACGAAGACCCCCCAGACGAACTCCTCGAACGACATGAAGGCGGCGTGGGAGAAAAAGGTCCGTTTGCGGTCGTCGAGCGGCGGCCGGAAGATGTCGAGGAGGAACACCTTATTTCTTCCGCCGTTTCAGAATGGTCTTTGAGAGGCTTTCTAACACATCGGACACGCCGGTCCGGTTGGCGATGTTCTTGACGAATATGGGGAGCGAACCGCCCGGGTCGGTATAAATATAGTAGTCCACCAGCAGTTTGTCGGGTTCCACCTGACGGAAGATGTAGTACCCCTTGTTTATCTTGACGCGGACATTGTCGTCGGTCTCGGGGTGATCGGGGTGGGTCGCTGTTTCCCACCATAATTTGGTCTCGTAACGGCTCACCACGTCGGCGCAGGACCTAACGATGTAGTCGCGGTTGCTCGCGACCGGGGGAGACACGATGTTGTAGGACACATCGCATTTCTCGTCCTTCGACAGAACGATGGACTTTTTGATGTACGGCATGTTCCCCGGGTGATTCTTGCGGTCGAAGATGATGTCGACCGCCTCTTTGATGGTGCCGGTCATGATGGCGGTCGCCTTCACCTCGCGGATATCGGTCCCGGGGACGGCGCGACTGTGGATGACGAGGTTCTCGTCGCTCCGTTCCTCCTTCCACGGGCCGCCGGCGGCGTCTTGGGCGGAGGTAAGGACCGGGATCGCGATGAGGAAAAGCAGGACAAGCGGCATCGTCGCACCTCTCGTGAGTTTTGGGCGACTGTATCAAAAAAGAAAAAGAAAGTAAAGAAGAAGGTCAACCGTTAAAAAGTTCGTTGTGCAGCGCCTTAGCGAGCCGCTCGTAGTCGGCCGGTCCGTTGTATATCTGCGCCGATATGCGCAGGGCGGAGCGGCCGTCGGGGATGCAGGTGATCATCGCCTCGATGCCGTGACGGGCATAGAGCCGGTTCATGAGTGGATGGAGTCCGTTCGCCTCGAACGAATAGGGGAGCCCCGGTATCGGAATGGTGATCATCGAACCGTTGAGTTCGCCCAGTTCGGGCGCTGTCGTCTTGAGCGCCGTGGCGACGATCGGCGCCATCTCCCGCGCCAGTCCGTTGTTGCGATGGCGTAGTTCATCCCAGCCGCCGGGCAGGAGCCCGCCCATGAAGCGGATTCCCTCGCCGATGCAGAGGAACGGCGTCAGGTCGGCGGTGCCGGTCCAGTCGAACGCGGCGCGGAAGCCGGCGCGTCCTTCGGGAGTGTAGAAATAGTTCGATATCGAGAGCGGGTAGGTCTGTTCGCGCTCTTCCAAGGCGACCCAGAGAAAAGCGGAACCTATCGGCGTGCAGAGCCACTTGTGGCAGTTGCCGGTGTACCACGCGGCGCCGATCGTCGTGAGGTCGAGCGCGGTCATGCCGGGGCCGTGGGCGCCGTCAACGAGCGTCGGGATGCCCTTTTTCTTCAGTTCGGCGACGATGCGGCCGATGGGGAGCACGAGCGCCGTGGAACTGGTCACATGGTCGATGAGGGCGAGCCGGGTATTCGGGGTCGCCGCCGCGACGATGCGCGCCACGATGTCGTCGGCCGACCGGGGCGGGTAGGGGATGTCGACCATGTTCACCTTGACGCCGAACTCTTCGGCGATGAAGGCGAGAGTGTTGCGGCAGGCGGGGTACAGCAGTTTCGTCGTCAACACCTCGTCGCCTTTTTTCCAGTGATGCGAACGGATCACCGCGTTCACTCCGGCGGTGGCGTTGGGGACGAAGGTCATCCCCTCGGCGTCTGCGTTGATGAAACGGGATAACTCGATGCGGACGGCGGTGAGCAGGTCGGGCGACCGGCGGCAGAAGAAATCGGTGGGCGATGCCTCCATCTCGTCCCGCAGGCGGCGCTGGTGCTCCAATATCGCGGTCGGACAGGCGCCGAACGAGCCGTGGTTGAGGTGTATCCTCTCTTTGTCGAGCGGCCAGAGGTCTCTGAACGAATTGGTCATGGCGGACTCCGTACTTCCCGTTCTGGGCGATACTGCCACAACCGGCGTCGCTTTGCAAGAAGAGAGGGAATGCCGGCGGGGCCGCTTGAATTATTCTCATAGCGTGCTAACATGGGTTCGTGATCTGTTGGGAGGTACTCCGTGCTGAAAGGAACGAACTCGCTCTTGTCGGTCGCCGTGATGTTTGCGCTTCTCGCCCTATCGTGCGACAATGAAAGCACGCGGGAGCGGCCAAGGGGGACGGAAGGCGGTCCCTGCTACGATGACGACACCTGCGATGGAAACCTTGTCTGTTTCGAGGGGATGTGCTTTGCTCCGGGAGCAGTATCCGATAAGGACGCGCTCGCCGATGATGCGGCCATTCCCGACATCGACCACGGTACTGGCACGCCGGGCGAGATGGTCGATGTTCCCGCCGGAGAGTTCTGGATGGGGTGTAATGAGGAGATCGAGGGCCCCTGTCAGGTCTCCGAGTACCCCTACCATGCGGTGACACTCTCTGCCTACAGGATCGGTAGATACGAGGTGACCGTGGGCGAGTATCAAAAGTGCATT
This sequence comes from bacterium, assembly GCA_029573155.1. Taxonomy (GTDB): domain Bacteria; phylum UBP6; class UBA1177; order UBA1177; family JAKLFG01; genus JAKLFG01. The sequence goes on from JAKQHE010000018.1 coordinate 7,534, forward strand.
GTCAGCGGCGCGTGTACCAACGCGGGGAAGGACGACCATTACTATACCTTCACAGAGTCGTCGTTCTGTAACATCGGCACGACGGGGAAAGATGATCACCCGGCGAATTGCGTTACCTGGAATGGGGCGAATGCTTACTGTGCGTGGGTCGGCGGGCGTCTGCCGACCGAGGCCGAATGGGAGAAGGCGGCGCGCGGGACCGATGGCTGGAGGTGTCCGTGGGGTAACGCCGGTGTTTCCTGCTACTATGCTGTCATGGATGATGAGAATTCCGGTAGCGAGGGATGCGGTACTGGAGGCACCTTGCCGGTGGGGAGCAGGCCGGAAGGCGTTTCTCCCTATGGTGCTTACGACATGATAGGGAATGTGACGGAATGGGTGGCCGATTGGTTCGGCGAAGATTATTATGCCTCATCGCCCGCGACCGATCCTCCGGGGCCGGAGACCGGTGAGTGGCGTGTCGTGCGCGGCGGGGCATGGCTTGATGTTGACGGTAAACTCGTTGGATATGACGAACCTTTGCGGGCTTCTGATCGAGGGGCCGCATATCCCGGGAACTTCTCGCTGGATATCTTTCCCGATCCTCTGCGCGACGCCGTTGGGTTCCGGTGCGCGGAGTGATATAAGCGGTTATTCTCGAGATAATGCAACTGGTTACTTGCTATTCGTCTAATATTCGTCTACTATTCGTCCAATGAGACGATGATTTTTTCGCAACCGACACTGTTTTGTGGCACGACGAAAGGAGGGGAAGCATGAAAGGCATCTTGATCGGCATTTTTGCGATTACGGCGGTTCTTTTCGCCGTTTCCTGCGGCAGCGATGGACCCGAGACTACCGACAAAGATATGTCAGTGAGCGACACGACACAACCTGACATCGATTACTTTGGGCAAGGTACTTCTCCAGAAATGGTGGACATCCCCGCCGGAGATTTCCAGATGGGCTGCAACGAGGCGGTGGACTATCAATGTTATGAAAATGAATCTCCCTACCACGCGATAACGCTCGGCGCCTACAAGATCGGCAAGTACGAAGTGACGGTCGGCGAATACCAGCAGTGCGTCACCAACGGTGCTTGCAACAACAGCGGCGACCACCTCCACTATTACACCAACACCGACAGCGGATACTGCAACCTCGGCGCGGAAGGGAAAGGAAATCACCCAATGAACTGCGTGACTTGGTACGGCGCGAAGGCTTACTGCGAATGGATAGGCGGCAGATTGCCAACCGAGGCCGAATGGGAAAAGGCGGCCCGAGGCACCGACGGAAGGAAATACCCGTGGGGCAACGAACCGGCCGTTTCGTGCGATTATGCCGTCATGGATGATGCCAATGTCGGTGGCAAGGGCTGTGGCACCGGTGGAACGATGCCGGTCGGAAGCAAACCGAACGGCGTATCGCCCTACGGCGCCTACGACATGATAGGTAATGTGTGGGAATGGGTGAACGACTGGTACAGCTCAGATTACTACGCCTCATCGCCTACAAACGACCCCTCGGGGCCAGAAATCGGTGATGGCCGCGTGTTGCGCGGCGGGTCGTGGCGCAACGGCTACGACTACTACCTCTTTCGCGCGTCCTGCCGCAACTACGACGGCGCGGTCAGCAGCTTCAACAACTACGGGTTCCGGTGCGCGAAGTGATCTCCCGTCCCCCTGTCAAGGGGGATTTGAAGGGGGTTTTCTCCAATCCTGACGAGTTGAAAACCCACCCAGCCCTCCCTTGACAGGGCGGGATGACGGATGACGGGCGTCCTCACCGAAAAATTGACTTAGCCGCGGGGGCTTATTATAAGGTAGCGGTCTTTGTTTTCTTTTCGTTAGGTTCGCGCGGGCGTGACAAAAAAGAAGTTGGATCATCGGGCACTCGCCCGCCAGATTTCCGAAATAGAGAACGACCGCGATGCGGCCGAAACGACGCTCGCCAAACTCTACCGCGACCCCGATACTGTGCAGGTCATCGGCATCACCGGCCCTCCCGGCGCGGGGAAAAGCACGCTGGCCGACTGCGTCATCGGGAAACTGCGCGAAGCGGGGAAGACGGTCGCCGTCGTGGCGGTCGACCCGAGTTCGCCCTTCACCGGCGGCGCGATACTCGGTGACCGCATCCGCATGTCGGCCCACGCCGACGATCCCGGTGTCTTCATCCGCAGCATGGGGAGCCGCGGGAGTCTCGGCGGGCTCGCCCACGCCACCTTTGATGTGGTGAACCTGCTCCGTTCTTCCGGATTCGACGCGGTCATCGTCGAGACGGTCGGGGTGGGGCAGAGCGAGATCGATGTCCTTGCGGTGGCCGACACGGTGGTGCTGACGCTCGTCCCCGGGCTCGGCGACGATGTGCAGGCCTTGAAGGCGGGCATCATGGAGATCGCCGACCTCTTCGTCATCAACAAGTCAGACCGCGACGGCAAGGAACGGCTTGTTGCCGAGATACGGATGATACTGGAACTCAACCGCGACCGTTTCGATTGGGTGCCGCCCATCTGCGAAACGGTGGCGACCGAACAGCGCGGCATCGACGGTCTGATGGAACAGGTCGCGCTTCATGCCGCCTATGTCCGTGACCATCGCGACGCGGTGCGGCGACCGAAACTGGCCCGGCAACTGGAAAAGATGACCGCCGACAAGATCGGGCGCGATATCCTTGCTTTTCTCGGAAAGGACGATAGGTTCGCCGCATGGATGGACGCGATCATGGCCGGGAAACGGAACCCCTATCAGGTGCTTCAGGAGATCGGCAACTATATTTCGGTTCGCAAGGAGGCATAACATGAAGAAGATCAATCACATCGGCATCGCTGTCGAGAAGATCGACGACTACATCGCCTTTTATCGCGACACCCTCGGACTTCCTGTTGAAGGAGCCGAAATGGTCGAGGAGCAGAAGGTCAAGGTGGCCTTCCTGACCATCGGCGACACGCGGATCGAACTGCTGGAACCGACATCGCCCGAAAGCCCCATCGCAAAGTTCATCGAAAAAAAGGGGGCGGGGGTCCACCATCTCGCTTTCGAGGTGGACGATATCGCGGCCGAACTGGCCAAGATGAAGGAGAAGGGGGTGAAACTCATCGACGAGACGCCGCGCGGCGGCGCCCATCATACCAAGATCGCCTTCATCCATCCCAAGGAATCGAAAGGTGTTCTGGTCGAACTGACCGAGTCGGGAAGTCACTAAAACATAGGGAGTTACGCGTATGGCGACGATCGAAGAGAAACTGGCACAGTTGCGGGCCAAGAAGGAGCAGGCGAAACTCGGCGGCGGCGAGAAGCGCATCGAGGATCAACACAAGAAAGGGAAATACACCTCACGCGAGCGGTTCGCAAAACTGCTCGATCCGGGCAGTTTCGAGGAACTCGATTGTCTGCGCTCCGATCGCAAGGAAGGGAGCCCGCTCGGAGACGCGGTCGTGACCGGCTATGGCACGATCGACGGCCGCAAGGTCTTCGTCTTCGGGCAGGACTTCACCGTGAGCGGCGGGTCGCTGGGTGAGGTGGTCGCGGCGAAGATCTGCAAGGTGATGGATCTGTCGCTCAAGACCGGTGCGCCGTGCATCGGGCTCAACGATTCGGGCGGCGCCCGCATTCAGGAAGGTATCCATTCGCTCTACGGGTACGGCGAGATATTCAAGCGCAATGTCCTCGCGTCGGGCGTCGTGCCGCAACTGTCGGCGATCTATGGCCCCTGCGCCGGCGGCGCGGTCTATTCGCCCGCCCTTACCGATTTCGTCTTCATGACCAACACCAATTCCTACATGTTCCTGACCGGTCCCAATGTCGTCAAGACGGTCACGCACGAGAATGTGACGGTCGATCAACTCGGCGGCGCGCAGGTCCACATGACCAAATCAGGCGTCGCCCATTTCTCGCACGACACCGAGGATGAATCGATCGCGGCGATACGGGAACTGTTCTCCTACCTGCCCTCGAACAACATGGAGGAGCCGCCACGCGTCGCGTGCACTGATCCGGTGGACCGGATGGACGAAGAGCTCAACACCATCGTGCCGCTCAACCCGAACAAGGGCTACAATGTGAAAGATGTGATCCGGATGATATTCGACGACGGCAAGTTCTTTGAGGTCCAGCCGCTCTATGCGATGAGCATCGTCGTCGGCTTCGCGCGGCTCAACGGCCGCACCGTGGGCATCGTCGCGAACCAGCCCAATGTGCTGGCGGGCGTGCTCGATGTCAACTCCTCGATGAAGGGGTCCCGGTTCATCAGGTTCTGCGACTGTTTCAACATCCCGCTCATTACGCTCGTCGACACTCCCGGCTTCATGCCCGGCACGGTGCAGGAGTACGGCGGGGTCATCAAGCACGGAGCGAAGATGCTCTATGCCTACAGCGAGGCCACGGTGCCGAAACTCGCGGTGGTCATGCGCAAGGCCTACGGCGGCGCCTA
>JAKQHE010000022.1 GCA_029573155.1 bacterium
TGGGACGGCGGCAACAACGACATGCCGTTCTTCGACAGCGACCTCAAGATAGTCGTCGTCGATCCCCTGCGTCCGGGACACGAAGAGAATTACTACCCGGGAGAGGCGAACCTTCGCATGGCCGATGTCGTGGTCATCAACAAGATGGACTCGGCGTCCCCCGAGGGACTCAAGACCGTGCGCGACAACATCAAGCGGCTCGCCCCGAACGCTAAAGTGGTCGAGGCCGACAGCGAACTCACCGTATCGGGCGACATCAAGGACAAACTCGTGCTCGTCGTCGAGGACGGTCCGACGCTCACCCACGGCGAGATGAAGATCGGCGCCGCGTCGGTCGCCGCAAAAAGGTTCGGCGCGAAAAAGATGGCCGACCCGCGCCCGCACGCCGTCGGTAAGATAAAGTACACCTACGAGGTGTACCCGAACATCGGCGAAGGCATACTCCCCGCGATGGGCTACTCGGCCGAACAGAAGAAGGACCTCGAAACGACGATCAACAACACGCCGGCCGACCTTGTACTTTCCGGCACCCCGATCGATCTGTCCCGCCTCGTGAAGGCGAACAAGCCCGTCGTCCGTGTCGACTACGCGCTCAAGTGCCGCGCAGGGTTCGAGAAGGTCATCGAGACCGCGATAAAGGAAAAACTGTTCAAGAAGTAGATCGCACCGCAAGATCCACGGGAAAAGAGGGTGTCACGGCCCTCTTTTCTTTTTCTGCTGTAAGGAGGTCCTTCGTGAAGATAGTCATCGCGCTCGGCGGCAACGCGCTCATCAAGCCCGGCGAGAAAGGGACGCCCGAGGAGCAGTTGCGCAACATCGAGAATTCGGTCGACGGCATCGTGAAACTCATAACGGAAGGCCATCAGGTCGTCGTCACGCATGGCAACGGTCCGCAGGCCGGCGCGCGGCTGATACGCAACGAGATGGCGGCGACCGAGGTGTTCCCCGACCCGCTCGTCGTCTGCGTCGCCGATACGCAGGGAAGTATGGGGTACATGATCGAGCAGGGACTCGTCAACCGGCTCATCAAGGCGGGTGTCCGGCCGCGTATCGCGACGCTCGTCACTCAGATAGAGGTGAATCCAAGCGATCCGGCCTTCTCCAAGCCGACCAAGCCGGTCGGTCCCTTCTACACGCAGGAAAAGGCGATAGCCAAGATGAAGAGCGGCTGGAAGATGGTCGAGGATGCCGGGCGGGGCTACCGACGCGTCGTTCCCTCGCCAATGCCGCTTCGCATGGTGAACCCCGAGGCGCTCGCCTCGCTTCTCGAACACGGCTTCACCGTCATCACCGGCGGCGGCGGCGGCATACCGGTCTATCGCGACAAGACGGGGCACCTTGCGGGCATCGACGCGGTCATCGACAAGGATCTCGCCTCGGTCATGATCGCACGATCGATACAGGCCGATATCGTCGTCATACTCACCGGCGTCGAAAAGGTCGCCATCAACTTCAAGTCGGGCAACCCCACCTGGATAGACCGGATGTCGGTGCGCGAGGCGAAAAGTTATCTCGCGCAGGGCGAGTTCCCGGCGGGTAGCATGGGACCGAAGATACAGGCGGCGATAGATTTCGCCGAAGCGTTCCGCGACCGCAAGGTCATCATCACCTCCGAATCGAAACTGACCGAGGCGCTCGCCGGGACGACCGGCACCGTCATCGAGAACGGATAGCCCATGATCGCCGTCCTTCAGCGCGTTTCCCGCGCTTCGGTCACGGTCGAACAACACATCATCGCCGAGATAGGCCCGGGGCTGCTCCTGCTTGCGGGACTTGAAAAAAGCGACGGTGACGACGATCTGGACCACATCGCCCGCAAATGCGTCGAACTGCGCATCTTCCCCGACAGTGAAGGCAAGATGAACCGTTCGGTGCTGGAAAGCGGCGGCTCGATACTCGCGGTGAGCCAATTCACGCTCGCCGCAGACATACGCAAGGGACGCCGCCCCTCCTTCGACACCGCGATGCCTCCCGATGGCGCCTCCACGCTCTTCGATCTTTTTGCCAAAAAACTCTCCTCTCTCGGCGTAACGGTCGCGACCGGCTCCTTCGGTGCCCATATGCAGGTGGCGCTCGTGAACGATGGACCGGTCACTTTCATACTCGACAGCCGGAAGCGTCTATAAAGGCATCGCTCCCGCGCACTATATATTTAAGGAAAGGAAAACGGCTTGACAGGAAACTTTTTGCCGGTAGCGTAGGTCTAGATACCGTGTTTTTTTCTTTTTTAGCAGGAGGAGTGACCATGCGGAAGAGTCTTTGTATCTTGGCGGCGGCGGTGTTCCTTTTTCTTGTCGTCTCATGCGACAGCAAAAGCACCGCGAAGACCGATAACCAGCCGGTGAACGACGAGACCGCCGGCGGCGACGAGGTCGTGACCGACGACACCGCGGCCGACAACACCGTCCCGACCGATGACACCACGCCCGTGAATTGCGGCAACGGTGTGACCGACACCGGCGAAGCCTGCGACGGCGACGCCAAGGAGTGCGCGCAGATAGACAACGCCTACATCGGCGGCTGGGCGACCTGCAAGACCGACTGCTCCGGCTACGATGTCTCGTCGTGTACCCTTGACCCCGACGCCGACATCCCGGCGGGCGACGATACGACCGACAACGATGGCGTTATCGAAACGGACGATACGACGATCTCCGACGATGACGCTCCTCTTCCCTCCTGCGCCGGCGCACCCTACACAGTTATCAAAGGGGAACATGCCCTTTACGACGGCGGCTGTCAGTATGCGATAACGGTCGGTAGTGATCCGGTCGATCTCTATATCCCGAACGCGTCGTCAAGCGACACTCTCTACACTGCCATCTTTATGCAAGGAGCCAAGGTCGACAAAGGTTTTTACAGCAACTTTGCAAAGATACTTTCCTCATACGGGATCGTCGTAGCGATACCGAATCATGACAGTTTCTCCGGCACGAACATGACGGAGAACAAGGCGTTCAACGCCGTGTGGGATTTCGTCAAGGCCGCGACGACCGATGGCGCGTCGCCTCTCTTTCAGCGGGTGAATATAGCTAAGGTCGCCGTCATGGGCCATAGCAACGGCGGCATGGCCGCAGTGGGCATCATCGGTAACACCTGCTCTCAACCGACCTGCTCCGGCTCCTATCAAGCGCCGCTCGAACTGGCCGCCGGCATTCTGTACGGCACCAACACCGTCATGCCGATCATCGGCACTGTTTCGGCATTCAACACTCGCAACATACCCACCATCTTTCTGCAGGGGCGCATAGACGGCAAAGCGAAATACGATGACACGCTTAAAACGCTCGACAAGACCACCGGCACCCCGGTCGTGTTCGTCGCACTGGACGGGATGAATCACTACGGCATCTGCGACATGAACAATCCGGCGGGCGCGGCCGCCGACGGCAATGTGCCGACGACCGATCAGGCGCTCGGTGTCGAGACCAACGCGCGTTGGGCCGGGATGTATCTGAAAGCGCATCTGTTCGACGACGCCGATGCCCACGACTATGTGTACGACGGCACCGGCGACACCGCCGATACGATAGCCGCAGTGGAACAGATAAAATGATCTCTCTACGGAGGCGAGCCATGAAGGCGATACTCTTCGGTATACCCCTGTTGTTCCTTATCGCGGTCCTGTCCGC
>JAKQHE010000047.1 GCA_029573155.1 bacterium
GACCCACTACTACGGCGGCATCAAGAAGTACCAGTGGGTCACCCGGCCGCTCGCGATGCACGGTGTGGTGGTCCTCGAGAACGGGAAAAAGATAGAGGTGGTCATCGGAGAGGAGGAAGGCGACCCGGTCTTCACGATCAACGATCTCCTGCCGCACCTCGCTCAGGAACAGATGGAGAGGAACGCCCGCAAGGTGATCGAAGGAGAGAACCTCAATATCCTTGTCGGTTCGATCCCCTATAACTTCAAACCCGAAGCAAGCGCGATAAAAGTGAACATCCTCAAGATGCTCCACGACCGGTACGGATTCGCGGAACAGGACCTCGTCAGCGCTGAACTGCAACTGGTCCCGGCGGGCAATGCGCGTGATGTCGGACTCGACCGCTCGTTCGTCGGCTCGCATGGTCAGGACGACCGCATCTGCGCGTTCGCCGGTATGCGAGCACTGCTCGACCTGCCCAAAAGCGACAGGAACATCGTCGCCGTCTTTTTCGACAAGGAGGAGATCGGATCGAAGGGTAACGCCGGTGCGAACTCCAACCTGCTTGAACTCGCCGTTGCCGAGATATTGGGCCACTACGGCGTGACCGACTACGCGACAGTTCTCAAGGCGCTCCGTAATTCCAGGTTCCTTTCGGCCGATGTCAACGCCGGCATCGATCCCGAATGGGCGGGCGTCGTCGAGAAGATGAACGCCGCCAAAATAGGATTCGGCGTCTGCCTGACCAAGTTCACCGGCTCGGGCGGCAAGTCGAACTCCTCCGAAGCGCATGCCGAGTTCGTCGCGCAGGTCCGCAAGGCCTTCAACAAGGACGGTGCGCTCTGGCAGACCGCCGAACTGGGCAAGGTCGATCTGGGGGGCGGCGGCACCATCGCGATGTATATCGCTGAATACGGGATGGATGTCCTTGATGTCGGCACCGCGCTCCTGTCGATGCACTCGCCGTTCGAAGTGGCGTCGAAGGCCGATCTTTATCACACCTACAAGGCGTATAAGGCCTTCTACAAGTACTGCTGACATGACGATCGCGGCGATGGCATCAATCCGCGAGGCGGCGCAGTTCATCGGCGAAAAACTCGCCGACGCCGGACTCGAGAGCGGTCGACTCGCGATGGTCCTCGGTTCTGGACTGGGTAACTTCGCCGATTCGATCGAGGTGCGCGCCGCAATACCCTACCGCGATATACCGAACTTCCCCGTCTCGACCGTCACGGGTCATGCGGGGAAACTCCTGCTTGCCGCCGAGCCGCAGAGCGGTCGTCCCTTCTGGGTCATGCAGGGACGGGTCCACTGCTATGAGGGCTATACCCCCCAGCAGGCCGTATTCCCGATCCGGGTCCTCCGCCTGCTCGGCGTCGAGACGGTGTTTCTCACCAACGCGGCGGGAGGTATTCGCGACGATCTGCTTCCGGGCTCATTCATGCTGGTCGCCGACCATCTGAACCTGACCGGGATGAACCCGCTCACGGGTCCTAACCTCGACGGGATGGGGACACGGTTCCCAGACATGACCGAGGCCTACGATCCTTCGTTGCGTCGGATGATGCGGACCGTTGCGGCCGAACAGGGCGTCGTGATGGCCGAAGGGGTCTACGCGGGACTCGCGGGTCCCTGTTTCGAGACGCCCGCCGAGATACGGATGCTGGAAAAACTCGGTGCCGATGCGGTCGGGATGTCGACCGTCCCCGAGACGATAGCGGCGCATCACGCCGGGATGCGGGTCGCGGCGGTGTCATTCATCGCCAACCGCGCCGCCGGGAAAAGCGAAGGAAGGCTCTCCCACGAAGAGGTGTTCGGGAACGCGAAGGCGGCCGAGGGGCGGTTCGGCGCCCTCATGCTCGCCGCCGTCGGTCGGACGCTGGGGGACGATGCGTAAGGAACTCGTCAAGAAGGCGGTCGCCGCAGCGCTCAAGGTCCGCCGTCATGCCCGCGCGCCCTATTCCGGCTTTATGGTCGGTGCGGCGGTGATAACCAGAAGCGGTCGAATCTTCACCGGCGTGAATGTCGAGAATTCCTCGTTCGGCGCGACCGTCTGCGCCGAGCGGGTGGCGCTTTTCTCGGCGATAACGGCGGGGCGCGGGGATATCGTCGCGGTGGTGGTCGCCGCGACGCTTGATGGCCACGCGGTGAGTCCCTGCGGCATCTGCCGGCAGACGCTCGCCGATATCGATCCCGAGATGCGGGTCATACTCGTCAACGCCCAGACCGGCGAGATAGAGAAGGAAACGACCGTCGCGGCGCTTCTGCCCGACCGTTTTTCGTTCGATATACCCAACCCATAACGGAGGCATCACCATGCACGAGATCATTGAGGTAAGATCACGCGAGATCCTTGATTCACGCGGCAATCCCACCGTTGAGGTCGAGGTCGAACTCGACTCGGGTGACATCGGCGTCGCGATGGTGCCGTCGGGGGCCTCGACCGGCGTCCACGAGGCGCTCGAACTGCGCGATGGCGACAAGGCGCGTTACCTCGGCAAGGGGGTCCTCAAGGCGGTCGAGAATGTCCAGCGCGCGGCGCAGGAGGTGGTCGGCATCTCGGCGCTCGAACAGCGGCTCATCGACATGACACTCATAGAACTCGATGGCACCGACAACAAATCGGATCTCGGCGCGAACGCGATGCTCGGCATCTCGATGGCCGCCGCACGCGCCGCGGCCCGCGCTCTGCGCCTGCCGCTCTTCCGGTATCTTGGCGGCGTGACGAGCGACACCCTGCCGGTCCCGCTGTCGAACATACTTAACGGCGGCGCTCACGCCGACAATACCGTCGACTGTCAGGAGTTCATGATAGCGCCGCTCGGCGCCTCGTCGTTCCGCGAGGCGATCCGCTGGAACGCCGAGGTGTTCCACACGCTCAAGAAGATACTCAAGGACAAAGGTCTCGCCACCGGCGTCGGCGACGAAGGGGGCTTCGCGCCGAACCTCAGGTCGGACGAGGAGGCGCTCGCGGTCATCGTCTCGGCGATAGAGAAGGCGGGCTTCAAACCGGGGAGCGATATCATGCTTGCGCTCGATGTGGCGGCGAGCGGCATGTACGAGAACGGCGTCTACACGTTCCTCAAATCGACGGGCGAGAAGAGAACGAGCGTCCAGATGGTCGACCTCTACGAGAAACTGGTCAACAACTATCCCATCTTCTCCATCGAGGACGGGATGGCTGAGGATGACTGGGAAGGCTGGAAACTGATGACCGACCGGCTCGGCGAGAAGATACAGATAGTCGGCGACGACCTGTTCGTGACGAACATCGAACGACTCCAGCGCGGTATCAGCGAGGGGAGCGCCAACTCCATACTCATCAAACTCAACCAGATCGGCACGGTCACCGAAACGCTCGACACCATCGCTCATGCGCACCGTAGCGGCTTCACCACCGTTATATCGCACCGTTCGGGAGAGACCGAGGACACCTTCATCGCCGACCTTGCCGTCGCGGTCAATGCGGGCCAGATAAAGACCGGATCGCTCTGTCGCAGCGAACGCATCGCTAAGTACAATCAACTCCTGCGCATCGAGGAATTCCTCGGCGACATGGCCTTCTATCCGGGTGACAGCATCCGTTAGTGTTCTCCGGGAGGGGATGACATGACCACCGCACAGAAAAGGCCGGTCGACAAAGGTTTCACCGTCGTCCGTGCCGTCGCGCTCGGCGCCTTCGTCATCTTTGCGGGTTTTTTCCTGCACTACATCGCGAAGCCCGAGGGAAGCCGCAACATGTACCTGCTCGAGATGCTCCTCTACGACGCGCAGGTCAAGATGCTGCCCGACGGGGAGGCATCGGACAAGTTCGTCATCGCGGCGGCCGACGACAAGGCGCTCGCGGCGTACGGTCGCTGGCCGTGGGACCGTGGCGTCATCGCCGATCTCGTCGAGACGATGATGGAGCGGGGCGCGAAGGGGGTCGTATTCGACATGACCTTCTCGGAGCGCGTGAACCGCGATCTTGAGGCGAAGATAGCGGCGCTTGACCCGGCGTGGGTGCCGGGCGACGCGAAACTCAAGGCGACGCTCGATAAGTACGGCCGTAAGGTGGTGCTCGGAGCCATCCTGCAGACGCCCGCCGAGGCGACCGACGCGGCGGCGGCGCAGGCGGCGATACAGGTGGCGCAGACCAAGTCGAACTTCATGTTGAAGCCGGTCGAAGCCTCGGCGGGAGGCAAGCCGCCCGTGCCCCACAGCTACGCGGGACTCATGCTGCCGCTCCCCGAGTTTTCCGGCACCGGCGCCGACCTTGCCTTCTTCAATACCGTTCCCGATCTCGACGGTCCGATCCGCCACTACCTCCTCGTGAGTTCGGTCCGGCAGGGGGAGGATGAATGGGTGCTCCTGCCATCGCTCGCGCTCGCCGCGACACAACTCTACTTCGACAAAGTGGCGAAGATCACCTACTCGACCACCGGCATCGAGGAGATACGGGTCGGCGAACTCGTCATACCGACCAGTTACGAGGGGCTTTCACTCATCAACTACTATGCGAAGAGCGACCGGTTCAAGCTGTTCTCGATCGCCGACATGGCGGCGGCCGATGTGAAGGACAAGGTGGTCTTCGTAGCCAACACGGCGCTCGGGACCTGGGACCAGCGCGTAACGCCGCTCGAGGAATTCATCCCCGGCATCTATGTCCACGCCGCGATGATGAACAACATCCTTGAAGGGCGCTTCATCACCGCCCCGTTCTGGTCCTACCTCGTCTCGTTCCTCTTCGTCCTCATCCCGCTCTTCTTCATCCGGTTCCTCTATCACCGTGTCCCGCTCTGGCAGGGTATCGCCGGTACCGCCATCTATTCGGTACTCTTTTTCCTGTTCGGCTATTTCTCGCATAAGGGAGGTGTCGTCATCTACATGGCGACCCCGCTTCTGTTCCTGTGGTTCCTGATGCTTCTTGTCTACATCGGCAAGTATTTCTTCGTCGACAAACAGGCCTCGTTCATGCGCAACGCCTTTGCAAAGTATCTCGACCCGAAACTGCTCTCGCAACTGACCGGCGACCCCGATCAGATACAACTCTACGGCCGCAAGAAGGAGATCGTCGCCCTCTTTTCCGACATCGTCGGCTTCACGACCCTCTCCGAGTCGATGCCGCCCGAGGACCTCATCAAGGCGATCAACCGCCTCTTCACCCCGGCGACCGCCGCGGTGCTCG
>JAKQHE010000049.1 GCA_029573155.1 bacterium
CCATCAAGAGTTCATGACCTGTTTCCCGACCTTTCATTTCGTTTCGGTCCCCTCGCCGGGGTCGACATCCTCGGCGACCCGGGATATCACGGCGCTTTTCTGCACCGAGACCACCACTTTCGGGGCTATCTCGATCTTGAAAGAGTCGTTGCGGACCTCGGTCACCCGACCGAAGATACCCGAGGAGGTGATCACGCGGTCCCCCTTCTGGAGAGACCCCAGCATCTCCTGCAATTTTTTCTGTTGTTTTTTTTGCGGCATGACGACGAGAAAATAGAAAATGACGAAAATGAGGACGAAGGGGACGAGCATGTTGAATATGGCGCCCACGCCATCAGCCGGGGGGGCGCTTTGAACAACAAGAAGATCAGATAATCTTGAAATCATTGAGGTATTCACCATTTCCTCCAAGCAAAAAACAAAAAAGCGAGGCATGGTAACTCCGAAACGCAAATAAGGCAAGATTTTATTTTCCTGCGTGGATGGGTCATAATTTTTTGCGCGAGAGCGGGAAACTTTTTCGCCTCCCGGGGGGTCTACACTTTCGGAGCACTAGAGATCAAGGTGAGAAATGGTCAGGGTCGATCAGAAGCACGGTGAAAAAAATAGTTGCTATTCATCTTTTACCTGTTATAGTGAGCCATATTTTATGGTGTGTTCCTTGTGATATATTTTGCTTTTCAAGGAGGCGACGCGATGAAGACGAATGTTATGTTGCTCGTTCTGAGCATGGTGCTCTTGTCCCTTGTTTCCTGCGGCGGTGATGACCCGACCATCCCGACGAGTGACAATGCTCCGGTCGGCGATTCCGACACCACGGTGACGCCGGACACCTCCCTGCCGGACAATCAGTTGCCCGACAGTGATACCACGGTGACCGACAACGCCGGCAGTGACAGTGACACGCCCGTAGCGGACAACGAGATCCCCGACACCGATACCAACACCGGTGACTGCGCTACCGCCAATCTCGGCAAGAACTGCAAGATAGACGGTGACTGCGGCGCCTGCCTCATCTGCGTCAACGCGAAGTGCGCCGAAGGCTGTCAGGGCGACGGGGACTGCGCTTCTTATGCCGGCACCACCTGCAACAAGAAACTTGCCCGTTGCGTGAACACTGTCGGCTCGAGCGGCGCATGCAACGAGACCAACTGCCCGGCCGGCTGCTGCTACGCCGACAAAGGTTTCAAGACCTTGAAGTGTCTTGCCTCGGCGGCCCTGCAGACCTGTGGTATCTGCCCGCAGGGTCAGGTGTATATGGATGGCAAACAGTGCATCCCGTCGGCGTGCAAAGTGGAAGACGGCAAGTGCAAGACCTACAATTCGACCGAGGTGCGCGCCGATTGTTACGAATGTAAGACCGGCGACCTGGTCTGCTACGACAATCCTTCCTGCAACACCGGTTCCGCGCTTCTCCTCCTGAATGCGAAAGAATGTATCCCGGCGGGCGATGTTTGCTCGGAGAACGATACCTGCTGTTCCGGCCAGCCCTGCATCCAGGGGTATTGCTACTAGTCCGTTACCCCGTCGAGGGGTCATCTAAAAAACTTCTTGCTTTTTCATCGGTCATGGCTAATATCCAAACCCGTTTTTGGCATTGTGAAAAAAGGAGCGTATGATGGCGAAACAAGGCATCCACCCGAAACTGCATCTCATCACGATATCCTGCTCGTGCGGGAATTCATTCCAGACGATGTCGACGAAGGACGGCGGGTACACGGTCGAGATATGCTCGGCGTGCCATCCCTTCTACAGCGGCAAGCAGAAGATCGTCGACACCGCCGGCCGCATCGAGAAGTTCAAGCAGAAATACAAGAAGGCCGACTACTCCGGCAAGAAGTAGATCGCTCGTGTCGTTCTGCTCTCTTACGATGCATCCTTGCCCGCTTTTCGCCCGTTAGATAGATTTCCCTTATAAATTCATCGGAGCATCCTCATGACCGAGAAGCGCATACTCAATGCCGGAGGGCAGGCCGTTATCGAAGGGGTGATGATGCGGACCCCCGATTACTTCGTCATCGCGGTCCGCAAACCCGACGGCACCATCAAGGTCCGGAGCCGCCGTTGGGAGAACCTCTTTCCCGGTATCGTCAAAAAGCCTTTCCTGCGCGGCATGTTCGTCCTTTACGAGGCGATGTACAACGGGATGCAGGCGATCACCTGGTCGGCCAACGAGTCGGTCGAAGAGGGGAAGGAGGAGGATAAACTGACGAAGACCGGTACCGTCATGACGATACTCGCCGCCTTTGCGCTCGCGATGCTGTTGTTCGTTGCTCTCCCCCACGGTGCCGCTTACTTCCTTGAAAAAGGTATCCGTGGCGAGACCTCTATCAATTCCATGCTCTTCCACTTCATCGACGGCGTGGTGAAGGTCATCATCTTCTCGCTCTATCTCTGGGGCATCTCGAAGATGGCCGAGGTGAGACGCCTTTTTTCCTATCACGGCGCCGAGCACAAGGCGATAACGACGTGGGAGGCGGGCGAAGAACTGATCCCCGAGAACGCCCGAAAATATCCGACGGCCCACCCGCGTTGCGGCACCAGTTTCATGATCACCGTCATACTCATCTCGATAATCGTGTTCACCGTCGTATTCGCTTTCGTGCCGCCGATCACCGGCTCAAAACTGCTTGATAATCTCGCCTACATCTTCATCAAGATACTGCTCATTTTTCCCATCGGCGGAGTGAGTTACGAACTGCAGAAACTGGTGTCGCGATTCCCGAAGAGCCGGGTGCTTGCGGTGATGATCGCTCCCGGCCTGTGGTATCAGCGCATCACGACGACCGAACCCGCCCCCGATGTGCTCGAGATCGGGCTGGTATCGCTTACCACGGCGCTTGACCTGCAGGAGAAAAAGGCGGTCCTGCCGCTCGACGGGGCGGAGGAGATATTCCACGACTTTGCCGAGTTCCGCGCGAAGATGAGCGGTGCGCTCAACCCGGCGCCGCCGGAGGGGACGCCGTGCTCGATATAAAAGACAAACTGGAAGAACTCTACAAGAAATATCAGGATCTCGAAGGGGAATTGTCTCGGCCCGATGTGGTGGCCGATCTCAAGCGGTTCAAGAAATTGTCCCAGGAGTACGCGCACCTCAAGGAGATCGCGCAGAAATTCCTCGATTGGAAGAGGATATCTGCTGAGATCGTTGGGCACAAGGACCTGTTGAGGAGCGAAAAAGACGCCGATATCCTGACGCTCATCAAAGATGAGTTGCCCGAACTGGAGGAGAGATACGATCTCCTCAGGGAGGAATTGCGCGTCCTGCTCTTGCCGCATGATCCGATGGACGACAAGAACGCCATCCTCGAGATACGGGCCGGTACCGGTGGTGATGAGGCGGCGCTTTTTGCGGGCGAGGTCTTCCGGATGTACAGCCGGTATGCCGAACTCAGGGGCTGGAAGGTAGAAGTCATCTCCTCGAGCGCTCAGGAGGGAGGGGGCATGAAGGAGGTCGTCGCTGAAGTGAAGGGTTCTGGCGTTTATGGCCGGCTCAAATACGAAGGAGGTGTTCACCGTGTCCAACGGGTGCCGGTCACCGAGGCGCAGGGGCGTGTCCATACTTCGGCTATCACCGTGGCTGTCCTTCCCGAGGCCGACGAGATCGAAGACTATCCGATAGACGAGAAGGATCTCAAGATCGACACCTACCGCGCGAGCGGCGCCGGCGGCCAGCATGTCAACAAGACCGATTCGGCCATCCGCATTACCCATGTCCCCACCGGCATCGTCGTGGCGATGCAGGAGGAACGCTCGCAGATACAGAACCGCATCCGGGCGATGGCGCTTTTGCGCTCGAAACTGCTTCAGGCCGAGATAGAGAAACGCGACCGCGAAACGGCGGCCCAGCGCAAAACGCTTGTCGGTTCGGGCGATCGTAGCGAAAAGATACGGACCTACAATTTTCCGCAGAACCGTTGTACCGACCATCGTATCGGGATCACCCTCTATCGCCTCGGCGAGATCATGGAGGGAAGTCTCGATATGGTCATCGATCCGCTCATCACCTTCCAGAACGCTGAACTGCTTAAAAGCAGTCTGAGTTAACGCGATGCCGCAGCGCGTGGCAGAGGTCATCCGCGCCGCCACCGAGCGGCTGAACGGGGCGACCGAAACGCCGCGCCTCGATGCCGAGATACTGCTTGCCCACGTCCGCGGGGTCGACCGGAGCGAGCTCTTGATCGGCTACGGCGGGGAGGTGTCCGATCAGGATCAGGCAAGGTTCGATGCGCTTGTCGCACGGCGACTCACTCGCGAACCGGTCGCCTATATCGTCGGTCGCAAGTATTTTTTCGAGGATGAATTCTTCGTGGACCGACGCGTCCTCATCCCGCGCCCCGATACCGAACATCTCGTCGAAGAGGCGTTGCGTCTCCTGCGTTACCGTCCCGAGGCCCGGATACTCGACCTCTGCTGTGGGAGCGGCTGTATCGGTCTGACTCTCGCCCGGTTCACCGACGCGGAGGTCACTTTCGCCGATCTGTCGCCCGATGCCCTCGCGGTGGCGCGTCTCAACACCGAACGACTCTTCCCCGGGAAGGGGCGGCGGTTCCACTTCATCGAAAGCGATATCTTCACATCGGTCGCAGGGACCTTTGATTTCATCGCGATCAATCCGCCATACCTCACCGTTGCCGAGACCGATGCCCTTGCCGGAACACCGGGCGCCCATGAGCCCCGTATGGCGTTCGACGGCGGCCCTGACGGCTTTGCTGTTTCGCGCCGTATCCTCGCCGATGCACGCCGTTTTCTCAAGCCGGGCGGCCACCTGCTGATGGAACTCGGCTTTCTCGGCGCGCCAATGGCGCGCACCGCGCGGACCGAACTGCGGTTGGTCGACATCGTAAGAGACTATGCGGGGATAGAGCGGGTCGCGGTGTTCGCGACATAGTCGTGAATAAATTTGCTTCCCCCCTATTGTTTCGTTAAAATTCCCCGTTCACAAGGGTAGGGAAAAGACGCGGAGATCTGATCACCGGAGAGGGGTGCGTATCTCATGCCGAAGGACCTGAACGAAAAACCGCCGGAGGGCCGCCCGGTAAGTCCCTGCGATACTCTCGATGTGCCTGAAGCGGATGACTACATGGGCTTCGAGACGCTGGGAAGTCCCGGCGCGATGCCGGTCCTGTCGTCCGTTTCGGAGGACGAGGAGGCGATAACCCCTGAAACGCCGGGGCGCTATCAGACCAAGCAGGAGTTGGGACATGGCGGCATAGGTCGCGTCCTGCTGGTGTTCGACGCCCATGCCGGTCGCGATGTCGCGCTGAAAGAGATACTCCCCGGCATACTGGCGAACAAGGATTCCGACGGGCGGACCCCCAGCAGCCCTTCGCGCGTCATCCATGCCCGTTTCCTGCGCGAAGCGCGGGTGACCGGCCAGTTGGAACACCCCTCCATCGTGCCGGTCTACGAGATAGGCCGCCACCCCGACGGTTCCTGTTACTACACTATGCGACTCGTCAAGGGTATCACATTGTCCCGTGCCATTGCGGGGTGCGTGGATCTCGAGGAGCGGTTGAAACTCCTGACCCACTTTCATGATATGTGCAACGCGCTCGCCTATGCCCACAGCCGGGGGGTCGTCCATCGCGACCTCAAGCCTGACAATGTGATGATAGGCGAGTTCGGTGAAACGGTCGTGCTCGACTGGGGTCTTGCGAAGGTGCGGGGCAAAAAGGACCACGGCGCGCGAAGTCTCGAAAAGAAGATACTGCTCCTGAAGGAAAGCGAGGAAAGCCAGACCATCTGCGGTCGGGTGCTCGGAACTCCCGCCTATATGCCGCCCGAACAGGCAATGGGGGAGATAGAGAATATCGACGAGCGGTCCGACATCTATTCGCTCGGTGCGGTGCTGTACGAGATACTGACCGGTGCACGTCCGTATGAGGGCGGGTCGCCCTACGAGGTCGTCTCCAAGGTCGTTCAGGGGGAACCGACCGCCATCAACCTGCTGGAGCCGTCGGCCCCCGCCGATCTGGTGGCGATAGCCCAAAAGGCGATGAGCCGGAAAAAAGAGCGTCGTTACGGGCAGGTCGTCGAGATGACGCGGGACATCAAGAACTATCTTGCGGGCGGTCGGGTCAGCGCCTATCGATACGGGCCGCTCGAACTGCTGGGCAAGTTCTTCCGTCACCATAAGGCGCTCGGTGTCCTGTCACTCGTCATCCTGCTGTTGCTGGTCGTCGGTTCGGGACTCCTGTATAGTGAATACCTGAGGTCGCAACGCTCCCTGCTTGTAAGCAAGGCGCTTTGGTATGCCGACCGATCGCGCAAGAGCGAACAGGAAAAGGACTATGGTGCCTCGCGGGTGTTCGCGTCGGCCGCTCTGATCCATAACCCGCTCGTGAAGGAAGGTCCGTTCCAGATCGGGAAGGTCGAGCAGGCACATCCCGAAGTGCTTCCGCTGTATGCCGACATCAATTCGCGTCTGTATAAGTCGCGGCTCAGTATGTGGGCGGAACTGGAGAGGATACTACCGGTGAACGGCCCCGTGTGGGGTGCCGCCTTTTCGCCCGACGGTCGGTACCTTGCGACGGTCGGGCCCGCCAAGGAGGGGCCATCCCTCGTGCTCTGGGACACCGTTGCCGGAACGCCGCACGGTTCGCTTTCGGGCTTTGCGGGTACGGCGGCGACCGTCGCGTTCTCGCCTGACGGCGCGATGATAGCCGCTGGGACACAGGGAGGGAGGATAGTGCTATGGGATGCAAAGACGCTTCAGCAGAAAAAAGGACTGTCGGGCCACAGCGGGATGGTGTTCGCCGTAGCCTTCTCGCCCGATTCCCAACGATTGGTGTCCGCGGGGTTGGATGGCACCGTCCGGATGTGGCAGGTCGCTTCGGGCAAAGAATCGTTCGCGGTCAAGGCGCACCCGGATGGCGCCCTGTGCGTCGCCTTTTCTCCTGACGGGAAAACGGTGGCGTCGGGCGGCTGGGACAAAACGGTAGCGCTCTGGAACGCGCAGAACGGCAGAAAACTGCGCGTCATGACCGAGCACAGCGACGCGGTCTCGGCGGTCGCCTTCGCGACGAACGGCCGGGCCGTTGCCTCGGGAGGTCACGACCGTTCGGTGATGCTCTGGAACCTTATCACCGACAAAAGGATCTCGCTCGGTACCCATCGGCGGCAGGTCACGGGGCTTTCGTTCTCGCGGGACGGCACGCTTCTCGCCTCGGTCGGGTCCGATAACGCGACCAAGATATGGGATACGCGTCGGGAAGAACTGGCGCTTCAGATGGAAAGCCATCGCAAGGCGCTGAACGCCGTTTCGTTCTTCGGCGACTCGATGCTCGCCACCGGCGGTAATGATAAACTGGTCCGCCTCTGGCGGATACATCCCGGCAGGTCGCTCGTTTCCTACGCCGGGCACACCGGACGGGTCACGGCAGTGCGGCTGATACCGAACGAGAATCTTCTCCTGTCGGTGGCCGAGGATGGGACGATCCGTTTCTGGGATATCCTGAACGGATTGGAGATACTGCAACTTGCCGTACCTCCCGGTATCCGTGCGCTTGACGTCTCGCGGGACGGTCGCTATTTCGCCGCCGCCGGCATGGACACCATCGTGTACCTGTGGCGCATGGGCGAGACAAGACCATACCTCGAACTGAAGGGACACGCCGACACCATCCGGTCCCTTTCATTCTCGCCGGACACGGGATCCATTCTTTCCGGCGGCGATGACCGGTTGGTGTTGGAGTGGGCCACCGAAGGCGGCGCCCAGAAAGCCCGGTATGCCGAGCACCGCGCGGCGGTCGGCGCGGTCGCCTATGCCGCTGAAGGAGATCATTTCCTTTCGGGCGGGCAGGACGGGGTCATCATAGTCCGTGACGTGCGGGGAGGCAAGGAGACGGCGCGGATAGAGTTCCCCGGCGCCGTGAAGAGTGCGATGTTCTTTCGGAATGACGCGGCGATCATCGCGGGGGGAGAGGGGAGTGATATCCTGGCGTACGATCTCGCGACGGGCAAGGCCTTCCTGAGGTCATCGCTTCCCGACCGCGGGATCAACGATCTTGCGCTTTCGTCCGACGAGAAGATGGCGGCGGCGGTCACGGAGGATGGGGCGACGCGCCTGTTCTCGCTTCCCAGCGGCCGACCGCTGCTGTACCTCGATACCGGCGATGGCGGCTCGGCGGTCTTTGCCCGTGGTGTTGGCACGGTGTTCGCCTCCGACGGCACCGAGATAAAGAAATTCCCGCTGGAGGAATCCTATCTCGATAACGATCCGGGACTTCTCTTCGAAGATTCTCAAAAACGATCGGGCCTGCGCTTGAACGGCACGCAGGTCGAGCCGGTCGAGGAGATGTGAGTGAACATATGAAAAGAGAACCACGATAGGTATCCACATCATTAATCCCAGAAAGGAGGATCTCATGAGGATCGTAGTGACTTTGACTTTGTTCACTTTGCTTGTCGGCTGTGCCACGGTCGCACCCGTCGCTGAACCGGAAAAGAAACAACCGGTCGCCGCTACAGGGGAGCGCACGGTCCAGAAGATCGAGTCCCGCGTCGCGCTGTATGTGACGGCCAAGGGAGCCGAGTTGCGTGAGATAACGCCGGAAGAAAAGGAGGATCATGACGCCCTGTTCACCATGGCGAACAAATTTTTCGATCTTAACCGTTACGAGGATGCCCAAAAACTTTACGATCGCATAGTTCAGAAGAACCCTGACCACTCGATGGCCCCGTTCTGTCATTATAATCTGGGGCTCATCAACATGAAAACGCTCAACTGGCCGGTGTCCGCAGCCCATTTCCAGACGGCATACCGCACCCTCGCCAAGAAGGATGACAAGAAAGATGCCTTGATCCTTTATCTTGAAGCGCTCAAGAAAGCGGCCTCGTGGGAAACGCTTCTTTCGGAAGCGAACACCGCGCTCAACGATAACCCCTACCAACTTGATTTTGGCGACGAGACGACGCAGGAGATATCTCTCCGCTCGGCCGAGGCGATGGTCATGATGGGCAAACTGGAAGAGGGTCGCCGGTTGGCCGATTACTGGATAACCGAGATACGGAAAGGCCTGTCGCGCGAGGAACAACTGTTCGTCCCCAACCTTGCGCTTGCATTCTATGTGATGGGTAAAAGTCAGGTGTACGAATTCGGTTCGTTCAAACTGACCGAGGCGATGGAGA
>JAKQHE010000052.1 GCA_029573155.1 bacterium
GGGAGCCGGTCAGACAATGGAAAAGACGGGCCGGCTCTAAAGTGCGCGAGGAAATTCAGGTCTATATCGCTTCGAAGCCTCTACCGCCTAGGGGACATAATCGCTTTGCAGTTAGGGGGACATTTTGACTTTGCTTCAACAATTTTTGGAAAAATTGAATCCGGGCACTCATCGGGTATCATGAACGGGTGTTACGGACCATCCGAGGGAGCCCTTATGAAACGGGTGTTGCTCTTCGCCGCTATCCTGATCATCTCGACGGCCCTCTGCGCCGCCGGAGAGGAACAAAAAAAGGAAACGGAGAAGGAAAAGGACCGCTCGTTTCTTCTTGCTCTTTCGGTCCCCTTCCTCGACTATACCTATATCAAGGAGCAGGATAACTTTTTCGCTTACGGCGACGATCTCCTTTCGCTCGGTCTAGAACTGACCTCTTTGGACACCGCCTTCGGCTTCCGGCTGACCGACATGTTCTACCTGATGGGCCGCTTCGGTTTCGGCATCAAGTGGGCAGGCGCCACCGGCGAACGGCCACGGCCACAGAATTCATTCCTGATACTCGGAGTCGGACCGCGGCTCGCCTTCGAAGCACGCAACTTACTGGTCAATGTGGGGATATACCTGAACTATCGCTATGACGACGGTCAGCAGGTCCAGATGGGACCGGTTGAGACCGGAATCAACTATGGCGAGGATCGAGGGCACACCCTCGCACTCGAAGGGTACTTCGGCGTCGAATATCTGGTACTCGACAACTTCGCCGTCGGCGGAAAATTATCTCTGGGCTATTTGCACATATGGAGAGAAGAGGCCATTCATGACGAGGACGATTTCGTCCGCAAGACCGAATTCAACGGCGTCGATCTCGGGATACATATCAGCACCAGCATATTTTTTTAAAAGGAGGACCGCATGAAAAGACTTATTCTCGTCCTTGTCGCCTTTACGGCATTCACCGTCATTGCCCAAGAAAAGAAACCGGTCGAACCGGCGAAACCGGCGCCTGCGACGGCCGAAAAGGTGTTCACCCTCGAAGAACTCGCCAAATTCGACGGCAAGGAAGGACGCCCCGCCTATGTCGCCATCAACGGTATCGTCTATGATGTGACCGGCGTCAAGGCGTGGGCCAAGGGCGAACATGGTAACGGTAAACCCGGCACCGACATCACCCCGCTCATCACCACGAAGTCACCCCACGGTGACAAGGTGACCAAGAACCTCAAGGCGGTCGGTAAGCTCAAGAAGTGAGGGAGATCATGTACGAATTCGGTAAAATGCTCGGCTGGGTGAACATCGCCCTGCTCCTCGCGGCGGTCGCTATCTTCCCGGCCCGGAAATTCCTGAAACCGCCCAGCGGCCTCCTCGCCTTTCTGCGACGCATCCATCCGTGGGCGGCGGGGCTACTCGTCGTTTCGGCGATGACCCATTCGTTCATCGTCTGGGGCGTGCCGCAGTTCAACAGCGGTCAGCCGCTTCTCGGCGCGATCATCCTCGCGATGCTTCTGGCGTGGGTCGGCCCGAAACTCAAACTGCCGCTCTGGTTCAAACTGCACCTCGTGATGCCGATCGTCGTGATCGCGCTACTTGTCTGGCATTTGTGGTGAACTAGACGAGCACTTCGTCGATGAACTTGCCGTCCTTGTAGAAGAGTTTCCCATCGGCCGTTATCGTGCCGCCCTGTCGCATATCGCAGAGCATATCCCAATGGATCGCCGAATGGTTCTTCCCGCCCGCCTCGGCCATCGAATTGCCGAGCGCCATGTGGACGGTGCCGCCGATCTTCTCGTCGAAGAGCATGTTGCGCGTGAAGCGCTGGATGCCGTAGTTGGTCCCGACCGCCACCTCGCCGAATCGCGACGCCCCCTCGTCGGTCTTGAGAAGCGCCTGCAAGAGTTCCTCGCCTTTCCGCGCCGTCGCTTTGACGACCAGCCCATCTTTAACCTCGAGCCGTATCCCCTCGATCTCTTTCCCCGCATAGATACCGGGAAAACTGAAGGTGATATGCCCGTTGATATTGGTATCCTCGGGGCTCGTGAATACCTCGCCGTCGGGGAAGTTGACCCGGCCGTCGCAGTTTATCCACTTCTTGCCCGCTACGCCGACGGTGATGTCGGTCCCCTCGGAGACGATGTGAAGCGATCTCTTCGTGTCGAGCCATTTCACCCAGCGTTCCTGCGACTCGCTGACCTTCTTCCATGCGGCCGCCGGATCATCCTTGTCGAGCAGACCCGCGCCGTAGACGAAATCCTCGTAGTCCTCGAGACTCATGTTGGCCTCCTGCGCGTCGGCATAGGTCGGGAACTGGGTGCCGCACCAGCGCAGTTTCCCCGACGCCATCCGATCGGAATATATCTTGCGCCAGCCGCCCTGCCCCTGCGCATCGAGTTTGAGCCGTTCGGCCGGTATCGCCGCGTTGACCTTCACGTTGCGCGCCGCCCATGCCGTCAGCCACACATCGGCCCGCTCAAGCATCTTCTCCAGCATGTAGTTGCCGGTCTTCAGTTCCTCGTCGGATGCGTACTTGAGACGCGCCTCGGTCGCCTCCTGCGACGAGAGCATCACCTCGACATGGGCGCCCGCCCGGGTCGCTTCGCGGGCCACCGCGACCACCCATGGCGCCGCGACCTCGTCGGCGCGAACAAAAACGAACTCTCCCTTTTTCACGCGGGTCGAATAGTGGACGAGCACCTTCGCCAGTTTGTCGAGTCTCGGATCGTTCATGATGATCCTCCTATGCTAAAGGTTTCTTGCATGATGGTGCCGGAGACCGGGGTCGAACCGGTGCAGGGCTTGCGCCCCGAGGGATTTTAAGTCCCTTGCGTCTGCCAATTCCGCCACTCCGGCACAACAACTATCTGGCAAGGATGGAGGCGCCTTCCGGATTCGAACCGGAGATGGAGATTTTGCAGACCTCTGCCTTACCACTTGGCCAAGGCGCCCCGGATAAGAAGAAGAAAAAAAATGGAGCGGGAAAAGGGATTTGAACCCTCGACCTCAACCTTGGCAAGGTTGCACTCTAGCCACTGAGTTATTCCCGCTCAGCACAAGCGCTTTTTTTATACCGACTTTTCGACCGCTGTCAACAAATTTTATCTCCTTGCAAACGCTAAACCTTTAAGTACAATCAGGATGCCCATACAACAAAAGGGGAGCGCCATGCGTGGGGTGATGTTCTTGTTCGCCTTTTTATCGTTTCTGCTCGTTTCCTGCGATAATCAGGTGGCGCAGCGCCCCGAGGCGCACAGCGACCAGGACACCGTAGGCCCTGACGACATCGGTGACTTCCCTCTGCTTGCCGACGAGTGGCAGAACGACGTCCCTCCGACCGAGAGCGAGGCTCCCCTCGCCGATCAGGACCCCTTCATGCCGCCAGACGACACCACCGACAACGCGTCGGACGACACCGCCGACACCGTACCCGATGATATCCCCGACGCGGTCCCCGATGTGGCGACCGACGAAACGACCGACCATGGACCGGACGAGACCACCGATGAGGTTCCCGACGAGGTTCCCGACGAGATGAACGACGAGACCAGCGACAGCATGCCGGAGGAGGATCCCGACCTCGATGAGGCGGTCATCGACGATGCTCCCGTCGAAGATGACCCGCTCTCCGATGACGCGACCGTTCTGCCCGATCTCGACCTTGTTCCCTTCGACGAGGATATGGCCCCCGACCTCGACATCCTTCCGGAATTCGATACCCCGCCTGAGACCGACTGGTCCTTCCCCGATATCGACCTTCCGCTCCCCGAGTATGATATGCTCCCCGAATTCGATATCCTGCCCGAGTACGACCTCCTGCCTGAGCCGGACGATGTTCTCCCCGAATCCGACCTCCTGCCGGAGGCCGACATCGTGACGCCGGATCCCGACCAACCGCTCCCCGACCCCGATACCGTCACACCCGACATCGACATTGTGCCCGACGCATGCACCGTTGACGGCGACTGCGCCTTCGGATACCGCTGCGATACCACGACATCACCTCGCGCCTGCCTCTTTGCGAGCACCTGCGCCAACGATTTCGACTGTCAGACCTACCAGACCTGTCAGGTGGTCGGCAACTGGAAGGAATGTCGCTTGGACCTCAGCGACTCCTGCGAAACCGATGCCGACTGCGCGCCGGGCGAGGTCTGCGAGACGGTCATTCTCGGCTACAAGGTCTGCCGCTCCATGAACAAATGCCTCACGAGCGAAGAATGCGCCGCGAATGAGGTCTGTGACTGGACCGGCTCCTACTACGACTGCGTCGCGGTCTGCACGGTCGACACCGACTGCGCGTTCGGCTACCAATGCATCGCCGGAACCCCTTACAACCGGTGCGAGTACGCCAACGAGTGCCAAAGCGACGCCGATTGCCCCGCCTTCCGGACCTGCGAACCGTCAGGCAACTGGATGCAGTGCATCCTCTCACTCGGCGGCGGCCTCTGCCTGAATGACACGAACTGCGACCCGAGCGAATACTGCGATCTTTCACTCGGCTTTTTCGGGACCTGCAAATCGCGTGACCAGTGCCTTATCGACGCCGACTGCGGCGACAACATGAAATGCGAATTCAATGGGACCTATTACGAATGTGTGCCGACGAACCCTAAACAGTGCCTGTTCGACTTCCAGTGCCCTACCGACTGGATCTGCGCCCAGAATGTATGCACGCCGCAGTACGCCGGAACCTGCACCGAGATAGAGGGGCTTTGGAATGTTCTCGTTTCGACGGCGCTCTTTTTCACCACCGGTTCCTCCTACGAATTCATCCCGAAGGACGGCTGCGACGGTTCCATAAAACAGGAGGGAGGTACCGTTTCGAGCGGCACCTTTGCACAGACCTCGGCCTTCAACTATGACATCACCATGCTGTTGTTCTTCAACTGTCAGGCCTCGATAACCCTGAACGCCATCATGCAGGTCACCTGCTCGAGCGGTAGCGCAACGCTGATACGGAGCAACTGACCCGGGAACCCGGGCCGATCAGTTATCGGGAAGTATCGCGTCCTCGTCGGTCTCTTCCGGCATCGTATCCCACGCCGCAGAAACGATCTGCAGACAGGCACCGCCAGCCACCGGGGTCGATTCGTAGGTCTCGCCATTGATGACGACCTCTATCAGTCGCACGCCGTCAAGGTGTCCACGCGAGGCGCCGGTCATCCAATCCTCCTCGTCAACGACCAGATCGTCGATAACAAGATCGCCGGAATGCTGGAAGAAGACCTTCTGGAGCGCCGTGTCGCCGAGATCCTGCACGACAAGGACGCACTGTGGGCAATCGACATAGTTGGTGCCGGTCAGATCGTAGGTCCCCGCCTCCTGTGCACCCCAGAATTCGAGATAGAACGAATCGGCGACGGAGGTCCCGATGTTGTCGACCAGACCGCCGACATAGAGGTTGGCCATCTCGGGATCGCCGACTATATCCTTAGCGCTCACCGGCGTACAGTCGATGCATCCGGTACCTTCGGCGTTGCACTGTTTGCCTTCTTCGCAACCGTCGCCGCACACGCCGCCGCACCCGTCAGAGCCGCAGACCTTGTCGCCGCAGTCGGGAACACAGATGGTGTCCCATGTCCCCTCGATCTCGTAGCAGTTCCCGCCGACGACCGGGGTCGATATGAAGGTACCGCTCTCGATGGTCACCTCTATGAGACGCGCCGAGATGCTCCCCTTCGACTCCAGCGTGCCTTCCTTCACCTCGCTGATCTCAAGAGCGCCGTCATACTGGAAGTAGCGTTTTGCGATGGTGTTCTGTTCGGCGTCGATATCCTCGTAGGCAAGAGTGCATTCCGTGCAGGAGGAGAAGTTGGCGTTCGCGCCCGCGCCGAGATCGTAGGAGCCCACGGTCAGGGCCGTCTTGACGGTGGTGGCATCGACATAGAACTGGGTCGAGAAGAGA
>JAKQHE010000064.1 GCA_029573155.1 bacterium
TCTTCCCCGTTACCATTCGCATCGCTGGTGGTCAGTGTTAATCCACTTAACACCGCCTGACCAAGCGGAATCCGAATCTCATATTGCGAGTTCGGGTTCAATGCGTCAATCAGATATTTTTGATTGCCCGATGGCGTACCAGGTCCCGAACTAAAGAAATATGCGCCGGTAGAATCTGTCGTAACAAAGTCAATGAAATTTCCATTTTGGTCGTACAACTCCACACGGCCCCCCTCGATAGGAGCTTCTCCCGCATCCTGAATTCCATCGTTATCGGTATCGAGCCAGACCGCGAGGTTGCGAATGCCCTCGCCCAGTCGCACCGCACCGGCGGGGGTCTTGATGTCCATCCGCTCTATGCCGTTGGCCTGCCCGGGCGAAGCGATGCGGACCTGCAGTATCGGGATGACCCCGGTCAACTGGGAAGGCGGGAGCACCGAAGGATCGCGCAGACCCTTGGTGAAGATGAAATACCCCTGCGCCGGTTCCAGCATGAACTCGGCAAAGGTGACACTCCCCTCTTTGACCGACGCGCCGCCGGCGGCGTCGCTCGCGATGATGGCCTGCGGACCGTCGATGGCGCCGTTGAAGGTGCTGTTCGGTTGGACCGCGCCGCCGAGATAGGCGACATCGGCGAGCACGAGGAAATAATGGAGGGTGTTGACCGTGAAGGCCCGTGAGGCGGCCGGTATGACGAAATCGGCGTACCCGGCGTTCAGCGCCGTGGCGGTGGCCAGTTCGGGCTCCTCCCCGTCAAGGACACCGTCACCGTCAAGGTCGCGGATGAGCCGGAGGTTCGTGAGTTTGATATTGGCGCTCGCGGTGTTCATCTTGACCTTGATGCTGTCGAAACTGAACACCTTGGTATTTCCGCCACCGTCGAACACCCCCTGCAGGGTGAACTGACCCGCGACGAGACCGGCGGTCGGCGCCGGCACTACGATGGCCGCCGCGCCGTTCGCCGGGGAGTTCTTCCCCAGCGCGAATTCGACCGATACGCCCGACGCCATCTGGTCGGGATCGACGACGCAGTGACCGTCATCGCACTTCTTCCCGGCGCCGCACTCTTCGGCCGTCTGACATTCGGCGACATTGACCCCTTCGCCGCCACACTGCGCCTTCGGGGGCTCGGGGCACTCGGCGGTCGATGGACAGGCGCCCTGCCGCAGGCGGAGCGGCACGGTGGTGTTTGAACGGTACGGGATGTTGGCGATGTCGTTGATGATCGCGGTGTTCTCTATGACGGTGTTCTTCGGCAGGCCGCCCTTGGGCAGGACCTTGAAGCGGATGAGCACCGTATCGGGGCAGTCCTTCGTGTCCTTGTCACAGTAAACGAGCAGATCGGCGACCTTGGAGGCGCCGAGGAAGGGGAAGGCGCCGCCCGCGCCGTCGGGCACCGCAGTCCAGTCGGTACCGTTGCCGTTCGCGTCGAAGGTACGCGCTATCTCGGTCGAACCGGGGACATAGTCGACCTGAGGCGGCAACGAGTCCTGCACCGTCACATCCTCGCCCAGTTCGTCGCCCCAGTTCTGCACCTTGATGGTGTAATAGAACGGGCGGTCGAAACAGACCGAATCTTCGACCGTCGAGCAGGAGCAATAATGTTTCTCGCGGCCGTTGGGAGTGTTCGGATTCACCGGGATGTCGTACTTCGAGGCGCGGGTGTCGACGCTCACGACGAGCATGTTGGTGAATATCATGTCGCCGTTGGCGCTCACCTTGAGCATGAACGAGGTGTCGTCGCGCTTGAAATGCTCGTTGAACGGGAAGAATTCGCCGTTCAGAAGCATCGTATCGACATCCATCGAGTATTCCAGTTTCAACGGGTCGGGCGCGTTCGGATCGCCACCGATGCAGGTCGGTGCCTCGTCGTCCCAGCCGTAGAAACTCGATATGCAGTTGTACATCTCGGTGTAGGTGAAGGAGGTGCCGTTGGAGTCCTTGTCCTTGAGCGGGTTGCAGGCATCGAACAGGGGCGCCCAC
>JAKQHE010000068.1 GCA_029573155.1 bacterium
AGGAGCACCCGACGGTCTTCACCGATCTCTATGTCAACCTCGTGGCGGCCGGTGAGGTCGGCGGCATACTCGACACCATCCTTGACCGTCTGGCGATGTTCCTCGAAAAGAACGACAAACTCAAGAAGCGGGTCAAGGGCGCCATGTCCTATCCGCTGGTCGTTCTGGTCGCTACCGTCGGCATCGTCGCGGTGCTTCTGGTCTGGGTCATCCCGACCTTCGCCGCCATGTTCATCAGTCAGGGGCAGGAACTGCCCGGACTCACCAAGATGATCGTCGACCTTTCCGACTGGTTCCAGGCGAACATTATCCTCATGGCGATCATCGGCGCCGGCGCGTTCGTTGGGATCAAGGTGCTCCTCAAGAACAAAAAGATACAGTATCGAATGCATAAACTCGCGCTCGGAGCGCCGGTGTTCGGTGATCTCATCAAGAAGACCTCGGTCGCCCGGTTCACCCGGACGCTTGCCACGCTTCTCAGTTCCGGCGTGCCGCTCGTCGACGGCCTGCAGGTCGTTTCCTCGACCTCGGGCAACATGGTGGTCGAAGAGGGCATCCTGTTCGTGCGCGACCGGGTCATGGAAGGTCAGGACATGACGACGCCGCTCGTCGATGTCAAGATATTCCCCCAGATGGTCGTTTCGATGATCGGGGTCGGCGAGGCGACCGGCGCCATGGATACGATGCTTTCCAAGATAGCCGATTTCTACGAGGAGGAGGTCGATGTCGCCGTCGGCGCCCTCACCTCGATGCTTGAACCGATCATGATGGTCTTCATCGGCGGCATCGTCGGTACGACCATGGTCGCCATGTACCTGCCGATATTCAAGATGGCCGGTACGGTGGGCGGCGAATAGTCGATGGACTTTTTCCGCGCCGAGAATTTCCGGAAGAACCTCCATTCGTTCTTCATCATCCGTTTCTTTTTCCTCATAGCCCTCTTTTTCGCCTTTTTCCTGTTGCCGTTCATCAACGAACGGATAGAACTGTTCAGTTTCCGCAATAAACTGCTTCTGATACTCGTATTCTTCTTCACATTGGTGAATTTCCTTTCGATCGTGATGGGGGGGCGCATCCTCAACGAGCGGCGTCTCCGTCTCTTCGCCTATCTCCAGTTCTTCCTCGAGATATTCTTCTGGGTGCTGGTCGCCTATCTGACCGGCGGCATAGAGTCCCCCTATCTGTATGTCGTCGTCATCACCATCATGTATTCTGGTTTCATACTGGATGAGAAGGGAGCGCTCTTCACCACGGTCGCGAGTTTCACGCTCCTCCTGCTGATGGCCTTCCTCATCAAATCTTCCCTGCTCCCCATCGTTTCGATGGAACTTGTCGATCTCTACGCGTTGAGTTGGGTATCGTTCTTCTCGCGGTTGTTCGTCTATCTTTTCTTCTTTTCGATAGCCGGGCTCATGGCCACCGGCATGGCGCGAGCCGTCGAGAAGGTGAACCGCGAACTCATGGAACGGGAACTGATGACGCAGGAACTGAAGGCGCATTTCTATGCCATATTCTCATCGCTTTCGATAGGATTCGTGATAACCCGCAACAAGAAGATGATGTACGCGAATGACTTCGCCCGCCGGACCTGCGGGGCTCTCGACCGATTCATCGATAAGATACTGGGAACGCCTTATACCTATCTCGCGTGGTCGGAGATCGCGTGGGAAAAACGCGATCTCCGACCACGCGAGATA
>JAKQHE010000099.1 GCA_029573155.1 bacterium
TTTTTGCAAAAGGGACCGTTATCCATACAATCGGGAGGCCGAATGGAAGGAGGTCGCGGGTGTCACGATATGCGCCGGTGATTAAGAGGTCGTTAGCGGTCCGTTTCGGGTTCATGAACATCCTGTTATCGCTCCTGACCGTTGGGGCGCTGGCGCTTCTCAAGAGCAGCCGCCCTGAACTCGATCTTCTCCGTCCCTCCCTGTCGAGTGCAGCGCACCTCGTGTTCACGGTCCTTTCGGTCAACATCCACTGGCTGTTCGTCAACGCGCTTTTTTCCCGTTGGCGCACCGGGCGGGCGATGGCCGCCCTGTTGACCGTGGCGATGCTCTGGCTCCTGTACGCCTATCACTACACGACGAATTTCTCCTTCGACTACGCGGTGATGCGCGACAATGTTCGCGAGATATTCTTCAGCGACTCGGTGTCGGTCATAACGGGCCGCATCGGCACCCCTTTCATTTTCGCGCTTATCGCGATACTGTCCCTGTTGGCGATCGTCGAGTGGCGCCGCGGCCTGCTGTCGCGACAGGTGCAGGAGGCGCCGCTCGCGCCCAAGGTCGTCCTCTGGGGCGGTCTCTACGCACTTTGCGTGCTCTTGCCGATCCCTTCGCATGATGAGGGGGTCCTGTTCGGCAGAAGCCTGTACCGGTACTATGCCGAGGAAACGGCGGTCGTGTCCTACGAACGAGGCGCATTCCCGCTGATCAAAGCAGGGCCTGCCGTTGCCTCCCTCCCCCCCGCCGAACGACCGCACATATTCATACTCCTGATGGAGTCCTTCAACGGTTTCATGCCCGAAGCGCGTAACGAGAACGGTGAGGAGTACACCCCTTTCTTCAATTCGCTGATCCCGCAGGGGCTCTATGTCGAACGCTTCTACGGCAATTCGGTGCAGACATCGAAAGGCCACTTCGCGGTCTTTTTCTCGGTCGTCCCGAGCATTCGCGGCAAAGTCTACACCGACTACCCGCGCACCACATTCCATTCGTTGCCCAAGGCGCTCTCGGATGCCGGCTACGAAACGGTGTTCTTCCAATCCTACAAGGATCTCTCCTTCGACAATACCCGTCCCTTCCTCTCCGGCAACGGGTTCGCGCGTGTCGAGACGGTCGCCTCCTTCACGACACCTGAGGACGAGCCGCTCGTCTGGGGCTGGGGGCTGCAGGACGATGCGGTGTACCGCAAGTTCTTCGCTTATCTTGACGCATTGCAGGAAAAGGGGGAGGCGCGGCGACCCTATTTCGGCGCAGTTGCCACCATCAGCGCGCACGGCGAGTTCGATCAGGTCCCGCGTCATCTGCGGACGCTGTACCCAGATCCGTCGGATCGTCGGGAACGGTTCGCCAATGCTCTGCACGCGAGCGACGAGTTCCTTAAGACATTCTTCGCCGAACTGCGCCGTCGTCCGTATCTCGATAACAGCATCGTCGTCATTACCGGCGATCACAGCGTGCCGAACGGTCGGCACGGCCTTTTCTGCGGTGAGTCGGCCGCCTACGAGGAGTTCTTTCGCGTGCCGTTGCTCGTGCTGTGGCCCGGTCGCCTCAAGCCGGAACGGATACCCGATATCCCCTTTTCGCAGATCGACATAGCGCCGACGCTCGCGGCACTCGCTGGCGTCCCGATGCCGTGGCACCATTTCGAGGGACGCTCCCTGCTCGCGGAGCGGCGCGTCGAGCCGGTCTATCTCGTGCAGCCCTACAACGGCCAATTCCTGAGCGTCGTGGAGTACCCCCACAAACTGACCCGACACCTTGCCGGCGGTACCGTGATGCTGTTCGATCTGAAGGCCGACCCGATGGAAGAACGTGATCTGTCAGGTGATCCCGCCTTTGCCGATGTGCGGACGCGGCTCGAACGGTCGCTCTCCTTCATCTTCCTCAATCAGGAACTTATCCGCCATGACGAGGTGTGGCGAAAATGACGCATCGTGCCCATTTGATTTTCTGCCCTTGATGCTTATATGTATGCATCGATGACATGTTAACGGAGGATCCGATACCATGTACAACCTTTTCAAAAGCGGCCTGCTGTTGATCGTCATGACGCTCCTGCTCGTATTTTTCGGCTATCTGCTAGGCGGGCCCGACGGCGCGACCATCTTTTTCATCATCGCGCTGGCTATGAATCTTGTTTCCTACCTCTTCTCTCATAAGATCGTCATCGCGATGTACCGTGGCGTACCTGCCGACCCGCAACGATATCGCCGGCTCTACGAGATATTGGATGATCTTTCGTCGCGCGCCGGGCTTCCTAAACCGCCCGCACTCTACATCCTGCCGATGGAGGTGCCCAACGCCTTCGCGACCGGCCGGTCGCCTTCGACCGCGGTGGTCGCGGTGACCGAAGGGATACTTGCCCGGATGAGCGAACAGGAACTGGCGGCGGTCATCGCCCACGAACTCGGCCACATCAAACATTGGGACATGCTCGTTCAGACCATCGTCGCGGCGATGGCGGGTGCGATCATGTGGCTCTCTTATATCGCGAAGTGGGGAGCGATGTTCGGCGGTCGTGACGACGAGGAGGGGGGCGGTAACATACTGGTGATGCTCGTCATCGCCATATTGGCGCCGATCGCCGCGATGATCGTGCAGATGGCGATATCCCGTTCACGCGAGTATATGGCCGATGATTTCTCGGCGCGACTCATGGGGAGCGGCAGGCCGCTATCGGACGCGCTGATACGGCTTCACGAAGGCGCCCTGCGGGTG
>JAKQHE010000114.1 GCA_029573155.1 bacterium
GGCCGAGGCGCCGCCGTAGATGACCGTCAGGGCGGTGGTGCCCGGTTCGGTGGCGATGACTGAGATATAGCCGGGATGGCTTTCCTTCCAGGTCGGCCAACTCATCGCCATGTTCTTGAGGCCGAGCGCCCCCTTGGGAAGCAGGAGCGTCGCGTCATTGGTGTAGATGAGGACATTGCCGAACGGGTTCATCTGGGTCATCGTGACGGGGCGTGACGAGACGAACTTGAAGGCGAGGTTCGACACCCCCGGTCCCGGGATGAGATAGGACTGGTCGAAGGTGTAGGAATTTATCTGTCCCGGTGCGACGGTGAACTGGGCGATCTGCGTGTCGCCCGAGATGTAGACCGTCACGGTCACATCGGTGTCGTTCGGGTTCGCGACGACGACCGCGTAGTTGCCGCCCTCGTATTCCATGAGGTTCTGCAGGAAGGCGCCCCAGTATTCGCACCCGACATAACTTTCCTCCGCTTCGGCGCGTCCGCATTCGGTGAGGCA
This sequence comes from bacterium, assembly GCA_029573155.1. GTDB lineage: Bacteria > UBP6 > UBA1177 > UBA1177 > JAKLFG01 > JAKLFG01. The sequence continues at coordinate 499 of JAKQHE010000114.1, forward strand.
TTCTCCCTCGAAGCAGGTCGCCTCGCCGCTACAGGATTCGACCTCGGCCCAATCCATCCCCTTTTCGTCGCATTGTTGTATCGTCAGGTCGTCCTTGCAGGTCCGGGTGTTCGGTTCGCACATCTTGAAATAGCAGTCGGGGTAGCCGATGTAGCCCGGGGAGCATTCGTCGCAGTAGGTCCCCGCGTAACCCTGATAACATTTGCACGAATTGTCCGGCTGGCATTTTCCGTTGCCGTTGCAGACGGTATAGTCGCACCCCGACTGATCGATGTCGGGCGTCTCGGTGCCGTCGTCGGCCGTGGGGTCGTACTCCGCGTCTTCCTGATCGGTCACGCCGCCCTCGTCGGTGTCGGCCGTGCCTTCCTGATCGATGTCGACGCCAGCCTTGACCTTGCACTCGTTATTCGCCGTGTCGCAGAAGTAGATGGCAGTGTCGCCGCAGTCGGCGTCCTCTTCACAGTAACTGCCGGTGCCGGGGTCTTCGTCGGTCGGCGCACAGGAGGACGCGGCCAGAACGATCACGGTCACGCCTATCAGCAAGGCGGCGCGAAAAAACTCTTTTTTCATGTTACATCCTCCGGGAAAAGTCCTTGTCTTATTCCTGATCGTTTATCTTCTGCAGATCGAGCCCGGCGGTGTAGGCGTAGGAAACATACTGCGAGAAGCCGTATACATAGAGCGCGACCGGTTTGGTGGCGGTCAGCGTGTGGGCGCCATCGTCGGTGTCCACATACTGGCGATACCAGGGCGTTCCCGGTATCTGCGTGAAGGTGTTGGAATCCATGACGGCACCGCCGTCGAGCGTTATCTGGTTGTCCGCCGGGGAAACGATGGTGAGTCGGTCGTAATCGTAGTTCGGCGCGACGAGGAAGATGTAGTCCTGCCGCATCTGCTCGTTCGGGGCTATCAGCATCATCGCCGGGTCGCCGGTGTCGGCTCCTGCGTCCTGCGAGGCGAGGAATTGGGCCACCATGATAGGCTCATTCGCGGTCACGACGAAATCGGCGGTGGTCGAGAACTCGTGCACCTGTCCGGCGCTCAGCGCCACGGAGCCCGATTCGCCACCGGTCAATGAAACGGTCGTGCCGTCCTTCGAGGCGAGGATGCGAAAATAGTCGGCCTCGGCGTTGCGCGGTTTGGTGCGGACCGCGGCGAATTCCTTGCCCCATGAGCGGAGCGGGAATATCTGGTGTTCGAGATGGTCGCAGGCGTAGGTCGAGGCGGGGATGAAGGTGCAGACATGACCGCCGAACACCGCTATCTTCCTGTCGGCGGCGATCATGCTCCCTGAAAGATCGGGGCCGTAACAGGAACTGCCGCACGATGCGTCGGCGGTGTTGAGCGTGAGTATGTCGTACTGGTTGAGCGTGTATTCCACCGTGTCGTTCGGGTTCTGGGCCGCCACGCCGGTCCCGGCACGTGAGGCGCCGCGGTAGGTGACGGTGACGGTCGTGCTCCCCGATTCGACCGCGATGACGGAAACGAACCCCGGATAACTGTGGGTGGTATCGCCGCCACAGCCGTCATCTTCCGAGTAGAACCACTCGGGCCAACTCATCGCCATGTATTTCTGCCCGAGCGCTCCCTTCGGCAAGAGCAGCGACGCATCGTTCGAGTAGATGAGGACGTTGCCGAACGGGTTCATCTGGGTCATCGTGACCGGGCGGGACGCGACGAACTTGAGCGCCTTATTCGATATGCCCGGTTCGGTGACGAACTGTTCGAAGGTCGTGAATTGCGCCCAGTTGACCTGCGACGGGGCGACGGTGAACTGGTTGAGTTGGACATCGCCCGCTCCGTAGACCGTGACCGTGACCTCGGTATCGTTCGGGTTCGCGACGACGACCGCGTAACTGCCGTTCGATTCGTAGCCGCCGCCGTTCTGCAGGAAGGCGCCCCAGTACTCACAGCCGACATAACTTTCGGCCGCCTCCGCCTTGCCGCACTCGGAGAGACACTCGCCTTCGAAGCACTCGGTGTCGATATTGCAGGTCTCGACATCGGACCATTCCTTGCCGAGTTCGTCGCACTGCTGGACCGTCTGCAGGTCCTTGCAGGTCCGGGCGTTCGGCTCGCACATCTTGAAATAGCAGTCGGGATAGCCGATGTAGCCCGGAGAGCATTCGTCGCAAGCGGTGCCCGCATAGCCCTGATAGCATTTGCAGGATCCGTCCTGCTGACACTTTCCGTTGCCGCTGCAGGTGACCTGATCGCAGTTGTCGGGGACATCGGTGTCGGGGGTCGCGGTATCGTCCTCGACGGGAGGCGCCTCGCCCTCGGTCGGCGGGGTATCGTGGTCGGTGTCGATATCGATGTCGGGGGCAGGTCCGTCGCTCCCGCCGCTCTCCTTCACGCAGTCGGGGTAGCCGGCGTATCCCTTGGCGCACTGATCGCAGAAGTCGCCGCCATACCCGATCTGGCAATCGCAGGCATCCAGTATCTCGCTATAGACGCCGTACAGACCGCAGATGGGATCGCCTTCCGGGCCGCTCTCCTCGGGATTGCAGCCGAAGAAGCACAGGAGGGCAAGCAGGAACGACAGCGGGATATGGCAGAGGGGCCTGCTCATCGAGAACTCCATCCTCAAGGGTAAGACGAACGCCTCATTATAGGCGAAGGCCATGAAAATTGCAAACCTCTTTTTTTTAACATATACAGTAGCGAAAAGTGACGCCGAACAACAACAACCGATGGAGGGCAGGATGGACGAGAAGACGAAACGGGTGCTGGCGGTGTTCGAGGAGATCAACAAGGTGCCGCGTCGCTCGAAACAGGAAGAGAAGATCGTGCAGTGGCTCGTCGACTGGGCGAAAAAGCGCGGATTCGCGGTGAAGACCGACAAGGTCTCCAATGTCCTCATCACGGTCCCCGCCACGAAAGGGTGCGAGAAGGCGCCGGTGCTCGTGGTGCAGGGTCACATGGACATGGTCTGCGAAAAGACCCCCGATTCGCCGCACGATTTCACGAAAGATCCGATCAAGTGCATCATCGAGGGCGACTGGATGCACGCCGATAAAACGACGCTCGGCGCCGACAACGGCATCGCCATCGCGCTTGCGCTGGCCCTCGCCGAGGACCCGGAGGCGATCCATCCGAAACTCGAACTGCTGTTCACCGTCGATGAGGAGACGGGACTTACCGGCGCCAACGCCATAGAGCCCGGTTTTCTGACCGGCAAGATCCTGCTCAATGTCGATTCGGAGGACGAAGGGATATTCACCGTCGGGTGCGCCGGCGGCCGCGACACCAAGTCGGTCCTGCCGCTTTCCTATGAGAAGGCCGGCGCGGGGACGGCGTTCGTGAAGGTCGGCGTCGGCGGCCTGCTGGGCGGCCATTCGGGCGTCGACATCAAGGAGCACCGCGGCAACGCCAATATCATCCTCGCCCGGTTCCTCGACGGTCTGCGTAAGCAGATGCCCGTCGCGCTCGTCACGATCAAGGGCGGCAGCGCCCACAACGCCATACCGCGCGACGCCGAGGCGGTCATCGCCGTGCCGGAAAAGTCGTTCGAACAGGTCGGCGGAACGGTCGCGGCCTTCGAGAAGGTGCTGAAGAACGAATTCCCGAAGGATAGCGGCCTGAAACTGACCGCCCTGCGCGACGCGGTGGCGGCCGAAGCGATGGACAAAAAGACGACCGACGCCGTCATCGATCTCATCCTCGCCCTGCCGCACGGCATCGCGGCGATGTCGGCCGAGATGGAGGGGCTCGTCGAGACCTCGAACAACCTTGCCATACTCGCGGTGGCCGATAAAGAACTCACCATCACCACGAGCCAGCGCAGTTCGGTCATGTCGCGGCTCGACTGGCTGACGCAGAAGGTGGAAACGATCGCGCGGCTCGGCGGCGCGACCCCGCACACCGGCGGCGGCTATCCGTCGTGGCAACCCAACATCAAGTCGCCGCTCCTCGCGCGGTGCCTGAAGGTCTACAAGGAACTGTTCAAGGTCGACGCGAAGGTCGAGGCGATACACGCCGGGCTCGAATGCGGCATCATCGGCGCGAAGTACGACGGGATGGACATGATATCGTTCGGCCCCACCGTGAAGCACCCGCATTCGCCCGACGAGAAACTGTTCGTGCCGTCGGTCGGCCGCTACTACGATTTCATGAAGGCGCTATTCAAGAGTTACTGTTAGGAGGCGGTCATGGATGCCTACGAGATCATCCGGTTCATCAGCGAATCGGAGAAAAAGACGCCGGTCCGCGCCTACCTGAAGGGGGCGCTCGACGCGGTCGATCTCTCGCTGTTCCGAGAGGTGTACCGCGGGGTCGATTTCGCTCTCGTGATGGACGAGTGGAACAAGGTGGACGCGTTCCTCAAAATGTACCACGAACAGGTCCACGCCGAACGCATCGATGTCGACCGGCGCAACTCGGCGGTGCCGCTCCTCGACCTCAAGGACATCAACGCCCGTATCGAGCCGGGCGCCATCATCCGTGATCGGGTGGCGATAGGCGACAAGTGCGTCATCATGATGGGGGCGGTCATCAACATCGGCTCCGAGATAGGCGAGGGGACGATGATAGACATGAATGTCGTTGTCGGCGGTCGCGTCATCGTCGGGAAACACTGCCACATCGGCGCCGGATCGGTGCTCGCCGGGGTGGTGGAGCCGCCGTCGGCCGAGCCGGTCCGCATCGGCGACCATGTCGTCATGGGGGCCAACGCCGTCGTGCTCGAAGGGGTGCAGGTGGGCGAGGGGGCGGTCGTCGCGGCCGGTGCGGTCGTCACCCAGCATGTCGAACCCTACACCGTCGTCGCCGGGGTCCCGGCGCGCGTCATCAAGAAGGTGGATGACCGGACCAAGTCGAAGACCGAACTGGTGAACGCCCTGCGAAACCTCTGACATGTCGCTCCTGCGCGATATCCCCGAACGGGAATTGTCCGACCTTCTCGACGAGGCGCAGCACCTCTGGGAAACGGGACGATGTTGTCCGACGCGGTGCGGTGTGACGCGGCGGTGGGGTGTCGCCGCCTACCGTGAGCCGCCCTGCGGCGGATCGTCCACCGGCATCCGGGCCGCCTCGTTCGCGGTCCACAACGGCGAGGAGCCGCCGGTGAGTGGGTGGAACGGCGCGGGGAATATATTCTTCTCCGGCTGCAACATGCGGTGCATCTTCTGCCAAAACTGGCCGATATCGCACAAGAACAACGGACGGCTCTACTCGCTGGAAGAGTTCGCCGCCGAGGTGCGCCGTCTCATGCGCACGGGGGTCCACAACCTCAACCTCACGACCGCCGACCACTATCTCTACCCGGCGCTGAAGGCGCTCGCCGACATGCGCGGCGAGATACCGGTGCCGATATCGTACAACTGCGCGGGCTACTTCACCGAAGAAGCGCTCTCCGTCGTCCTGCGGTTCGCCGACATCTTCCTGTACGATGTGAAGTATCTCGACCCGGCGCTCGCGGCGAGATACAGTGGCGCTCCGAATTATGTCGAGGCCATGACGAAGGGACTGGAGGTGCTTCACGCGGCCCGTATCCCGTGGGAGGAGGACGAACTCGGCCTCCTGCAACGCGGCCTCATCATCCGTCACCTCGTGATACCGGGGGCGGTCGATAACTCGTTCCGGACGCTCGACCTGCTCGCCGCCTACCGCGACAGAGGGATGATCTTCAAACTGTCGCTCATGAGCCAGTATTTTCCGGCTTACCGCGCGGTGGAGCATCCCGATATCAGCCGCCGCCTCACCCACGACGAGTACGATCCGGTCGTCGCGCGGATGGAGGAACTCGATCTCGATGGCTGGACGCAGGACCTCGACGCCCACGGCGGCGCGTGAATATCACTTCTCCGGCAGACCGAGCAGTCCCGCCTTAAGCGGCCGGTTGGCCGGTTTCTCGCACAGCCAGATGCCGAACAGCGCCTTTTTGAAGTCGAGCCCGGGGATGGCCCCCTTGTAGGTGCCGTTCATCGACACCATCGTCCCCTTGCCGGGGACATAGAGAAAGGTGGCGGTGTCGTACTTGCGCGTCTTGCGGTCGAACCACGAGAGGAGTTTTTCGGACCGCGCGAGGAGCGGCTTCAGTTTCTCGGGGTCGCGTCCGGTCGAGTAACGGAACCCGTCGCGGAGCGCCTCCTTGAGTTCATTGAGGTCTATGAAACTGTAAAGGATATGGAGCCGCATCGCCATCGGTTCATCGGCATCGAGTATCGCCTGCCAATCGTTCGATGGCTGTTTCAGGTAGAGGGTATTAGCGTAAACGGTGAAGGAGAACTTCTCAAGGAAGCCGACCCCGTTGAGTTTCAGGAGCGTCTCGTTGTCGACCGTGAGGTGATCGTCGAAATAGAAGCCCTTCTCCCGGCGCGCCTCGGCGGTGGGGGGGAGCAGAAGGACGAGCCCGAAAAGGGCCGACAGGAGCAGATGACGCATGGTGCCTCCGTTCGGGTGACAGGACCATCGAAAGACCCGACGCGAGGATAGCATATTCAGAAAAGATAGCCAAGATAAAAAAGAAAGGGTCCTCTCTGCGCCGGAGTGCGAGGAAAATCAGACAGATAAAACTTTTATTAACAACAATCTTGACAAATATCAACGAGTTTGGTATTTCATTTTAGCAGAAGAGAGTGATGAGTGCTAAGGAGGTACCATCATGACCGCTTACATCCCGGCCCTGTCGAACGACTCGCTGTCGGCTTACATCCATTCGGCCCTCGCGGTGCCCGACCTCGGTCGCGACGAAGAGGAGGACCTGTTCCGGCGCTATCGCATTGAAGGCGATATCGACGCGGCGCGCCGCATCATTCTTTCGAGTCTCAAACTGGTGGTGCACGCCGCCTACAAATTCCGCAAGTTCCGCGATGTGGTGGACCTCATACAGGAAGGGAATGTGGGGCTCGTCACCGCGCTCAAGAAGTTCGACCTCGCCAAGGGGGTCCGCTTCGCCACCTATGCGCTGTGGTGGATAAAGGCGAAGATACAGGAATTCATCCTCTCGCACATGTCCATAGTCAGATACGGCAAGGGGCGTGACGAACGGAAACTGTTCTTTAATCTCGTCTCGACGGTGCGCGAGATAGAAGCCCACGATCAGGGGCGCGAACTGACCCGCGAGGAACTCATCGCCGAGGTGGCGCGCCGGCTCGGCATGGACCCGATCCGCGTGGCCGACAATATGCGGGTGCTCACCTCGTCGTCCGATGTGTCGCTCGACGACCGGTACGAGGACGGTTCTGAGCGCTACCAGATAGCGGACGATAAGGCCGATCTCTCCGAACAGTTGGTCCTCGACGAGCGGAAACAGTTGCTGTACCGCGCCGTCGGATCGCTCGACGAGCGGGAGCGCTACATCATTGACAACCGCTATCTCACCGAAGAGCCGCAGACGCTCGAGGACATCGGTCGCAAGTACGGCGTTTCCAAAGAACGGGTACGCCAGATAGAGGAGCGTGCCCTCGAAAAGATACGCAAACAGGCGCTCGCCATTTCGTGATTGGTGATGATTCTGATCTAGTCTTCGCCGCCGCTGTCGAATACGCCCGGTACGATGATCGTGACGGTCTGGGTGTCGAGCACGGCGCCGGTCACCTGATCGCGGACATCGATGTAAGCGGTGAACACCTGTGCCTCGGCCGAGGTCGGTTTGAAGCACGTGTCGTTCTGCGCGTGTACCGTGAAAAGGAGTTTCGCTCCCTCCTTGGCCGGGTCCGAGGTGCCGGGCGCGAAGTTGGCGAATCCGTTGTTGTAGGCGGCCCCGTCCAGTGCGGCCGGCGTCGCGACCGGTGTACAGCTTTTTTCGGGCTCCGCCGGGGGCGCCACATAGGAAAGCGATTCTATCATCTTGAGGAAACAGGCGATGTCTATGGTCCCACCGTCGCCGTCATCCTTCCCGACGGTGAGAACGCTGAAAGTGGCGTATTTGATAATGGCGTCGACCCCGTCGACCACCGAAGAACCGAGGCTGGTGCCATCCTCGGGTATCTGGTAGCGCAGGGTGCAGACGCCGCCCGACGGCGCGGTCGCGCCGCCGTTCAGCGTGCAGCACTGCTCCGCGCCGCAGCGCCATGACGATTCGCCCGTCTTGAAGGCGCAGACCGGCACCCGTGCGCCGGTCGAGTTCGAGATGTCGTTCAGTTGTGTGGTCGTATCGCCGTCGGAGCCCGACTGCACGGTGATGGTGCGGACGCCGAGCGCGTTGAGGGCGGTCACCGCCTCGTCGCGCGAGTGGTAGGTGAGTCCGTAGTCGGCGGGGACATGGCTCGTGGCGTCGGTCACATGGATGGCGATGGGGATGGAGCCGAGACGGAAGCAGGCGCCGCCGAGAAGGCCGCCGCAACTGGCGACCGGTATGGTGTGACTCGCGCTACAACTGCCTCCGCAGCCGTCGTCGCCGGAAAGGTTGAATGTGCCGCCGGCGCCGGTGGCGAGTTGATAGAGTGATTCGTACCCCGACTCGGGGAAATCATTGCCGCTGCCGAGCGTGAGTTTGTCGACCCCCGCCTGCGCCGTGCCGGCGTCGGTGGTGGGGCTTTGGAGGAGTTCCCATGGCTGGTCGCTGCTACCCCCGAAGTCGCAGGCAGGGAAATCCTCGAAATGGGACACGCCGAACGCGCTGTCGGCGACGCGGTTCTTTGCCTCGGTCATGATGGTCGAAAGACCCGATTTGAGGTTGTCTATCTCGCCGCTCATCGAGCCGGTGGTGTCGACATTGAAGTGGATGTCGGCTTTCTGGACCGTCGGGGCGAAGGTGAGTACATCGGTCTTTTCCGGGTCCTGGTAGGGGAGGACGAAGTAGAATTCCACGATGTCCTTGACCCCCTGTGCCGCATCGCAGAGATCGGAGCCGACCGCCTCCTCGGCGAGGTCGCTGTACCCGTCCTCGTCGGTGTCGGCGAAGAATCGCGAGTTCTTGCCGAGGATCGGACAGTCCTTTTCCGAAGCGTCGGAAAGCCCGTCGTTGTCCGAATCCTTGTCCTTGAAGTCGGGAAGGTCGTCGCCGTCGCTGTCAAAGCAGGGGAGAGAGGGGCATTCCTCGCTGTCGATTACGCCGTCACCGTCGCTGTCGTCGTCGAGATAGTTCGGTATGCCGTCGAGATCGGCATCCTTGAGCCCTTCGACGCCGTCGGGGATGCCATCCTTGTCGCAGTCGGGGTCAAGATAGTCGGGGGTACCGTCACTGTCGGTGTCGAGGGGGATGGTCGGGTCGCCGCCCGCCTCGATGCTGTCGAGCAGGCCGTCGTCGTCGCTGTCCTTGTCCCGGTAGTTCGGGGTACCGTCGCTGTCGGCGTCGCCGGTCCCCTCGACGCCGTCGGGGATGCCGTCGTTATCCGAATCGGTGTCCTGGAAATCGGGGGTGCCGTCACTGTCGGTATCGACCGGTATGCCGCCCGGCGCCTCGGTGCTGTCGGGGAGACCGTCCCCGTCGCTGTCGTCATCAAGATAGTCGGGGGTGCCGTCGCTGTCGGTGTCGCCCGTTCCCTCGAAGCCGTTCTTTATCCCGTCGCCATCCTCGTCCTTGTCGTCCCACGGACTGGGTATGTCGTTGTCGGTCGGGGGGAGGACATCATTTTCGGTGTCGGTGTCGACATCATGGTCGAGATCCCCTTTCGGTATGTCGACATCCTTGTCAGCGCCGACATCCTGATCCTCGTCGCCGGTCGCCTCGCCGTTGTCGATCAGGCCTTCGTTCTCGTTGTTGTCGCAGGCGGCGCAGAAAAGCGTCAGGGCCGCCGTCGCGATGAGGGAAAGCACCCATTTCTTCATGGTTCGCTCCGCACGATGTCATCCGTTGTCATGGGGAGGATTGTATCGAAAAGGGTCCGGAAGGCAAGAGGGGACGAAAAATATAGCGGCGGGTCAGAGCGAGAGGTCTTTCTCCGCCATCTCCTTCCAGCCGTCGACCGCCCGCCGGATATGCGGGATGGTGATGCTGCCCCCGACGATGATCCCTATCGAAAGCGCCTCGTCGAGTTCGGCATCGGTCACCCCTTCGGTGCGGCACCGCAGGAGGTGGTAGTTGATGCAGTCGTCGCATCGCAGGACGAGCGAGGCGATAAGCCCGATGAGTTCCTTTGTCTTCACCGGCAGAGCGCCGTCGCGGTAACACTGGGTATCGAGCGAGAAGAACCGTTTGGTGACGGGGCCCGCGAAATCGAGCGTGACCCCGTTCTGGCGCTCCCGTTCCCTGATGAAGTCCTCGATGCGCATGGCGACACTCCCGTTCCGGTGGATACTGCCGGGGCGCATGGTACCCCGGGAGGTCCGCGGATGCAACAATATTTTCTTTTCTTGTCCGAACGGGCGGCTATAATCGCCACCGGACGGTCCCTTGTGAGGGTGGGCGGCATGCACGATCACGACACGATACTGGCGCGGGCGAAAGAACTTGCCGACCTGACCGGCGCGGGCCCGGAACGGTACGCGGTCATCGCGGCGAACCTCGTGTCGGTCTGGGAGCCGCCGCGCCTCACCGCGCAGAGCGTTCCCGACCTCATGGATCACACGCTCCTCGCCTTCGACGCGACCGAAAAGGGGATAGCGCAACTCTGCGCCGATGCGGCGCGCCACCGTTTCAAGGCGGTCTGCGTGAACCCCGTCTGGGTGGGGACGGCGCGGGTGATGCGGGAACGGCTCGGGGCGCGGTTCGCCATCGCGTCGGTCGTCGATTTCCCGCTCGGCGCATCCATCGACGCGGCGCGGCGGGCCGAGGCGGCAGCGGCCATCACCGACGGGGCGACCGAACTCGATCTGGTCATCGGCATCGGCCTGCTCAGGTCCGGCCATCTGCGCGAGGTCTACGAAGGGATACGGTGCGCGACCGGGCTCGGTGGGTATCTCAAGGCGATACTCGAGACCTCGGCGCTCAACGAAGCGGAAAAACTCGACGCGGCGATACTGGCGGTGCTCGCCGGGGCCGACATGCTCAAGACATCGACCGGCGTGAACGGCAAGGCCACGCCCGACGATGTGCGGCTTCTGCGGACCGTCGCGGGTACGGCGATCGGCGTCAAGGCGGCCGGCGGCATCCGTGACCGTGCGACGCTCGAACGGATGGTCGCGGCGGGTGCCGATCGTGTCGGGTCGAGCGCCTCGTGCGGCATCATGGAGGAGTGGGGATGAGCCGAGCCGCGCTCCTCTCCGGCATCCTCCTCTTCTTCCGCGTGGCCATGGCGACGATCCGGTTCGGTGACCAGTTCCCCGAAGAACTCATGAGCGCGCTCGCGACCGATCCGCGCACGGCGGCGGTCACCGAGGACATGACGCTTGAGGTGACACCCGACGGGTTCATACTCATCATCAGTGACGAAGGTATCATGCGTCGTCTGCCGGTGGCGAACACAACCGCCGACGATGTGCTCAATGTCATCGAGACGATGCGCGAAGAGATAACGGTCATCCGGAAGGCTCGCGAGCAGAAAAGCGAGCCGCCCAAGGCCGAGAAAGCCCCCCCGGAGGTCGAGGCGCCAAAAAAGACCGAAGAACCGAAAAAGGAGGAGAAGCCGGTCGTCGAATGGTTCGCCTTCGCCGACCCCGACAGCCGGTTCTACATCGGGCTCACTCTGTCGCCCGAGGAGGCGGGGGCGGGCGGTATCGAGTTCTCGGGCGGGGTCGCGTTCCTGCGGTTCGGTCTCAACGCGAAGAAAGGACTCAATGTCAAACTGGCGGGAGCGCCGAGTCTCGAATGGGAGGCATACGGGGTGCTCGCGCAGATCGATGTCCTGCGGGTCACCGAGGTGACCTTCTCGACCGGGCTGGAGGTGTTCCTGTACCGGCTCAACAACCGTATCTTCGAGCGCGACCAGTTGTTCATCGGCGTCGCCTACAAGTTCCTGTTCATGGTGGTCGGTGTCCGCGCCGCGGTCTCGCCGAGCGACATCGTCATACAGACCGAAGGGAAAAGTTACCGCACCGATCAGGTGCGCGGGGTGTTCTTCTTCAGTTTTGCGTTCTGACCGTTCTTCCCTCATCCGGCGCCGGCTCTGCGTCGAAGGGGGTGAACTTCCACGAAAGCGCCCGTATCTTGGGAGGACACCCCTTGATGCAGGCGCCGCACTTGATGCAGTCGAGGGCGTTTATCTCGCGCGGCAGTTCGAGCCCCATCGGGCACTGTCTGCCGCACATGCCGCAGGAGATACAGGTGTTCCGGTCGCGCGCGATCCGGAGCATCGAGATACGGTTGAACAGGCCGAGGAACAGCCCGATCGGGCACAGGTAGCGGCAGAACGGTCGCTGTTCCCGCATCGCATAGATGACGATGACCGCGAGCAGCAGGACCTTCCACGCGAAGGTAAGCCCGATGCCGCTCCGGAACGAGTCGTTCGCGAGCACGATGGGTATGCCGGCCTGCAGGGTGCCGGCGGGGCAGATCCACGCGCAGAAGGCCGGGATCTCCTTCCAGTAGGGGACGATGACGACGAACAGCGCGAAGACGAGCCATTTCGCCTGCCGCACCCACGGGACGATGCGGACCTGAGCCCGGAAGGGGGAGAAGCGGTGCAGGACATCCTGCAGAAGCCCGAAGGGGCAGGCGTAGGCGCAGGGGCCGCGGCCGAACAGCGTGCCGAAGATGGCCAGGGAACCGATCGCGTAGGTCGGCACCATTTTAGCATATTCGATGATGAACTGCATGGTCCCGATGGGGCACGAGAAGAGGGCGGCGGGGCAGGAATAGCAGTTGAGCGTGCCGGTGCAGACCATCTTGGCGGGACTGCGGTAGATGGTGCCGGTCAGGAAATTCTGGATGAAGGGGTTCTGGATGAAAAGGAAAAGGAACTGGGCGAGCCAGCGTCTCACTTGTAAAGTCCCATGCAGGATTGACAGAAGGTCGAGCCGTTGGTCCGGACGAGGGTTATCTCGCGGGTGCCGTCCCCGTCTATCGGGATGGTGAAGGCCCGTGCGATGAGCAGTACGGCGACCGCGAGGAGGAGAAGGCGGGCGATGACCCGCAGGAGGCGTCCGGTCCGGGAGGGGAGAGGAGCGGGCATGGCGGGTACCGTCACTGGGCCTTGGTCATGCCGGGGGTCACATTCGTCGTGCCCCACTTGAAATTGTCTATGAGGACCATCGAGTCGAGGATATGGTCGCCGAGATCCCATATCGCGAGTCGCAGGGTCATCGTCTCATTCGGCACGACATTGCCGCGTACCGTGAGCCAGCCGGTCCCGCCGTTCGATGCGAAGCCGGTGCCGGCCAGTTCCTCGGTCCCCTCGCACGAGGTGACCTCCCAGCCGGTGCCCGAGGTATTGGTGCACTGGGTGAAGAGTCCCGCCGGGGCGAGATTGACGCCGACCGCGTTGCCCTCGTAGACCGCGAGGTTCCCGTCGATCGGGTTCTTCTGCGTTTCGACGGTCGTGGTGAAGGAACTGTCGAGGAGCGCGACGAACAGGTCGTTATAGGCCGAACAGACATATGAGGGATATTCGACCGACAGGAAATAGATGTCGAAACTGAAGGAGCGGGCGGTCGAAGGGACATCCACCTCGAACCGCGCCATGACGCCGTCATTGGTGTTGCCGGTCGTGCCGGTGGTGCCGCCGCAGGCCGGGGAACTGGGATATTTGTTGCCGTTGTCGGCGTACCAGTCGGCCGGGGCGGTCGAGGAGGTCTGCTGGTCGAAACTGGTGTTGTCCGGCGGATCCATCGCCTGACCCGATGAGAGGACCATCATCTTGTCGCCGCCGCGCGGCGTTATGACCTCGCCGAGCGCGGCAAGGAGCGCGTGTCCCGTCGCATTGGCGCCGGTGCTCCCGCTCGGGAGGAGCATCTCGGCCTTCGGCACCCCCGAACATATCCCGATCGCCTTCGCGTAGTGGTAGGGATCCTTTGAGGCGAGGTTCAAGGTCGACTCGCATTCGGGCGGCCGCTCGGTGCAGGTCTCGACGAGCCAGCCGTCGCAGTTGGCGTTGCAGTAGGCCTTGCCGCCGCTGTAGAGGAGCGGGTCGATGTTGACGCAGTCGGCGATATTCGCTTTGCCGTCGGGTCCGCCGTCACAGACCTCGATCCCCTCTACCTTGCCGTCCTTACATTCGGACGGCTCTATCTCGACACACCCGTCGGTGAGCCAGCCGTCGCAGTCGCCGTTGCAGTAGGCGGTCCCGCTCTGATATTTCTCGGGGCTGAGCGTGGCGCAGGGGGTGGAGCCGCCGTCGCACACCTCCGGTCCCTCGGGGGTGTTGTTGCCGCAGGTGTGCGGGACCTCTTCACAGGTGCTCGTGTCCCAGCCGAGACAGTCGTCCTGACAGTAGGCCTTGCCGCCCTGATACCAGTCGCTGTTGATATCGGTGCAGTTGGCGAGCGTCCCGGTGCTCTTGTCGCAGATCTCGCCGAGGTCGATGTCGCCGTTGCCGCAGGTCACCGGCGTGATGTCGTTGTCGACCGGCGGGGTGTCGGTGATCGTATCATCATTCACGTTGGTGTCGGTGACCGTGTCGTCGGTCCCGGCGGTGTCGGTGGTCAGGTCGTCGGTCGCCGGGTCGTCGCTGAGGAGCGAGTCGTCGTCGCCCGACAGGACATCGTCATCCTTCGGTTTTATCGTTTTCACGCCGTCGCAGGCGGCGATGAAGAAAAAGGCGGCGATAAGAACGGCGATGCGCGGTACGCTCATGGCTCCCTCCGTTATGTTCTGCGTCTACAAAACCCTCCGATACCCGCCGCCATGATAGCGATACGGGTGACGGTGTCAAGTCAAAGCGGTGAAACCTGCTATTTTTTCTTGTTTTTCCGGTGACGGTCGGTATGGTTTCGCTACCGATACCCGTTTGAAAGGAGGACGGCTATGGAGATCACGCACAAGGTACTGCTCGAAACGAACAAAGGTAACATCACGCTCGGCCTGTACGGTAAGGAAACGCCGGTCACGACGGCGAACTTCGTGAAGTATGTCGAGGCGGGGTTCTACAGCAAGCTGCTCTTCCATCGCGTCATCGAGGACTTCATGATACAGGGTGGCGGCATGATCGTCGGCCTGTTCCCGAAAAAAGATCTGTTCCCGCCGATAAAACTGGAGATCGCCCCCCAGATAAAACACGAGAAATACACACTCTCGATGGCCCGCACGAGCGATCCGAACAGTGCCACCTGCCAGTTCTTCATCTGCACCGCGCGGTGCGACTCGCTCGACGGGCAATACGCCGCGTTCGGCACGGTGCTTGAGGGCAAAGAAGTGGTGGACGCCATCGCCGCGGTCGAGACCCACAGCGTCCGCCACTACGACGATGTGCCGGTCGAAAATGTCGTCATCGCCAAAGCGTCGATCATCCCCTGAGCGCGCCCCCCGGTTAAATTTGCCTTCCGTTCCCCGTCCGCTATAATGCCTCCGGACCTGTCGGGGAGTAGCGTGATGTATCATCTCCTGAGTTTTTCCGGCATCTTCGTGTTCGTGTTCCTTGCGTGGCTCATCTCGGAGCATCGCAGGCGGTTCCCGTGGCGCGTGGTCGTGTGGGGGATCGTCATACAGGTGCTCTTCGCGCTCTTCATTCTCCGGACCGCCCCCGGCGCATGGCTGTTCGATCTCGTCAATCGCGTTTTTTCCAAGATGATGCAATTCACCGACGCCGGGAGCGAGTTCGTCTTCGGCGGCCTGCTCAAGGAATGGTCCTTTGCGCTCAAGATACTGCCCACCATCGTCTTCTTCTCGTCGCTGTTCACGGTGCTCTACCACTTCGGCGTCCTGCAGAAGGTGGTCAAAGGCTTCGCGTTCCTTTTTCGCCGGTTGCTGGGCACCTCGGGCGCCGAGTCGCTCTCGGCCGCCGCCAACATCTTCATCGGCCAGACCGAGGCACCGCTCATGATACGGCCCTACGTCGAAACGATGACCCGCTCGGAACTGATGTGCGTCATGTCGGGCGGCATGGCGACCATCGCGGGGGGCGTTATGGCGGCCTATGTGGGGATGGGGGTGAGCGCGGGGCACCTGATGGCGGCGTCGGTCATGTCGGCTCCCGCCGCGATCATGTTCGCCAAGATCATGGTCCCCGAGACCGGTACGCCGGTGACCGTCGGCGGCGGTACGATAGATATCCCGGTCGTCGATCGCAACGCCATCGAGGCGGCGGCGCGCGGCGCGTCGGAGGGACTGTTCCTCGCGCTCAATGTCGCGGCGATGCTGCTCGCTTTCATCGCGTTCGTCGCGATGTTCAACTACTTTTTCGGTTTTTTCGGCGTCACGATGGAACAGGTGCTCGGCTGGGCGATGGCGCCGCTTGCTCTCTGCATGGGGGTGCCGTGGGACGAGGCGATGCGTGTCGGCGCCTTTCTCGGCGAAAAGACGATACTCAATGAGTTCGTCGCCTATGCCCATCTTTCCGACGCGATAAAAGCGGGCGCGACCGAACTGTCGCCCCGGTCGGTCATCATCGCCACCTATGCGCTCTGCGGCTTCGCGAATCTCGGCTCGATAGCGATACAGATCGGCGGCATCGGGACGATGGCCCCGTCGCGGCGCGGCGAGATAGCGGCGCTCGGTATCAAGTCGATGATCGCGGGGACGCTCGCCAGCTTCGTGACCGCCAATATCGCCGGTATGCTGATATGAACGCCTTTTTGTCTTCAACCTCATCCGGCCTGCGGCCACCTTCTCCGTCG
>JAKQHE010000119.1 GCA_029573155.1 bacterium
GTCGGGCACGACGGGTCGCAGTGGCGCGTCTTCGCGGTCCCGCGGCCCTCCTCGTCGAGTTGCCGGAATTCCTCTTCGAGCGCGGCGGCGAGCGCCGGGTCGTCGCGGATGATGACGAGGAAGTTGCGAAGGTCCTGATAGGCGATGTTGGATGACGACAGGAGCGAGGTCGCGCCGTCCACCACGAAGAATTTGGTGTGGACGATGCCGCTGTCGCCGCTCTCGGCGTAGGTGCGCACCGGGAAGAGCGGCGCGCCCGCCGTGATGGTGGTGCCGGTGACGCCGCGCACGCCGACCCCCTTCCCGTGGAGCGCGTTGAGCGCCGCCAGTACGCCGTCGTCGGAAAAGGTGTAGGAAACGAAGCGGACCTGCTCGGTGGCGCGCCCCAGTTCGGCGAGCGTCCGGGCCCGCACTTGATCGTCGAAGAATACGGCGACCGGCGGCAGGTCCTCGTCGGGGAGCGGGGTGTCGTCGGTCACGGTGTCGTCGGGCAGATCGGACCCGTCGGATGCGTCGGGTGTATCCGACGCGTCGGACAGATCGGGCAGGTCGGGTATTTCGTCATCGTCGGGAGAGAGACCCTCCCCATCGACGGTCGGTGCATCCTGTTCGACAAGAACGGTGCCGTCGTCGGGCCGGACGGCGGTGTCGGGTCCCCCCTCGCGGGTGGGAAAACAGCCGGTCACGGTCAAGACGAAAAAGGAAAAAATGAAAGGTATCAATGGTCTCACGCTTGCTCCCCGTGCA
Source organism: bacterium (assembly GCA_029573155.1). GTDB lineage: Bacteria > UBP6 > UBA1177 > UBA1177 > JAKLFG01 > JAKLFG01. The sequence continues at coordinate 748 of JAKQHE010000119.1, forward strand.
CACCGACCGGGCGACCATACCCCGTTCGGGCCCGCCGGTCAATACTAACGGCGGTTGAACGGTAAAAATCTTGCAAAACGGGTTTCGCTCCGTTATAAGAGGCGACGAACCGAAAGAAAAGGAGCGTCCCATGTCACAGAAAACACCCTTGTTCGACACCCACCGGGAACTCGGCGCCACGATGGGCGACTTCGGCGGCTGGAACATGCCGCTCTGGTATAAGACCGGTCAACTCAAGGAGCATGTCGCGACCCGCACCGCCTGCGGCCTGTTCGATATCTGCCACATGGGCGAGTTCATCGTCACCGGCAACGATACACTCGCCTTCTGGGACCACCTGCTCACCAACGCCGTCACCTCGATGACCGACGGGCAGGCGATGTACAACTTTATGCTGAACGAGCAGGGCGGCGTCGTGGACGACTGCATCGTCTACCGCTTCAGCGCGACCCGCTGGATGCTCGTGGTGAACGCCGGGACGCAGGATGGCGATCACGAATGGTTGAAAGCGCACGCGACGGGCGATGTGCAGATAGAGAACATCGGCCCGGCGACCGGCAAACTCGACCTGCAGGGGCCGACGGCGCCCAAGGTGATAGCGAAACTGGTCGGCAGGGAGAAACTGGCCGACCTCAAATTCTTCCGCTTCATCCCCGAGATCATGATCGGCGGGGTGAAATGCCTGCTGTCGCGCACCGGCTACACCGGCGAAGTGGGTTTCGAGATCTACTGCCCGATGGGCGACACCAAAAAACTGTGGGACATCCTCATCACGGTCGGCGCCGAGTTCGGCATCACCCCGGCGGGACTCGGGGCGCGCGACACCCTGCGGCTCGAAGCGGGACTCCCGCTCCACGGTCACGAGATAGCGCCCGGCATCCCGGCGGTCGGCACCCCGTGGGAGTTCGCCATCAACTACGAACACGAATTCATCGGTAAGGATGCGCTCCTTGCCAACAAGGGTAACCTGTTCGTCTATCCGGTCATCGTCGAGGGCCGCCGCAAACCCGGTGCGCACGCTCAGGTCCTTGCCGACGGCGCGGCGTGCGGCGAAGTGGTCAGCGACATCCTCGCCGTTTCGCTCGATAAAAAGCCGGCCGCCTTCATCCGGACGACCCGCGAACTGAAGAGCGGCGACACGGTGACGATACGGAACGAGCAGGGGGGCTCCTTCACCGCGCAGGTGATGGACAATCCGCTCTGGAGAGGGACCTCGCGCAAGAAGATGGACGCTTTTTTGTGATAGTATGGGCAACTGATCAACGAGGAGAAGAACATGGCTAACTATCTGGTACCCGGCGATCTCCGGTACAGCAAAACACATGAATGGATCAAGGACCTCGGCGGCAACAAGTTCCGGGTCGGCATCAGCGATTACGCCGCGAAACACATCGGCGATGTGACCTATGTCGAACTGCCGCAGGTCGATGACGAGATCGGCAAGGAAGAAAGTGGGTGCGTCATCGAGACGGTCAAATCGTCCGAGGATGTCTACAACTCGATAACGGGTAAGGTGACCGCCGAGAACGGCGACATCCTCAATGACAATCCCGAGACCATCAACAACGACTGCTATGGCGAAGGGTGGCTGTACGAGATACAGGCGGCTTCGGCCGACGATTTCAAGGCGCTCATGAGCCCCGCCGATTACGAGAAATTCCTCGCGGAACTGGGCGACTAGGCGCCCTTCCCCGCGTACGGTCCACCGGGGAGGGCACCGCTCTCCCCTTTTTTTTACGGAGGCCCCGATGCGATATCTTCCGAACACACCGGCCGAGGTGAAGGAGATGCTCGCCGCCATCGGCGTCAACTCGATCCGCGACCTGTTCACCTGCGTCCCGAAGAATGTCCTGCTCAAAGAGCCGCCCGCCCTGCCCGCCGCGATGAGCGAGATGGAGATCGAGCGGCACATGGCCGAACTGGGCGGGAAGAACGAAGGCGCCGCGATGCTCTCGTTCCTCGGCGGTGGCTGTTACCGCCACTACGCCCCCTCGCTCATCGATCAGATGCTCCTTCGCAGCGAGTTCTACACCGCCTACACCCCTTACCAGCCCGAGGCGAGTCAGGGGACCCTGCGCGCCATATTCGAGTTCCAGACGATGATCGCGAACCTCTTTTCGATGGATGTCTCCAACGCCTCGATGTACGACGGCGCGACCGCCGCGGCCGAGGCGGTGATGATGGCGCTCCGCAACGATCGCAAGAAACGGACCCGCATCGTGGTCGCCTCGACGCTCCACCCGCACTACATCCAGACGCTCAGGACCTACCTCGAGGGCTTCACGGGCGAGGTGGTCCTCATGGAATTCGACCAGCAGACCGGCCGGGTCGCCGACAGGGAGCTGGCGAAGATAGATAAGGATACCGTCGCGGTGCTGTTCCAGTATCCGAACTGGTTCGGAGTGATAGAGGACATCCATGCCATCGCCAAAGCGGCCAAGGCGGTCGAGGCGTGGCTCATCCCGGCGGTCATCGAGACCACCGCACTGGGCATCCTGACCGCTCCCGGCGAACTGGGCGCCGACATCGCCGTGGGCGAGGGCCAGCCGCTCGGCATCCCGGTCAACTACGGCGGGCCGGGCGTGGGACTGTTCACCACCCGGACCGACCATGTCCGCAAGATGCCGGGCCGGCTCGTCGGCAAGACGGCCGACCGCGAAGGGAAGGAATGCTTCGTCCTGACGCTTTCGGCGCGCGAACAGCATATCAAACGCGAGAAGGCGACCTCGAACATCTGCTCCAATCAGGGACTCATGGCGCTCGCCGCCTCGATGTACCTCGCGACGATGGGGAAGGAAGGTCTGCGCAAAGTGGCGCTCACCAACCTTAAGCGGCGCGATTGCCTCGTAAAGGCGCTCGCGAAGACCAAGGCGAAACTCGCGTTCACCGGTCCTTGTTACAACGAGATAGCGCTGAAACTGCCGATGAAGGCCGATGCGGTGATCGATAAAATGGCAGCCGAAGGGGTGCTCGCCGGCGTCCCGGCGTCACGCTACTATCCGGCGCTCGACGACATCCTCATCACGGCGACGACCGAATTCCATTCCTGCGCCGACGCCGGGCGTTTCGCCACCACCCTCGCGAAGGTCATAGGAGGCTGACATGAGTTATACATCCAACGGCTTCACCGATATCAAGTTCCACGAGGAGGTCCTCTTCGAGCGCTCGCGCCCCGGTCGTGCCGCCTATTCGCTGCCCGCCGAGGACCTGACCGGTGCCGAGGACCTGCTTCCGGCCGACCTGCGCCGGAAGGGGCTCGATCTTCCCGAACTCTCCGAGATCGATGTGGTGCGGCACTACACGCGCCTCTCGACCTACAACTTCAGCATCGACCATACCTTCTATCCACTCGGCTCCTGCACGATGAAGTACAACCCGAAGATCAACGAGAAGATGGCGCGCCTCGCTGCATTCGCGAACCTGCACCCCGAGACGCCACTGGGCTACGCGCAGGGGACGCTCAAGATGCTGTTCGATCTCCAGCACATGCTCGCCGAGGTGTCGGGCTTCGCCGAGGTATCGCTCAATCCGGCGGCGGGCGCCCACGGCGAATACACCGGGCTCGGCGTCATCCGCAAGTATCACCAGAAGAGAGGCGACACCAAGCGCAAAAAGGTCATTATCCCCGACTCGGCCCACGGTACCAACCCCGCTTCCTGCGCCATTAACGGTTTCGAGGCGGTCGTGCTCGAGTCGGGCCCCGACGGGAAGATATGTCTCGACTGTCTGAAAGGGATGCTGAACGATGAAGTGGCGGCGATCATGCTCACCAACCCGAACACCCTCGGCGTTTTTGAGACCGATATCTGCGCGATAACCAAGGCCTGTCACGATGCCGGCGCGCTGGTCTACGGCGACGGCGCGAACTTGAACGCGATACTCGGCGTCGCCCGTCCCGGCGACATGGGGATCGATGTGATGCATTTCAACCTGCACAAGACCTTCTCGACCCCGCACGGCGGCGGCGGCCCCGGTTCGGGCCCGGTGGGCGTGGCGAAGCACCTCGTCGAGTTCCTGCCTAATCCGGTCGTGCGCAAGGAAGGCGACCGCTATGTTTTTGCGCTCCTCAAAGACTCAATGGGGCGCGTCCGTTCGTTCTACGGCAATGTCGGCATCGCTCTGCGCGCCTATGTCTACCTGCTCGAACTCGGGAAAGAGCACATCGCCGAGGTGGCCGAACAGGCGGTTCTCAACGCGAATTATATCAAGGCGAAACTCAAGGATATTTACAATGTTAAGTATCCGAACGATACCCTGCACGAGGCGGTGTTCGACGATTCCAAACTACCCAACCATGTCACGACGATGGATGTCGCCAAGGGGCTCATCGACCGCGGCTACCACCCGCCGACGGTCTATTTCCCGCTCATCGTCCACGGCGCGCTCATGGTCGAGCCGACCGAGACCGAGAGCAAAGAAACGATGGACGGCTTTATTGACGCGCTGAAGGATATCGCCGAGAAGGCGGCAAGCGATCCGCAGTCGATACTGAACGCCCCCACCAAGACCTACATCAAACGGCCCGACGAAACGCTCGCGGCCCGGAAGCCGGTGCTCAAATACGGTGGCGAAAAATAAGGCAAAAACAGGAAATCAGTTTATTACACAACCAGAGCAGCCGTCGCCGTCAATGAAATTTCCATCATCGCATTCTTCGTAACCGAGCCAAACGAAGCCGTCACCACACAGCGGTGGCCGACAAATATTGGTGCAATCATCCTCGTTACTGTCGTTACCATCGTCACAAGGTTCCGTACCAATAAAGGTAAAACTCTTATGCAATCTTATGTGATCGATATGATACCCGTCGTTTTCTATCGTGCTTTCTATCGGCTTGACATACGAAAATCGCAGATAGTGCATGCCGGGATCGACCAGATGGCACACCTGTTGCCATTCCTCATACGCGGAGGCCCCGCTGGTTCTCAGCACTTCTTCGGCGTCAACTTCAAAAGTAAAATAGTTTTCTTGATCAGATCGGCCTTTCAGGTAGAAGCAGACTTCATCATCAGAACCCCTATATAAGGTGAAGATGCTCACGGAGCCCATAGGCAATTCACGGTGACTTTGCGAAGAATATTCTCCGTCATATTTGTCGCTAGCATTTATTTCCCAAGGCTCACCACCATTTTCTGCATCGGCAGGGATTCCCCACTCAAAAGACTCTACCTCTTCAGGAACCTCAAAAGACGACATGTTGATGATGCCATCGCCGCAAAAAGAGGCTATACAGGAATTAGAGCAGGTATCTTTGTCTTCTTCGTTCCCGTCATCACACTCCTCGAATCCGGATCGTGTTACCCCGTCCCCACAGAAATTACGGGTGCAATCGTTTTTGCAGGAATCATTCTCTTCTTCATTGCCATCGTCACATTCTTCAACCCCGGGGCGAACAGACCCGTCCCTGCACACATTGAAAGTGCAATCGTTTTTGCAGTCATCCTCATTGATGCTGTTGCCGTCATCGCATTCTTCACCTGCCTGAACATCGCCATCGCCACAAAGGTCGCTGGCATCCGGATCAACAATGTAACTGACGACAACTTCCGCATAATCAACAACGAGCTCTCCCATGTCGGACCCGATCCCGTTCGGCGCAACCGGTGTTACGGCAAAATTGAGAGATCTGCGATCGCCAAAGAAAAGGCGGGTAAGTTGTTCCTGCGATTCCTCGCTGGTGAGAGAATTCCATTCGGTATCGCTTGCTGTTGACCATGCTAATGGTAACGGCGTCCCCGGGTCGGCGTCGTTCGTGGATTTCGTTTTCCATCGCCCTTCATCCCATATTCTCAATTCAGCACCATAGGTCTCCGCATCATCGGGGAAACCAATCCCACCAGCGTAGAATCTGGCTGAAACACCGGAGATGGTTCCGGCAGAAATACCGGAGGTGTTCAGGGCGACACTAAAGATCTGCGCCGCACGAGAAGTAGCACCACCACTTAATTCCCATAACGTCTGCCCGGAGAGCGAGATCGTTCTTCCACTAATGCTATCATACGTGATTGATGCCATCCCTGATGGCCCTGACGGCATATCGGCGGGAAATATCTGTTGCCACTCTGTCCCATCCCATTTCCAAGCATCACTAGGAAAAAAACCTCCTGCGCCAGAGCCCCCAAAGAGCATTAGTTCCCGTCGTACAGAGTCATAGATCATCAAAGAGCCGTTTCGAGGAGAGGGGCTGACCGACGGATTCATCTTTGTCCAATCGGTTCCGTCCCATTCCCAGGTTTCCTCCAAAAGAGTGGTTGTTGTTTGCCAACAGCCACAAGCGGGGTCAAAATATTGTTCAGAATAACCTCCGCCGAACAGAACAACTTTGTCACGTTCGGCGTCATAGGCCATTGCAAAGCCGGTTGATGCGGATGGAATATTCACGGTAGTTTTCTTTGCCCAACTATCATCATAACCATCCCATTCCCATGTTTCGGACCCGGTGTACAAGAGCCCCTTCTCGCGGGTTTGATCATATACCAACACTCCGTTCCCGGTTGGTGTCGAAGAGGGTGCTTTCTTTGACCAATTGATGCCGTTCCATCCCCATGTTTCCGAGTAACTGAAAAGAACGGCCTCGTTGTTTGCCCCGTCATACATCATACTCCCGCTAGAAAAGGTCGGGATGGTCGGTGGATTTCTAAGAGCCCATTTTCCTGAAAGCCATTCCCATGTATTGGTGAAATTATGATATCCTACTTCATCCTGGGTGTAATAACTGCTCAAGAGAACTATGCTGTCCCGAGATTCATCGTACGTGATGACCCCGCCGCTAAGATTTGCCGGCAACGAGCTGATGGGCGGTAATTTTTGTGTCCAAGTCGCCCCGTTCCACTCCCATAGATCATTCAACTCTTGCTCTCCATCTCCTTTCCCGCCAAAGAGCATAACTTTGCCATGTGCTTCGTCAGTCGTCATGGCATGATCGTAGCGACCCACTGGCCGGTACTCTGCCATCACGACCTCCTCCCAATTGAAGCCGCTCCATTCCCACATCTGATTTCCGAGGTGCCCTGTCGGCAGGATCCCCCCAAATAAAATGACCTTGCCTCGAGCGCTATCGTAAGCCATGGCATATCCAGAAAGTGTCTGCGGTTTGTTTGCGGGACTGCTCTGTGTCCAGTTTACGCCGTCCCATTCCCATGTATCATCGCAATAGTATGATACGCCGCCCGAGCAAACCTTACTGTTGTCGGAATAGTTAGAGCCCCCAAACAATACCACCTTGCCACTAATGCGGTCATAGGCCATGGCATGTTCTTCACGCGCCGGCGGCTTAGTCGGCGGATCGCTTTGCGCCCAACTGATACCATCCCACTCCCAAGTGTCGTTGCAGTGAGTAGATAATCCCGCAGTACATTCTTTGGAAGAATCGTAACCTCCAAACAATACCATCTTGCCCCGGATACTATCATAGGCCATTGCGAAATCTTCTCGTGTCGGCGGTTTGTGTGCCGGGTCCAAATTGCTCCAACTAGTGCCGTCCCACTCCCAAGAGGTATTGCTGTCCCCGTATATCCCGCCGCCAAAACCGAAAACCTTTCTTTTCACGGTATCGTACGCCATGACATGACCGTAACTTCCTCCGGAAGAGAAGCGTTTTGTCCAATCACGACCATCCCATTCCCACATATCACCACAATACGTTGAATCGCCTTGAGAAGAACATGTTTTACCGGAATCATAGCCCCCAAACAGAACGGTCTTTCCCCGGTCGGCATCATAGGCGAGAGCAGTCCTGCGCCGAGTGCTGGGCCAAGAGGTTTGCCCTGTTCCATCCTTCTGTGTCCAGTCAATACCATCCCACTCCCAAATATCGTTAAAAGCAGTGTCTGCTCCCTGCCCACCGAAAAGCACCATTCTCTCGCGAATGTTGTCATATGCCATGGCATGAAATGAACGTGCGGATGGATTTCTCGTCGGTGATGTTTGTGTCCAATTATTACCATCCCATTCCCAGCTATCATTTAACTGACTCATCACGCCACCAACAACTCCCCATCCACCGAAAAGGACGGTCCTTTCATGAACAATATCATATTCTATGGCATGGCCGTGACGAAGATGAGGAGGCTCTACAGGGGATTTTTTTTCCCAATTCTCACCATCCCATTCCCATGTGTCATTATTGTTTCCATCAATTTTGCCACAACCGAAGAGGACGATCCGATGATGGCTACGGTCATAGGCCATTGCATTTCCAGCAAAGCACCCCGCGGGACTGTTGTTGGGCCACTTTTCTGTCCAGTTAGTGCCATCCCATTCCCATGTGTCGTCATAATAACTGAAATCGGGATAATTCCCTGTGAATCCACCAAACAGTATTGTTTTACCTCTCACGCTGTCAAAAACCATTCCATGTCCCGAACGGGCTGCCGGGCTGACAACGGGCGCTCTTTTCACCCAGTTCGTGCCGTCCCACTCCCAAGTATCGTCAAAATCGCCCACTCCGTACCATCCGCCACCACCGAAAAGCAAAACCTTCCCCCTCGCCTTGTCGTACACAAAAGCGCCGGCTTCCCGTGCTGAAGGACTTATGGATGGCCGCAGTTCTTTCCAAGAAGCTCCGTCCCACTCCCAAGTATCGTTAAGGGGTGTAAAATTTGAAGTCTGAACGCCGCCGAAAAGCACAATTTTTGCTCTCGCGCTATCGTAAACCATCATGGCGTTTTGTCGTTTTAAAGGACTTCCCCCGGAAGCCGAAGAAGACAGTTGTGTCCACCGATTATTGTAGGTCCCCTTCTTGGACAAATAGCTATTGAATGTCGTCAGTCCCTTGTTGTCGGTCAGGGGAGGTTCTGTTTTTTCATTTTCGTATTGTTCCAAGGTCTCTTTGAAAGAGCCTATTGTCGTAAAGATGTGGGGGTTCTCAAATGTACTTCCGGGCACCTTCTTGTTCATGGTCGCTATCCAATTGTTGTCCCGGATCTTTACTCTGGGGGTTTCCCGGCAAGCCGAATCAAGGGCGGAAACACTGATGACCGGTCGGTCGAGGCTCCATACCCTGCTCCGCGGCCATGTGCCGTCTGGATTTGGCGAGGGATGCGCCATGCGCAGTTGGGTGCCATCTTTCGCCCATACATTAAGCATGACCGGAGTTTCCGTATGGGGCCCGTAATTTAAAACAAATGTTTCGGCCGGCAGGCGATTGACAGCGGCATAGATATCTTTCGGTCCTAATTCGAAGTAATCATTCGCAGGAATGGCGTACACCACATTGTCCGCTTCATCTTTCAGCTCCATTTCGATTGCCCTGCCCCACGGTGAACGGTTGTAACTGACAAGATCCTGATTGATGTTCAGCTCTGGATCGGTGTTTTCTGCCGTTACAAACGCTTTATCACTCACAAGGTTCTCTATGGTGTTTTCGTTCCCCGCCTCGTCCTTGAGCGTCAGTTCTAGCGTGTATTCTCCTATCATCACGGGTTCCGGATCATCCTCGTCATACAGGTGGCTGAAGTAGTAGGTCAACCCGTTCTGCGCATCGAGGTGGAAGGCGCGGTCAGGGGCATCGGTCCTTTTCGCCGTCAGGACTGGTTCGTAGTCATTCGCCAGTTTTTCGCTCACCTGTACCGAGAGGTGGGCGGTCGAGCCGTCGGCGAGCGTCGTTACCTGCTCTTGCGTCAGGGCGCAATCGAGACCAGCGTCTATCGAGAGGACCACCGTGCCGGCCACGGCGTCGGGGAGTGTCTTGTCGGCCATCACCGACCCGATCGTCACGGTGCGGCTGTTTCCGGCCGCGTCGGTGAGTGTCGTTCTGATGCCGTAAACGGTGGCGTCGGTTTCCTCGGCCCCCACGGTGCGGGTGCACCGGAACACCGTATCGCTCCCGTTCTTCGCGCAGGAAAGGATGATCTCGTTCGCCGTCACCGTCGGGACACCGTCGGTCCCCTCTACCGGCTCGGTCGTCTCGAAGTCGACCGTGTAGGTGATTCCGATACCCGCCTTGGCGCGATCAATGCCATACGCCCCTTCTTCAAGGTCCGGGATAGAGGTGTCCACGGAGAAGGTCTTGGTGTCCTGGTCATCATAGGCGACCAGGTCGGTGCCGGCTGCATTCATCGTGTAGTTGTTGTCGGCGAGTAGATGCGGATCGAGTGTGTAGAGCCACGAGAAGGTCGATATCTGCGTCGGATCGCCGAGCGTCATCGGGACCGATGGTATCTCGACGATCGGCTCTCCGGTCAGTTCCTCCGTCGTCGTTACCGTCGCCTGTATCGTGTCGGCCGCATTGAATGACGTTTTGTTGAGACTCAGCGTGATGGTCGGCGCCGTGCGGTCCACATAGACCGTGCCTGCGGTCTGATTGACGCTGTTGCCCGCGACATCGGCGTACCGGATGGTCACCGTTTCCTGTGTGTCCATGTTGTCTGCGCCATCCGCAGTGGTGTACCTGCATGCGCCGCTCGTACAGGGGACCCAGTTGCCGTCCGACCGCAGTACCTCTATCGTGAGGGGATCGTTGCTGTCGTTGCTGGTCACCGTGAAGTCAACGGCGGTAGTTCTGAGAAAGTGCTCGGTGGTCGCCGGGAAACCGTTTACCGTAGCTTCCGGATAGATCGCGTCGACGGTGTAGGTCTTGACGATGGGGGTGGCGGTGGTGTTGCCGGCGGTGTCGGTGGCGATCGCTTTGATGGTGTGATCGCCGTGGGTCAACGCCGGGGCGTATATCCACGAGTTCCCTTCCGGTGTCGGGTCGTCGAGAGGTACCTCGTCAAGGGTCACGACCGGGGCACCGTCAAGTTCTTCTATGACGCTGACGGTGATGATGAGTTGGTCAAGGGCATTGTAGGAATCTTTGTTGGTCGTGATGGTCGGTTGGGGAGCCGTCCGGTCTATCGTGAGATTCCCCGCGTTGAAACTGGCGGGGTTGCCCGCCGGGTCGGTCAGCGTGATGATGACCGGGTCGGTGGTGTCTCCG
>JAKQHE010000123.1 GCA_029573155.1 bacterium
GCCGGGCGAGTTCGGCGATGCGCCGTTCGAGAAGGGGGCGAGCCTCCTCCCGCGTGATGGAGAGCGGTTCGGAGGGGAGTGGTGGCGGTGCGGCCGGTGCGGCGGCCCGTTCGCGTTGCTGACGGGTGATCCAGTCGCGGCGCGAGATGACGAAATCTATCGCCTCTCCGTAAGGGACCCAGTGCGGGACCGTCGCCACCGGGTCGCCGTCGTCGTTGAGGCGTAGGACGATGTTCCGGACGCGGGCATGGCGGCGCAGTAGCACGGCGCCGATGCCGGCGATGATGACGATGTGTTCCGTCGAGGTGCCTTGCACGGAGGATCCTCCTTTGGTCCGCATTCTAACGGAGAACGAACGGTAAGACAACCTTCGACAAAAAAATTTACTTTGTCGCGGGAAAAGTTAATATCGCCGCGTGGTTGAACCCTTATCGCGGGTGGATGATGATACCGAGCAGGCTACTGGTCCTCACGATACTGGCCCTCTTGTTCTCCTCCTGCGAAAAACTGGCTGATCTGGTCACCGAAGAGGCACCGCAACGGTACCTCATCCTCTATACCAATGACGAACACGGTCACATCTGGGAGCCCGAAGGTCGAGAGAAGGCGGTCATCCTCGACGAGATGTGGCGAGAGGAAGAGCGCGACTGCGCGGGGTGCATCGTGATACGGGTATCGGGTGGTGACAACTACACCGGTTCGGCGATCTCGTCGATATTCAAGGGGCGCTCCGCCGCCGAGGCGATGCACGACATCGGCTATCAGATCGCGGCAGTGGGCAACCACGAGTTCGACTACGGGATGACCGAGTTCGATGAGAACCGTACCGCGTCGAAGATAAAGTATCTGTCGGCCAATATCATCGGCAAGGGGATGAAGCCGGTGTTCCCCGCGTCGCACATCCTCGATCGCGAAGGAAGCCGTCTCGCCTTCATCGGAGTGACCACCGAGGAATTGCGGCAGGTCTCGTTCCCGGCGAACCTCAAGGATCTGAAGACCGTGCAGGCCCTGAACGCCGTCCAGCGCGAGATACGGCGGCTCAAGGGAGAGGCCGATACGGTCATCGTTATCGCGCATCAGTCGTTCGAAAGCGCCCGCGAGTGGGTCGCGGCGCTTGAGCCGGAGGACCGGCCGCTTCTCGTCTTCAACGCCCACACGCACGATGAGTATGTGCGGGACGCCGAGGGGATATATTTCGTGCAGGCATTGAAGTATATGGAAAAATATGCACGGGTCGAGATACTGCGCAGGAAAGGGAAGTTCTCGGTCGTCGACGCCCGCATCGTGACGCTACGCGACGAGGCGTCAGCGGTCGTCCCGGGGGGATCGAAGGTCCGCGAAACGGTGGCGGGGTACCTCGTCAAGATGGATCGGCTCGCCGGCGCCACCATCATGAACGCCGAAAGCGATCTGGCCGCCGATCGTTTCATGCGGCTGTACGCCTGCGCGGTGCTCGACGATTTCCCCGAAGCCGATGTGGCGCTCTCGAACCCCGACGCGTTCCGTGACAAGATCCGGCAGGGGCCTATCCGGATGAGTGACATCATCTCGATGATGCCGTTCGAGAACCGGCTCGTCATCTCGACGATATCGGGGAAGGATCTCGTGTATAACCTCAATCTGTCTGAGAACGCCGTCTGCGGCATGGAGAAGGTGAGCGACCGCTGGTTCAAGAACGGTGCGCCGATCGATCCGTCGCAGAGTTATCGCGCGGTCATCCATGAGTATATCTACGCCGGCGGCGACTACTATAAATTCCTCGGTCCCGGCATCACCAACCAGATGACCTCGAAGATATGGCGGAGCCCCGTCATCCGGTATCTGGGGGAGCAAGGGAAGAACGGCGTGGCGCTCGAAACGGCCTACACCGAACTCATGAAAAAGTACGGGTACAAGTAGCGGTCGCTACTTTCCGAGTCCCCGGCCCGCCGCGAAGGCGATCTGGTTGGCCGACCTCATCGCATCGGCGGGCGACACCGCCATGAGCGCCGAAAGCCAGATCTCTTCGGGTATCGCGTTGAAGGGCGCTATGGTCGAAAGAAGGCCGAGCACCACGACATTAGCGGTGCGGCCCGCCGTGTCACCGTACCCGCGCGCCGCCGCAAGGGCGTCGAGTTCGATGAGATCGTATCCTTCGAGCGCTTTTTTGATGGCATCGAGCGCCGGGTAGTCCTCCTTTTTCACCGCGACCGGCACCGCTGCGAAACGGTTGAGCACCACCGTGCCACCCGGCTTTAGAAGATCGAGGAACCCGGGGCGGAGCACCTCGCTCATCTCCATCACCACCAGCACATCGGCGCTGCCGGGGGCGAGTATCGGCGAATGGACCTCGCCGCACGCGAAGGTCGAGATGACCGGACCGCCCATCTGCGCCATGCCGTGGGTGTCGCCCTTGACGATGCCCGCCTCGGCGTAGGGGGTTCGCAACGCGACCTCCGAGAGCACCTTGCCGAAGAAGAGGTTCCCCTGCCCGCCGATGCCGCGTATCGCGACCCGCAGGGAGGCGGGGAGTTTCGCCTTATCGACCGTCACCGTGGCGATATCCCTCGCCTTGGGCAGGTCGGGCGGCGCGATCCTGCCTTTCTTCTCGTCCGACTCTTCGACGATCGCGCCGAACGGACAGCGCTGGCGGCATATCTGGGAACTCGAACCGCAGTTGGTGCAGAGCGTCGTGAAGTTGGGCCGTTTGTTCTCATCGTGTTCGATACCGGGACAGACGCCGCACAGACCGCACTGTTTGCATTTGTCGCGGTCGATGGTCAGGCGACGGCGCTTCTTTTCGGCCGCCACCTCCTGTATGCAGGCCCCCTCGAGGATGAGACAGGTGAACTCACCCTTTTCGGCCAGTTCCAGCGCTTCGACCAGCAGTCGTTCGACCTCTTTGAGATCGTAGGAATCGCAGGCGACCATGCGGCATTTCTCGGCGGCGACCGCGTCGCGCAGGCTGAATTTGTTGGGTACGCCGGCGAGATTGTTGGGCGAGGTGGGGGCCGGTTGACCGCCCGTCATCGCGGTGACGCGGTTATCGAGCAGGATCTTCACGCCGGGGACGTTGCGGAACACGGCGTTGCGTGTTCCGTCGAGTCCCGAATGGCATTCGCACGAATCGCCGATGACGCTGATGACCTTTGCGCCGTGGTCGGGGCGCGACAGTACGAAGCCCTGTCGCATGCCGTCGGAGCCGCCCATGCAGAGGATGGTGTCGACCGCGTTGAAAAAATGGAGGAGCGTCGAACAGCCGATCTCGCCGAAGGAGGCGTAAAGTTTTTTCTGCTTTTTGAGTTTCTGGGCCGCGAGCGCAAAGGCTCGGTAGGGACAGCCGGGACAGATCGACGGCGGTCGCATGACCGGCTTCAAAGCAGGGATCTTCGGCGCGGCGGCAAGGGCGATACCGAGATGTTGGGAGAACACCTCAAGCGCCATATCAGGGGTCCAGTCGGTGATGACGGAGTGCTCCTCCTTGCCGATGACCGCGATGCCGAGTGCCCGTATCTTCTCCTCGAGGAAGCGGTCGCCGTCCTCGAAGACGAAGATCTTACCCTTCACCTTTTTCGCGAAGTCGGTGATGCGCCCCGTCGGGACCGGGTAGGCGAGCGACATCGACAGCAGCGACGGGTCGCGCCCGGCCGTTCTCAACGCCTCACGGACGATGATGTCCGATTCGCCAACGACGATGACGCCGAAATCGTCTTTGCCGATATGTTCGCTCACGAGCGCCTTTTCCTGTTCGCCCCACGCGATCACCTGCGGTATCCGTTCGCGGTTGACGGCGTTGTAGTTCTGCCGCGCGATGTAAGGCATCAGCATCCAACCGTGCAGGTTCTCGGGAAGCGGTCGTTTCTCGATCGTCCGCGGCGCGCGGGTCGTGACCAGGCCCTCGGAGTGGGCGAGTATCCCAGACGCGAG
>JAKQHE010000144.1 GCA_029573155.1 bacterium
GTCGGCTTTGGCGGCGATGCTGAAGTAGAGTGGCCGTTCCTCCTCCTTCTCTTCGGTCGGCTCCTCTTTTTTCTCTTCGGTGACGGTCACGGTCGGGGCCGGCTCGGACCCCGCGGTCGGTTGTTGTTCGACCGGCGCGGTCTTTGCGGTGTCGTCGACGAAGATCGATCCCTCCGTTGCCGGAGCTGGTTGTTGTGGTTGGGTAACGGCCGGAGCCGGTGTTGCGGGTGCCTTTTCTTCCTCGTCGTCGGCCTCAAGATCGAAGGTCTTCGCCGGGAGCACAAGCGGGAGAAGCACCAGCGATACGAGCAGTAGTCTCTTCATGTTCCCCTCCTACTCTTCCGTCGTGGTGAAGCGGACGATAACATCTTCTCCCATCGGGATCCCTGCCGCATCGGTCACGGTGCCGGCGACAAAGATCGTGTAGTCGCGTTTGGGTATCAGCGGGTCCTCGATGTCGAATCGGGCGGTCAGGGTATCGGGATCGTAGGAGACGGTTCCCTGCATATCGCTGAGCAGGAAGGTTGCCGGGGTGATGGTGGCCGGGTCCATTGATTCGGAGAAAGTGACCGCGACCGTTGCAAGGTCGGTGGCCACCGTCGCTTCGTCGGCGGGGATCACCGAAACGACCGTTGGCGCGGTCGCGAGGATGGAAAAGGTTGATAGGAGCAAGGAGTCGGTCCCGTCGATGTCGAGCGGTATGCCGTTGTCGTCCCGTATCTGTCGCGTCACCTCGACGGAGTAGGTCTTTCCCTCCGACAAGGGCGCCGCGGGTACCAGACTTGCCGTCAGGCCGTCGTCCGATAGGGTGAGTGGACCGATCACCGCATGCCCATCATCGTCCTTTAGGCGCAAAGAGTAAGGGGTAAGGGTCGTCGGGTCTATCGCGACGGTGAAGGTGACCGAAACGACGGTGCCGGGCGCGATGCCCACGGCGCCGTCCGAGGGGACAACGGTCGCCACTTGCGGCGCAGTCGGGTCCTTCTCGCCGGTCGGCGAGTAGGGTGGGACACACGCGACAAGTAAAAGGGTCACAATACTGCATGCGACGATCCTCATGGTGATCCTCCCGAACTGGATGTGAACCAAATATATCGTAGGATACCGGAGAGCAGGAAAAAGTTCCACAAAAAATAGGAATTTCTTGTGGAACTTTTATGCTTCGCCGGTCGTCATACGGGCGTGATGAGATTCCGCCGTGTCATGATGAGAAGGAGGAGACCATGAAGAAGAAGTTGCTCGTTGTTATCGCTGGGCTTTTTGTTTTTTCTCTGGCGCTTTCGGCCGAGGAGACGACCGAGCCGGTGAAGGAAAAGAAGCAGACCGAGGAGAAGCAGAAGGAAGAGACCAAGAATTCGGGGGAGGAGCAGAAACTCCAGACCCGCGAACGGGACCGTGAGCGGGCCGGACAGGAAGAGAACGCCGAAAAGAAAGAGATGAAACAGGAGCAGAAACAGGAGAGAAAGGCTCTGAAGGAAGAGCAGAAACAGGAAAAGAAAGAGATGAAACAGGAAGCCAAGAAAGAAATGAAGGAGGGGCTCAAGGAAGAGAAGAAGGAGATGAAGAAAGAGCAGAAGAAGGACTGCAACGAGATGAAGAAGAAGCACAAGAAGGAACAGATGAAAGGCGAAGAGAACCCCGAGCGCAAGCCGGGTAACTAGAAAAAAGGAGGAGGTCGATGAAAGAAATGTTCCGCCTGACGATGACGATCCTGCTGGCGCTGGTCGCGATACTGGCCGCCGCCTGTAGCGAAACGAAGACCACGGTGCCGGGCACCGATGATCTGACGACCGATGAGACCGTTACCGACAACGCGGTGATCGACGAGACCGTGTACGACGAGGACGCCACCGGCGACAAGGACGATGTGTTCGCCGAGGGACCGCTCTCCGACGACAGCCCGATGGTGACCGATGAGACGGTGACCGATGCCGATACGCCGCAGACCGACAGCATCCTGCCCGACGATGTCCTGACCGACGGAGAGATCCCCGACGAGGTCA
This sequence comes from bacterium, assembly GCA_029573155.1. Lineage (GTDB taxonomy): Bacteria > UBP6 > UBA1177 > UBA1177 > JAKLFG01 > JAKLFG01. The sequence continues at coordinate 2,004 of JAKQHE010000144.1, forward strand.
TGAACGACGAGCTCCTTTCCGACGAGGATGTGCATCAGGGCGAGGGAGGCATACCTGACAGCGACCAGATACCGGTGCCGCTCACCTGTGCGGAAGGGTATGTCGCGCTCGATATCACCATCTATCATTTCGATGAGAACGAGCAGAAGGTGTTCGGCGTGGCCGGCTCCTTCACCACCGATCCCGCCGGTCAGCCGACGACCGAAGGGGACCCCGTGCAGAATGTCTGCTATCCGGTGAACTCGACCGTGCAGATACACCTGACGGCTAACAGCGGGTACACCTTCAGCCAGTGGATGAAACCGAACGGCAGTCCCGCGAACGATGTCACGGGCACCTTCCCCGATTTTTCCGTGATGCTCACGACCAAAGGCAAGCGGATATCCGCCGAATTCACCGTCAACTGACCTTTTCCCGCAACTTCACCCGCAGTCGCGTTCAGTACAGAATCCGTCGCCGCTCCGATCCTCATCGGCGACATCGCAGGTGCCATTCTGGTTCAGGTCCCAGCACTCGTAGGTGGAGGGGCCGGTCGAATCGGCGTCGGGCCCGACATCGGTATCAACATCGGTATCGCTGTCACCGTCGGGCAGGATATCGGTGTCGTTACCGGGGTCGCCATCGACCGGATCGGAACCCTCGATGTTCCACTTGAAATTATCGACGAGCACCAGCGAATCAAGTTTGCGGTCCGAGGTGTCCCAGACGACGAAGCGGAGTTTTATCGTCTCTCCGGGGATGACCGGGGCGGCGGTCGCGAGCCATTTGGTGGCACCGCCGGTATAGAACCAGCCAAGTTCGTCGTCGTATTCCTGCTCGTCCCAGCCGGTCCCGGCGAGAGGATCCGTGCCGTCGGGGCAGGGATAGCCGGTTTTCGGTTGGCATACGGTGAAAAAGGCGTTCGAGTTGACGCTGATATAGGAGCCGTTGCTGTCGAACGATATGTTCTTGTCGGCTGGGATGCCCGCCGCGCCGGTGTCGAGCATCGCGATGAAGAAATCGTTGTAGGCGTTACAGGTGAACTGCCAGTATTCGTGAGAGAAGAAACGGAACAGGAACGAGAGTCCGTAGGCGTTGGTCGGCACCTTCAGGTCGACGGTGAGCATCACCCCGTCGTTCGCACCGGTGCCGGCCGGGCAGTCGGGATCGGTCTGCGGGAGATCGCCGGCGTAGGGGGCGGTGAAGTCGGCG
>JAKQHE010000185.1 GCA_029573155.1 bacterium
TCGAGCGTCAGCGCCAGATCATCGAGACACTCTCCCGTCACATCGACCGGCTCAAACAACTCAACCGCGAACGCGAACGGATGCTCAAGCAGACGCTGTCGGCCCGGACGCGTAAGATGAAGGACCGGCTCGCCGACGACCGGCTCGACCAGATGGTCGCCGTCGTACTCGACATGCGGCTCAATAAGAACTATCTCAAAACGCTCGGCGACCGCATCCGCATGTATCGCGACAAGGTCGAGCAACTCGACCGGAGCATCGCCCAGATCGAACGCTCGCTCAACATGGGTTTCGCCCAGATGAACGAGATCATCTCGCGGCCTCAGCGCTTCTCCGTCATGGACAAGCGCAATATGCAGCAGATACGCGAGAAATACACGCTCATCGTCCAGACCAAGCGCAGTGTCAAGAAACTCGAGGCCGAAACGGGATTGTCGGCAAAGGATCTCAAGGCCTGCGCCGACCAACTCTACCGCGCAGAAGAATCGGTCCGACTCGCGAAGAACGAGCTCATACAGGCCAACCTGCGGCTGGTCGTCTCCATCGCGAAGAAGTACAACAACCGAGGGCTCGACTTCAAGGACATCATCGCCGAGGGCAACATCGGGCTCATCAAGGCGGTCGACAAGTTCGAATACAGCCGCGGCTACAAGTTCTCGACCTACGCGACCTGGTGGATACGCCAGTCGATAACGCGCGCCATCGCCGATCAGGGCCGGACCATCCGCATACCGGTCCACATGATCGAGATGATGAACAAGATAAACAAGACCATCAAGGAACTGACCAACAAGAACGGCTACGAGCCGGGCATCGCCGATGTCGCCAAGGCGATGAACATACCGGAAGAAAAGATCCGCAAGGTGTGGCGCTCGGCGCGCGAGACGATATCGCTCGAAACGCCCATCGGCGAGGATGAGGACAGCCAGCTTCAGGATTTCGTCGAGGACCCGAAGACGATGGGCCCCGAGGAGTACGCCGCGAAGCAGAACATGGCCGAGATCATCCGCGACCTGTTCGACGGGCTCACCCCGCGCGAGGAGAAGGTCATCCGCATGCGCTTCGGCGTCGGCGAGACCGAGACCTACACCCTCGAGGAGATCGGCAAGGATATGGGCGTCACCCGCGAACGCATCCGCCAGATCGAGGCGAAGGCGGTCATGAAACTCCGCAAGATGCTCAAACAGAAACGGACCAGTTGGGAAGATTTCTCGTAAGAGGGACCGAGCGATGGAAAAGAAACTGGTCACGATAGTCATTCCGGTCTACAACGAGGAACAGATACTCGAACAGGCGGTCACCGGCCTCTACGACGAACTGGAGAAGTACCGCGCCGACTTCGACTTTGAACTGATACTGGCCGAGAACGGCTCCAAGGACAACACCATCGCCAAAGGCGAGGAACTCGCCAAACGGTTCCCCGGCATGTCGATATTCCACCACCCCGAACCCGACTACGGCAACGCCCTCAAGGCGGGCATCCGCCGCGCCAAGGGGGAGATCATCGTCTGCGACGAGATAGACCTCTGCCTTCCGGAGTTCTACGAGAAGGCGCTCGCCGTCTTCAAGGCGAACGGCGCGCAGATGATCGTCGGTTCCAAGGCGATGAAGGGGGCCAAGGACGAACGCCCCTTCAAGCGCAAATTCGCCACCTTCGTGCTGAACCTGCTCCTCAAGATCATCCTCGGCTTCAAGGGGACCGACACCCACGGCGTCAAGGCGTTCCTCAAAGCGCCGCTCATGCCGGTGCTCGACAAATGCCTCGTCGGCAAGGACATCTTCGCCTCCGAATTCGTCATCCGCGCCGAGCGGGCCGGCATCGACATCCGCGAGATACCGATATCGCTCGACGAAAAACGGGCTCCTTCGATACGGCTCCTCAAACGGGTCCCCCGCGTCATCTCCAACCTCGCCTACCTTTTCTGGGCCATACGCATCAGAAGAATATAAGACGATGCCTACCGTATCTTTCACGGTCGATCTCGACCCCACCCCCGCCTACTATGCCATCCACGGTCTGCCATGGAGCGGCGGCGAGGATCCGATACTGAAAAGCGGGCTCCGACGGCTCATCGATCTGCTGAAAGAAGAAGGCATCCCGGCGACATTGTTCGTCACCGGCGGATCGCTTGGCCCCGATGAATGGGCGCTCTTGCGCGAGGCGGCCGACGCCGGCTGCGAACTGGCCGACCATAGTTTCTCGCACGATTACCGTCTGTCGCTCCGGCCGCAGGAGGATATCGTGACCGACCTCAAACGGAACGCCTTCGCCCTCCGTGAGAATACCGGCATGACCCCGCGCGGCTTCCGCGCCCCCGGCTACAATACCTCGCCGGCGATGCTCGCCGCATTGCGCGAGATGGGCTACCGCTACGACGCGTCGCGGCTCCCTTCTCCTTTCTACCACACCGCCAAGCAGATCCTCATCTGGCTTAAACGGCTCGCGGGGAAGCGCTCGGCCTCCTTCGTCGGGTCCTTCGTCGAAGGATGCGGCCCGCAGGAACCGCTCATGCTCGAAGGCGGTCTCGTCGAACTGCCGATAACCACCCTGTTCCCGCCGGTCGGCCTACCGCTCATCGGCACGGCGCTCATCGCCTTCCCGGCGATACTCGCCCATCTCATGGTCTCCCGTGCCCTGAAACGGGATATCGCTCACATCGAGATGCATGCGATAGACTTCGCCGAGACCGCCGATGGTCCGGCGCTCGAGTCCCTGCGTGGCAAACAACCAGACCTCGCCTACGGCATCGAGCGGAAGATCAAACGGACACGGGCCGCCATCCGACGATTCAAGGATCGTGGCTTCACCTTTGAGACCCTCAGCGTCGTCGCCGACCGTACCGCATGAACATATCGTTCCTCGAGGACCTCTACAAGCGGCGCGGCGGCATAAAATTGGGACTCGGTCGGGTCGTCGAGGCGTTCCCCACCGTCAAACGGCGCGAGATACCGGTCTACCATGTCGCCGGGACCAACGGCAAAGGGACCGCCGTCCACGCCATCGACCATCTTCTTCGCGGTTCGGGCCTGTGCACCGGTTGTTTCGTTTCGCCCCACATCACCGATTTCAATGAACGGATACTGGTCGACGGACGGAGGATATCAGACGCGACGGTCGAGCGGATATTCCACGAACTCGAGCAGGAGATAGGGATATTCCACGAACTCTCCTTTTTTGAGGTGACCTTCCTCCTCGCGTGGCGCTGGTGGGAGGAAGAGCGTGTCGAACGGGCAGTGGTCGAGGTCGGGCTCGGCGGACGGCTTGACGCGACGAGCGTCATCAACTGGCCCAAGACCGATATCATCACCTCGATAGGACTCGACCATACCCAGATACTGGGCCGGACCGCCGAAGAGATAGCGACCGAGAAACTCGGCATAGTCCACCGGGGTGACCGTCTCCTGCTCGGTCCGACCATCCCCGACGATCTCGCCGACCGTATGGAGCGCGACGCGCTCGCGGCGGGTGCCTGCCGGGTGGAACGCGCCACCTTCACGCCACCCGACCGGTTCACAGCGCCGTCGCGGGCATCGCTCTCGCCGGAACAGCGCGCGAACCTTTTCCTTGCCCACCGCGCGGTCACGCTGACCGAAGGCTGCGACATCGCTCCCGACTTCTCGGCGCTTTCCATCCCGGGCCGTTTCCAGCGGCTCCACGACCGCATCATTCTCGATGTGGCCCACAATCCCCCCGCCGTCGAGGCGCTTGTGCGGCACCTCGACGCCCAGCACCTCCGTCCCCACCTCCTGTTCGGCGCGATGAAAGACAAGGATATCGGCGCGATGCTCGGCCTTCTCGCTCCGGCGGTGCGCGATATCCGCATCGTGGGACTCGACGAGGGAAACGACCGCGGTGCATCGACGGCGGAAATAGTGGACCGCGTTCCGCCCGCTCTGCGGGGACGCCTGCTTCCCGGGACCGACGCCGTCATGACGATGACCACGGCGCTCGAAACTCTTCGGGCGAACGGTTCGACGTTACTTGTCACCGGCAGTTTCTTTCTGCTGGAAAGGTTCATCCGCTTCCTTTCCACACCCCCCGCGCGCGCCATCCTTAAAGATTTGCAATCGCCCGCCGCCGGTGTATAGAATGGGCCGTCCCCCGGTCCACAGGAGCGCGCGGTGAAGATACGGTCGATCCTCTTACGCAACTTCCTCATCATACAGAAGGCCGACCTTCCCCTCGACGACGGACTGACCGCCGTCACCGGCGAGACCGGGAGCGGCAAAAGTCTTTTCGTCGAGGCGGTGAAACTCCTGCTCGGTGGCAAGGCCCACAAAGGGCTCACCGGCCCGTGGGGCAAGACCGGCGAGATCGCGGCGATCATCGAGTTGGAGCCGTGCGATCGTTCTCTGCATGAAGACCTCGACACGCTCGGCATCGAGCCGGAAGAGGACCGGACCATTACCCTCCGCCGCGTCATCGGTGAAAAAAACATCCTCTCTCTGAACGGCAGCCCCGTGGCGGCGCAGGATCTCCAGCGACTCTTCGCCGACCGCATGGAGATCTCGTCACAGTTCGAGAATCGAGAACTTTTCAAGCCCGAATATCAATTATCGGTCCTCGACGCGACCGCCTTGAGCGATGAACTGAAAGAGACCTATGCCGCCCGATGGAGAGACCTGCGCGCGATAGATGAGGAGCTGGAGGATCTGCGTCGGCAGGACGACCCGACGCGTCGCGATTACCTCGAATTCCAGATACGGGAGATGGACGAGTTCCGGCCGCAGGCCGGCGAAGAGGATCGCCTGAAGCAAAAGATGCTGTTACTTGAGAACCGCAAAAAGATAGAGGAACTTCTCGCTAAAAGCGACGAGGGGCTCCACGCGACGGTAGCGGCATTCAGCCCGACCGAACGGGCACTCACCGACCTGTCACGTATCGCCGACCTCGGCGATCTCCCCTCGCGCGCCTCGTCGGCGCTCATCGAATGCCGCGACCTGCAACGTACCCTTGCGGCCTTTTCGGCACACATGGAACCCGACGGGGATGATGAGAGCGACCTCCGGGAGCGGCACGATCGTCTGAACCGTCTGCTCATGAAACACGGCGTGAAAGATGCGGCCGCCCTCATCGAGCGACACAACGCGATGAAAAGGGAACTGGCGGAACTCTCCCGCGCCCCGGAGCGCATCGAGGAGCTGATCCGGCGGCGGCGCAAGGTCCGCGACGAGGCCGAAAAGACGGCGCTGAAAATGCGGAAACTGCGACAGAAGGCGGTAGCGCCACTTGAGAAACGATTGACCGACCACCTGCTCCGTTTCGGCATGGATCGTGTCGTCTTCAAACTGGATCTCGCGCCCAGCGACGATCTCTGCCCCGCCGGGCTCGACACGCTCCGGTTCCTCATCAACACCATCGGCTCGGGCGACCTGTACGGCATCAAGAACCTCTCCGGCGGCGAACTTTCGCGCCTCCTGCTCGCACTCAAACTGGTCGACAACGACGCGGGGCGATTCATCCTCTTCGACGAGATAGATGCGAACATCGGCGGCGAGGTCGCCGCGCGGGCGGCCGAGGAACTCAAAAAGAATTCCCGGAGCAACCAGATACTCGTGGTCACCCATTTCCCACAGACAGCGGCGCGGGCCGGCGCCCATCTGGTCGTGGAGAAATCGACCTCCGCTACCGCGATGGAATCATCGATACGCCCCGTCGAGGGCGATGAACGGGTCCGCGAACTCGCCCGTATGATGGGCGATTCCTCGTCCAAGGAGAATCTGACGGCGGCACGGAAACTTCTCCGCGCCGCGCTCTGACATAATGTTGAAAAAAGCGGCAGGGCGTGCTAGCATAGGACCCTGACCGCGAGAGTCCCCTCAGGCCGCAAGGAGGCAACATGCACCGGATACTCGTTCTCGATTTCGGTTCACAGTACAACCAGCTCATCGCCCGTCGCATCCGCGAGATGCATGTCTACTGCGAACTGCACCCCTATTCGGTCGGCATCGACTTCATCAAGAAATTCGCCCCCGACGGCATCATCTTTTCGGGCGGCCCCAGTTCGGTCACCGACCCCGGCGCCCCCGATGTGCCGAAGGAACTGTTCGACCTCGGCATCCCGATACTCGGCATCTGCTACGGGATGCAACTCACGGCCCACAAACTGGGCGGCGAACTGGGGAGCGGACACGCCCGCGAGTACGGCCGGGCCATGATAGAGGTGACCGCGCCCGATTCGCCGCTCCTGCGCGGCGTGTCGAAGAGAACGCAGGTATGGATGAGCCACGGCGATCATGTGGCGCAACTGCCCGACGGCTTCTCCCCCATCGCCAAGACCGATTCGATCCCCTTCGGCGCCGCCGGT
>JAKQHE010000193.1 GCA_029573155.1 bacterium
GGAACATCTCGCCCAAGGTGAGCACCGAATCGGGCCAGCGGCGGCGGATGAGTTCGGTCATCGAAACGGTGTGACGCAGGCCGCCCATGCTTATCCACGCTATCTTTTCGTGCGGCACCGTGCCCAGCGCCTGAGCCGCGAGGATACGGTAGTCGTCGAGGAACTGTTCCTGCATCACCAGCGGGTCGAAATGGAACGCCACCCGCACTCCGGCCGCCGCACAACGGGCCGCCGCGTGAAGTCGCTTTGCCACCGGGACGGTGCCGATCTCGTCGGTCGCATGGAAGCGGTCGAGCGTCAGGGTGAATCCGGCGACGCAGTCAACGGCCGGATGTCGCTGGTGCGCTGAGATCAGCGTATCGACGCGGTCCGACTTTGTCTTGAATTCAAAGGTGACCCGCTTTTCCCAGCCGTTCCGCGCTATCATCGAGAGGAAAAAGCCCGATTCATCCAAGAGATCGTCGAGCGCGAGGCTGTCGGCCAGTTCGCCGGTGCCGACGCGGATATGGCGGTGCGTCGCAAGGTGGATCCGCAGCTCCTCTTCAACCGACTCACGATTCACGAATATCGAGATAAACGGATTGTTGCCGATGTAGTGCTGTAGGATGCAGTAGGAACAGTCGAATGGGCAGCCCGACACGCTCTGAATGGTGTGGTAGCCGCAGCAGCGGTAGTCGGCGCCCGAGGGACAGCGACAGGCCGACAGGAACGGTCCTTTGCGGGTGGTGAAGAAGAGCGTTCGCTTCGCCAGTTGATATCGCTCTTCCAACGGCAGGGCCGTTATCTCGGCGACCAGTTCATCCTTGGTCAACCGTTCGATCGGCAGACCAAAACGCGCCGCCGCCTTCCCGGCCAGCGTCAGATCGGTAAGACTTTTGTCGGCAACAATGCGGGCGATGGTCACTCGTTCACCATCCACAGTTTTGTATGATGAGGATAAGCTGATCAAGTTCGGTGATCGCGCCCCGTTTTTTTTCCAGCAGGGTCTCGGGGAAAAGAATGGCGTAGGTCGCCGGCTCGGTCTTTTTGTGCTTCTTCAGATGCTTCGTGTCAAATTCTTTCTTACATAGGTCCGTTGTTCTTGGGATGGATTTGCTGTTTAAAACGCGAAGAAAGAGATTCTCGATGCAAGGGCGGGGAATAATGCTCTTCACGGTGGTGCGACAAACTTTCTCCGGGATTTTTGTTTTTCCGATACGATCGCTGTCGAACACCAGCAAGCAACGGTCGAAGGCTTGCGATGCAAGGATCTTTTCGGCCTTTTTGATTATGGAAGATGGATCGCCACCGTAAGCATTTTGCACGGCAATATGACCGTTTGAGCGGGAGAAATATGTTTCCTTCAGATGACGCACGAAAGCATGTTCGGTGTATCCTTCGCATACAATGAGAAGCGTCCTCTGTGGTGAGCGCGGTTTTTTCTTGTGAGGGTCGGTGCGTGACATTGTCCGCCTCCTTACAGTCGCGGGACGGCGCCGTAGCGACCCGCCATGTATTTGGCGTAAAGGTTATCGTCGCGGCGGACACCGTTCATGTCATCAAGCCGCCATGCCTCACTGACCAATGTCTCGGGATCTTTCTCGACGAGCAGTATCTGATTCTTGTCGAGCAGATTGAAAACCTCGGCGCTGTGCGAGGTAAAGACTAACTGAGTATTATGCGGATTGGTCTCTGGCGAAACGAACAGATCGAGTATTGCCGGTATCATGTGCGGGTGCAGACTCGCCTCGAATTCATCCATGACCGCGATCCCCGGCCGCGAGAGAGCGGCCAGCAGTTGGTAAAGGAGGACGAACAGATTCTGCGTGCCGTTCGATTCCATGCGGAAATGCAACGCATACTCCGCGCCCTTCACGGTGTGTTTGCCGAATGGGGTGTATGCCTTGGCGATCCCCAACTGTTTCTGGACCGCTTCGGGCAGCGGTATCTCCCTGATGTCAATGCCGCTGATGCCGAGGTCTATCCGCGCCATGAGCGATTCGATGGAACTCCGTATCTCCGGATACTTCACGCAAAGGGCGGCTACCATTTCGGGGTTTATCGTGTCGATGACCGCGGCGGCGCCGAGCCGGGACACATTGGTCTTATGGCTGGCAAGGTATTCAACCATCGGTTTGAGCGGTTCGTAGTTCGTGAAAACAAGGCCGGAAAAGAGGGTGGAGTTGTTTCGTTTGTTCAACAGACCGGTAGCGATCGCCTCAACCTTTTTGCCGAAATCCTGTTCCCGTACTGTGTAGGCAGTGCTCTTCTGGTCCCAAGTGCGTTTGAATAGGTAGCGAAAGTTACTTCCGTTCTTGACGGAGAATATCTCGTTCAGTATCTGCTTCTTGGTGAGGGAGAGTTCGTAGCGATAGACCTGTCCGTCCAGTTCAAAGAGGAGAGAGAACGATGTTTCCTGACGCGGGTCGCCGGTGAAAAGGAACTGGTCGAGCGGTATTTCGGCATCGGGCTCCAGTTTGAAGGATTCGCGCATGAGCCACATAAGGAAGTTGTAGGCGCGCAGGATGTTGGTCTTGCCGCTGCCGTTCGCGCCGACGACGCTCATCAGTTTTGATAGGCGAAGGCCGGTGTCGGTGGTGGTGTAGTGGGCGGTGTCGGGGTCTTGTTTCCCGGCGAGGAAAGACACCTCTGTCCGTTCAAGGAAGGAAAAGAAGTTCTCGAAACTGAAAGAAATGATCATGGTTCCTCCGATGCCGACGGATGGTCGGCGACAGTCAATCACAAGGCGATATTAGCATGAAAAACAGCAAAAGCAACAAAAATCTGTTGATTCTTGTATTTTTCATGTCTTTTCTTGTTGGTCGGGCATCGGCTTGACAAAGGCGATGCCATCCGGCACAATGGCGGTGTCTTGGGGAGTGACAATGGAACTACTGATGCCAGCAGCGATACTTGTAGGAAGCGGAGAAAAATGAGAAGGATTTTGTTGGGCAGCATTGTTTCCTTCGCTATAGCATTACTCTCTTGCTATCTGTTCTATCTGATCATCGACGTGGTTCTGGATAATTTGTTTGCATTATTTCTTGCTCCCTTCTTGGCGGGTATTTTACTTATGAACATGATAAGAATTGTTAGAAAGGAAAAAGATGAAGGATACTCTACGGCATATTACAATGTCGCATCAGTGATAATATGGTTTATAGTAGTGTTCTCTACCTTTGGCTACATGATTAAATACACAAGAGATTATTATGGCTATGCGACATATGCCATAATATTATTGGTTGGTTGTGTGTTTGTTTCCCATCTGATTGTTGTTATATTCAAGTGGAATGATAAGCGTCAAGCACGAATCTATGATTCTCTGATTTGAACCAGCTTTGACGGCAATTTATTCGCCCAACTCCCGGACTATCTTCTCAACGGTATCTTTTTCGCGGTCGAGGGCCGCCAGCCGTTCGGTGAGGTCGGCAGCGCTTTTGACCTTGAACGAGAGCGTCACGGTGTCGCCCTCGGCAAAGGAGGGGTAGGTGGCGGTCACGCCGCTTTTCGCCGCCAGGCGCGCGCAGAGAGCGTTCAGCCGCTCCTTTTTCGAGGTCCAGAGCGGATAGCGGAGCGCCTCCAGCCGTTTCACCAGTTCGTCGAAGTTCTCCAACGGATGACCGGGCCTGACGAGCAGTTCCGAAGCGCCCACCTTCTCCAGCACCGCCTCGGGGCTGATGCTGTCGCGGCGCGCAATATCGGTCAGCAATTCTACGGCATGGGCACGGGCGTTCTTTTTCGGCTTGAATGTGTCGAGCACTTCGAGGAACGCGGTCATTATTTGAGCATCTCGGTGCCGGTGAAGGCGCGGTAGGGGGAGAGCTGGTCGAAGATGAATTTGTAGTCCTTGCTGTTGTCGCAGATGGTCTCGGCGATCACCTTGCCGAGCCCCGGCCCGAGCATGTAGCCCTGCCCGCACATCCCGACGAGGTGGAGCATGTTGTCGGTCTCCTTGGTGTAACCCACTATCGGGAAGCCGTCGGGCGTCATCGGGTAGAGGCCGCGCCAGGTGCGGCGGACGCGGATGTTGCGGAGCCGCGGGTAGAGTTCCAACATCCGACGGACGCAGAGCGGCAGGAACTCGGAGGTGTTGTCGATGTCCTTGCCGTAGTGCTTCGGGTTGGGGGTGATGCAGAAGATCACCTGCCCGCCGACCGCCTGATAGAAGTAGTAGTTGTCGCTATGGCCATCGGAGCGGATATCGACGATCATCGGCTCGAAGAAGCGCTGGACCGGTTCGGTGATGCCTCCTTCGTGGCTGTCGGGATAGACCGGTAGATCGGCGCCGACCAGTTGCCCGATCTTGCGCGCGTCGCCACCGGCGGCGTTGATGATGAGACCCGCCGAGAAGGTGTTCTTGTCGGTCTTGAGCGAGACTATCTTGGTGTCCTTCTTCTCGAACGAGAGGGCCGTCTCGTAGAAGTAGAAATCGACCCCGGCGTCGCAGGCGAGTTTGTAGAAGGCGCCGGCGGTCTTAAGCGGCGAGGCGAAGCCGTCCTCGGGCGAATAGGTGCCGCCCCGCAGGCCGCGCGGATTGATGCCGGGGCATAAGCGCTGGACCTCTTCGGCATCTATCCAGTCGATGTTGAGGCCGAATTTGTGCTGGACCTCGAGCAGGTTCTTGAGCGACCGCTCCCGTTCGGTGTCGTAGACCGGGAACAGATAGCCACCCTGATGCCAGTCGATGTGGAGCCCCTGTTCGTGCTCCATTTTGCGGACGATGTCGAGCGACATCTGGCATATCTTTATCTTGGCCGGATCGCTGTGGGTGGCGCGGATGCCGCCGATCGCGGCGCGGTTCTGGCCGCGGCCGACCGACGCGTGTTTCTCGACGACCGCCACCTTCTTCCCTTTCTGGGCGAGATAGAGCGCCACCGGTACGCCGACCGAACCACCGCCGATGACGAGGATATCGTAGGTCTTCATGTCATTCTCCCTCCGTCTCGTTGATGAGGGCGGACATCGGTGTTTCGACCGACAGCGGCCGGATGGACCCTTCGGCGACGGTCGAGAAGTCGACCCCCGCCGCCCGGAAGACGCGCGGGAACTGGACCGAACAGGTCTTCGAGCCGCAGGCCCCCATGCCGACCCGTATCTGTTTGAGCTGGTTGATGTCGCGTACCTTGTGCTCCTTGATGAACTTCACCACCTCGCCGAGCGTCACCCGCTCGCAGCGGCAGACGATGCCGTTGTCGGGAATATGGTCGAGCACCGGTTCGGGAAGCGGCCGGGTCTCTTTTTCATCCTGCACCCGGATGCCGGCGGCGATAGCGGCATTCTTCACGCTCATGCGGACGGTGACCAGCGTCGTGCGGTATTTCTTGTTCTGCTGGAGTTTGACCACCTCGGCCTTTTCGATCTCCTTTCCGTCGATGTCGGTGAGCGTCACTTTGTCGCCGACCTTGAACGATGCGATGTATTCGTGCGGCAGCATCACCTCGGCCGTCTTTTCGTCCACTTTCCGGGCGAGCGTTATCGCCAGCCCCGGACAGGCCGCCACGCAGATGCCGCAGCCGATGCACTCGCCGGCGAGGTAGGGGACATCCATGATGGTGCCGATCTTGTCCTTAAGTTTTATCGCGCTTTTCGGGCAGACGGTGGTGCAGGGATTGCAGGGGATCTCTTCGAGACAGGTGAATATCGGCTTGAATTTATCGGAGAGCGTCACCGGATCGAGCGGGAAGACCTCGCCGGGCTTGCTTTTGAGCACCTCGGCCTTTTTAAGCCATGTATCGTCGATGACCACATCCTCGCCGAGCATCTTGGCCATCTTGAGCCCCGCGATGCGGCCGCCGAACATGGCGCTCGACGCCTCGGCGATCTCGTCGGCGTCGCCCGCTTTCACCACCTTGAACTCGAAATGTTCGGCCATGTCGTAGAATTCGTCGGCCGGGGTGAGCCCCGCCGCGATGAGGAGCGTATCGACCGCGAAGGTGCGCGCCGTCTCGAGGAGCGGGTTCCACTGTTTATCGACCTCGGCGACCGTCACCCGTTCGACCGTGCCGTTCCCGGCGGCCGACAGGACCGTGGTGCTCAGGTATATCGGCACCCCCATGCGCCGAATTTTATCGGCGTGGACCTTGTAGCCGCTTATCTCGCCCGCTATCTCGACGATGCCGGCGACATTGATGCCCGCCTGCAGGACGTGGTAGGCGGCGATGAGGCCGACATTGCCCGAGCCGACGATGAGCACCTTCTTGGCCGCCCGCACCAGATCGCGGTTCACGAGCGTCTGGAAGGCGCCCGCGCCGTAGACGCCGGGAAGGTCGTTGCCGGGGAAGACGATCGATCTCTCCCGCGCCCCGGCCGACACGATGAGCCCTTCGAAACTGACGATCAGGTAACGTCGGTTCTCGACAAAGAGTCCCGCCTTACGGTCTTTGTAGATGCCTACCACCGAGGTCTCGGGGTAGATGGTCACATTTTTATATGAGCGCAGTTCTTTTTCGAGTATCTTGGCGATCTCGTAGCCGCGTGTCCCGGCGTAACAGTCCTCCTCCGAGCCGAAGAATTTGTGGGTCTGGAGCACCAGTTTGCCGCCGAGCCGGTCCTTGTCGTCGGCCAGCACGATACGCAGACCGAGTTTCGCCAGTTCGATGGCCGCGGTGAGCCCCGAGGGACCACCGCCGACCACCAGCACATCGCAGTTGACCACCTTCTTCTCATAGTTGCGCAGCGGTTCATCGTCGGCCGGGAGCGCCGGGAGTCGGTCGAGCGTCCGGATATCCATCCCATCGCGCAGCGGTGTGACGCACGATTTCTGGGCATGACCGTCGACGATGACGGTGCACTGCGAGCACTGGCCGTTGGCGCAGAATATCCCCTGCGGCGCTCCGTCCTTGCGGTGGAGCGAGAAGCGGGTGATGCCGGCGGCGAAGAGCGCCGAGCTGATCATCTCACCATCGATGCCGGTCATCTTTGCGCCGTCGAAGGTGAACGATACCTGCCGTGTTTCCTTTTTCGTTTCGAGTACCGGATGTTCCTGAATGCGACCCATGATATATCTCCTCGGAAAGCATTACCTAATGCCGAATGTAAACCTATGCGCCACCGCTCAAAAGTCAATAAAAGGGCTGTGCGGACGATTTGTTTGACATCGGCAACGAAATCAGGCAAAATCATTACACTTTGCCTGCGAGGATGACCGATGGAACGGAAGTTCAGACTGGTCAACGACGACCATGTCTACACCTTCGAGGAGATCGCCGAAAAGATAACGAACGGTGGACTTCTCAAGAGCGCCTACATCTGGGAACCGTCTCTCACCGACTGGGTAAAACTGAAGGACTATCCCGCCTTTGCGCAGATATTCTCCGCCTACGAGGCGCAGGCCGAGGAGTCGATGAAAAAGGCGCTCGGTACCGACGACGAGGCGATGGAGCGCAAGCAGACGCGACAACTGCTCTCCGATGTTTCAAAGGAGGAACAGAAGCTCGCTTTCCAGCAGCGGCCCGTTGTGCGGTGGGCCATCACCGCGCTCGCCTGTGTAGCGATGCTGGGATCAGCGATCAAGGTGATGTACACGCTGTTCCAGACCAAGGAAGGACAGGAACTGCTCGGTACCGTCGTCGAAGAATTACCCCCCATGGAGACGATAGACCTTGAACGGGTCCGCATGGCGTCGGGTGTCACGAAACTTGACGAGGTGAAGGGGATAGCGGTCAAAAAGGTCGAAAAGAGCCGCGAGAAGGAACTGCTCGCCGAGATACTCGCCGACATCAAGAGAGAGGAGGCGCAGGAACAGGCGCAGGCCGCCGCCGGTCAGGCCGCGGCGAAGCAGGAGCCCCCGAAGAAAAGGGCGGGATTGTTCGACAAGGTATCCGACGAGGAGATCGAGCAATTCCGCCGGTCGCTCCTCGCCAAGAACGCAGCGGTCGGCTCACGCAAGGAGATCGGTAAGGCGGGTGGCGCCGAAAAGCCGGTCGAGGTACAGGAGGAACTGTCGTCCAAACAGATATCCAAGGTGGTCAAGGAGCATTCGAGCAGCACTATCGCCTACTGTTACAACCGTTCGCTCAAACTCGATGCGTCGCTGTCGGGCAAACTCGAGGTGACCGTCAGCGTCCTCGGGAGCGGTCGGGTCGCCAAGGTCGAAACGAACACGCAGAAGTTCAAGGGGACCAACCTCGAACAATGCGTCAAGGACATGATAAAGAAGAAATGGACCTTCCCGCAGTTCAACGGCACCATCACCGAGGTGACGATACCGTTCCTGCTCTCTTCGGAATAGTTCCCGTCCCCTTCGGCCTACCCGTCGCTCTCTTTGCTGAGTTTTTCGAACGCGGCGGAGCTTTCCTCCCACCGGCTCATCAGGGAGAGCAGTTCCTCTTCGAGCCGGGCGAGCCGTTTGCTCTGGAGCGCGATGTCGCCGACACCCTGCGCGAGTTTCGCCGCCAGCGCCATCTTTTCCTCTTCGCGCTTGGCGATCTCCTTTTGGGTACTCTCTATATCTTTCTTTAGTTTATTCAATTTGTTGCGCAGTTCCTTGCGCAGGGCGTGATCCACCTTTCCCTTCGAGACCGGTCCTTCGACCGGTCGCCGGTCCTCGGCCTCGTCGAAGATGATGTCGTGGCCGTACATGTTCAGGTATTCCTGATAGGTGCCGGGGAAGTTGACCATGTCGCACCGGCCGCGGAAATAGACGACCGAGGTGGCGAGAGAGTTGATGAAATGGGAATCGTGCGAGACGAAGACGATGGTGGCGTCGATATCCTGCAGGGTTCGCAGGAGCACCTCCTTCGAGTCGATATCGAGGTGGGTGGTCGGCTCGTCGAGGAGCAGGAGGTTGCCGGGGCTCAGTATCATCCGGATGAAGGCGAGCCGCACCTTTTCGCCGCCGCTCAGCACCGCGATCTTCTTATCCCAATCGTCCTCGTAGAAGAGGAAACAGCCGAGAAGCGTCTTCACTTTCCCCATCATGTCGAACCCGGCGATGGATTCGACGAAGCGGATGACCGTCATGTCGGGGGGCAGGAGCGTTATCTCGTGCTGGCGGAAGTAACTTACCTCGATGTCCTTGCCGAGCGCGCAGGCGCCGGCGGTCGGCTCTATTTCGCCGCCGAGGATGTTCATGAGCGTCGATTTGCCGAACCCGTTGCGGCCGAGGAGCGCTATCCGTTCCCGCCGCGTGATGATGCGTTTGTAGTCGTCGATCACCTTGAGGTCGCCGAAGCGGTGGCAGAGTCCCTGCATCTCGGCGACTATCTCGCCGCCCCGCTTGGGCGGCGGCAGGCGGAAGGTCATCGTCGGCGGGGTGCGCGGCAGGACGATGAGCGACCCCTTTATCTTTTCGAGTTGCTTGAGTTTCGACTGGGCGAGCGCGGCGGTGGCGGCGTTGTATCGGTTCTTGTCGACGAAATCCTGCAGGCCGCGTATCTCGTCGAGTTGTTTCTCGCGCTGTTTGGCGAGCACCGCGACCCGTTGCTCCTTTTCGACGACATAGTAGTCGTAGTTGCCGCGGTAGATGCCGACCGAGCCGCCGTAGACCTCCCAGGTCTCCTCGACCACGCGGTTGAGGAAATCGCGGTCATGCGAGACGAGGAGCGCCTGTCCCTCGAAGTTGAGGAGCCACGAGGCGAGGAAGTCTATCGTGGCGATGTCGAGATAGTTGGTCGGCTCGTCGAGGAGTATCACATCGGGCTCGCGGACGAGCACCCGGGCGAGCGCCAGCCGCATCTGCCAGCCGCCGCTCAGCGTGTTGGCGGGGCGATCCCAGTCGCTTTTCTCGAAGCCGAGATTGAGCAGTATCGTGTCGACCGAGTTCTTGCGTCGCTCCTTCACCTCGAGATGGTGGATGTCCTCGACCACCTCGGAAAGTTCCGTCAGGAGCGCGTCGTCCGGCTCGGGATCGCTCTCCAGTCGCCGGAGTATCTCGGCCTCCTGCGCCCGAAGCCCGTTCAGCCGGTCGGAATTGAGCCACGCCGAGACCTCCGCATAGACGGTGCCGGTGAACTCGTAGGCCGCCTGCTGAGGCAAATACTCGATAAGACAGTTCTTTTTCGTCACCATCGAGCCGGTGTCGGGATACTCGATACCGGCGATGATCTTCATGAGCGTCGTTTTGCCCGAGCCGTTCATGCCGACCAGCGCCGTCCGCTTCTTCGAGAGCGGCAGGGTGACATGGTCGAATATGGTCTGCCCGCCGTACTGTTTCGATATGTCTTTCAGGACCAGCATCAGTTCCTCGTCGATCGTCGGCGGCATAGTACCGGATAAGTGAAGATAGTCAACTTGAAATCCTTCCGATCGTGTTTATTAGGTATCCCGACCATCAGGGAGGCATAAGATGGACAACCGGAATGGCATGACACCGGAAAACAACGGCAACGAGGCGCTGAAGCGCTACGGCCGCAACCTCGTGGAGTTGGCGCGCGCCGGGAAACTCGACCCGGTCATCGGGCGCGACG
>JAKQHE010000287.1 GCA_029573155.1 bacterium
CGGCGTCGGGGTGCAGTGTCACTACCTGTTCGACCGGACGCAGAACAAGGTGACCGGTGTGCCGGCGACCGCCGCCGCCACCAAGACCGGCACCGGTAAGAGCGGCACGGTGGTCGACGAATTCCCCGAATCGGTGAGCGACTACGACGGCACGCACCTCGTGGAATCGGATGGATTCCAGACCAACAACCCCGGCTACCCCGGCTACCGGAGCGACGGCTTGCTCGTCAGCGCGGGGGTATGGCTCACCTTCTATCTCGACAAGAAAAAAGAGGAAAACCCCAAGGACAAAGATATGGAGAAAAAGGAATGAAAAAAGCGTCTGTACTTTTCTGCGCTCTGCTCTTCATCGTTTCCTGCGGCGATGAATCGACCGGCCCGCAGACCGACACGAACACCGTCCCCGACGAGTCGGCGGTGACCGATGACACCGTGACCGACGAGGCGGTGGTCGACGAAGATGCCGCGACCGGAGAGTCCGACCTGCCGGACGAGTCGGATCTGTCGGACGACGCGGTCGATCCGTCGGATCAGACGATCATCCCCGATGACACGACCGATGGACTGCTATCCGACGAGGAGACGGACGGCGAGGTGCCGGACGACACCGATCCCGACTGCCAGCCGGGCGCCTATCCCGAGGTCTGCGGCGACTGGGCCCAGCAGATGATATTCACCGCCACCGCGAAGGTTGCCGGGTTCGATGCCGCGACCGCCGAGATACGGACGCTGTTCCGGATGACCCAGCGCCAGCAGGGCGGTCATATCCTGGTCGACTCGAAGATATGCCACATCGTCATCGAGAACAAGACGGCGCTCAACCCGATAAAGATACTGATGCCGCAGTCGTTCGCCGACGCGCTCATCATGCTTCACAAGGAGGCCGACATAGAACTCGACGGCACCTACTATCAGGCGCCTTACTGGGAACTGCGCTCGATAAAGCAGTCGATACTCCCGGCCGACCCCGGCACCTACGAACTGCCGACCGAGCCGACCGACCCCGATGTCGAAGATTGGGACAACGACAGCATCCCGGGCTTGCGGGTCAATGTCAACGCCGGCCTGTCGAACGGGGTGACCCACATCGTCGAGAAATCGTCGTCCGAACTCTGGGGCACGGTGAAGGGGACCGGCGAGACGCAGACCATCGACGGTACCGTCCATTGGACCGACAAACAGGTGGTGCTCTCGACCGACAATGTGCTGTTCAAAGGCGGTGCGCAGAATGTCATCAAGGAGGAGGGACCCAACATCTGGCGACAGAAATGCATCCCGGCCAACTGGACCTGCACCGAGGTCATGGCGAACGGCGACACGCTCTTCCCGCCGCTCTGATACCCGAAGTTATTCCGACAGCCCTGAAGACACCTTGACCCGTTCGGCGATCGCGTTGCCGACCGTCTTGCGGTCGAGATATTCGACCTTCGACCCCGACGGGATGCCCCGCGCGATGCGGGTCAGCGTGACGCCGGTCGGCGCCAAGAGTTCGTGCAGGTAGTGTATCGTCGCCTCCCCTTCGATGGTGGCCGGCAGTGCGAGGATGACCTCCGCGATGCCGCCCGCCTCGACGCGTTCCCTGAGCGGCTCCGCGTTCAGGTCCTCCGGCAGGGTCCCCTCGAGCGGCGCGATAAGCCCGCCGAGCAGGTGGTAGGACCCGGCGAACTGTCCCGTCCGCTCGATGCCGAGCAGGTCGGAGAAGTTCTCGACGACGCAGATGACGCTATGTTCCCCGCCGCAGTTCGCGCAGGGCTGTTCCCGTTCGATGAACCAGCCGCATCGCGGGCAGGGGTCGGTGAGCGAGAGCGTCGAGACGATCTCATCGAGAGCGGCGCGTGCCGTCCGGTCCTGCAGGAGCGTGAACGCGATCCTCTCCGCCTGTCGCTGGTTCACGCCGGGCAGAGCGCGGAGCGACCGGACGAGTTGCCGGATGATGCCATGGTCCATGAGGCGGCTATTGCTGGATGCTCGTCCCCGGCTTCACCTCGACCGGGTACCAGCGGAAGTTGTCGAGTATGACCTCCGAATCGAGGACATGGTCGAGCGCGTCCCATATCGCGAACCGGAGCGTTATCTCCTCGCCCGGCACCACATTGCCCTTCGTGACGAGCCAACCGGTCGCGCCGTTCTTGTCGTCGCCGTCGTAAAGCCCGGTGCCGGTCAGTTCGTCGGGGCCGAGCGTGCAGAACTGCGCGTAGTTGTGAAGAGGGTCATACCCGCACTGGAGGGCGCCACCCTGACAACAGACGCGGAACAGCCCTGCCGGCGCGAGGTTGATGCCGACCGGATTGCCCGCCTCGTCCATCGCGAGGTTCTTATCGGTGGGGTTCTGGAGGTTCGGGTCGCTTGAGGTGTAGGTCGAATCGAGGAGCGCGACGAAGAAATCGTTGTACTCGCACACATATTCGGGGAACTCGCGGCTCGAGAAGTAGATGTCGACGCTGAACGAGCGGGCGTTCAGCGGCACCTTCACCTTGACCTGCAGCATCACCGGGTCGTTGAGCGGTTCCTTGCCCGGGTCGCCCGCCGCGCCGCAGGAGGGGGAACTCGGGAATTTGCTGCCGTTGGCGGCATACCAGTCGGTCGGTGCGTTCGAGCGGGTGCACATGGTCTCGGTTGATATGTTTTGGTCACTCATTGCAGCTGGCGGTATCGGGTCGTCGGCGATGCCGGAGGACATCATGAAAAAGCGCTCGCCCTCATGCGGCACCAGCACGCTACCGAATTTCGGGAGTATCGCGTAGGAATCGGGATTGGGCGGACCCGGTGTGCAATCCACGGTAATGGCATTTCCTTGAGAGTCCGCTCCCGGAACCTGAGCCGCTTGGCTGGTCGTCGTGCCGTCGGGGAAAAGCATCTCGGCGGTCACGAGCCCGTAATCCTTTCCCTCCTCGGGCGGGCAGATGCCTATCGACCGCGCCATCTCGACCGGATCGGTCGAATCCTCGGCGAGCCCGGTGTCGCACGATACGACCTCGTCCACCTGATCGTTGCAGTTGTCGTCTATCTGGTTGTCGGGGAAATCGTACGCGCCGGGGTTGACGAGCGTGGGATTGGTGCATTCCGAGGTGAATTCGCAACAGTCGCCGGTGCAGTAGGTGTACCCGTCGCCGTCGTAGTCGTCGGTGTTATCCTCGGTGCCGTCCTCGCCGTCGCAGTTCTCGTCTATGTCGTTGTGGCAGATCTCGGGTTGCGGAAGGACCTCGCCTTCGCAGGGGCCCCAGTAGCCGCTCGCGCCGCAGGTGGCGAGCCCCGCCTTGCAGATACCGCGGTCACGGGTGCCGCTCGGCCCGTGGTAACATTCGTCGGTCTTGCCCGGCTCGCACTGGATGAGACTCTCCACATCGGGGAGTTCCTCGGTCTGTAATTGGTCGCCGTCGCTTTCCAGCGCGTCGGTCGCGCCGTCGTCGCCCGTCTCGTCGGGGTTCTGGATGTCGTCGGCGTTCCCCGCCGTGTCGGCGCCGCCGAGATCGTCGGTGCCGGGATCGTCCTCCTCGGGAGAGGAACAGGAAAAGACCGCGAGAGCGATAACGACCATCGCAAAAAATAACCGCCGTGCCTGCATGGTGACGCCTCCGTGCCGCTTTTTTATTTCATCCGTTTTGCCGCCGCCAGTTCCGATTCGAGCGCCTGAAAGGTCTCGGCCTCGGTCTGCGCTATCCCGTCCAGCGCCTTCGAGAGTTCCCCGTTGGCGCGCGTGAATATCGAAAGTGTCTTTTTCCGGTCCTTGAGCCCGACCGTGCTGTTGCGCGCCGCGTTCCAGTCGTTGTAGGCGGCGCCCAGATGCTGGATGAGCACCTGCAGGGAGGTAATCTTCGCCTTATGCTTGGCGTAGGTCTCCTCCTTCCATTTCTTGTCCATTCCCTGATAGTGCTTCTGATTCCATTTCTGCTTGTAGTAGGCGACCAGTTTCTGCACCAGATCGTTGCTGTTCCGCATGCGGCGGTCGAGGTCGGTGATGAGTTTCGCCGCCGTCGCGAACTCGGCGGCGCCGGTCGAACTCCTGAGCGTATGCATCTCGGCGACGGTGCGGTCGTACTCGGCGTGTCCCTGCCGCACCTGTTCGTGGGTGAAATACCCCTCGTTGTGGAAGAGTTTCGCCTCGGTGGAATCCTCCACCGCGCGGCCCGTTACGGCTGCCAGTGCGATGAAGAGGAAGAAGAAGGAACGGTGTACCATGCTCAGTGCGCCTCCCCTGAGTGCTGTTGCATTCTTTCTTTCACGAACGCGTCGATCTCGTCGATATGGTCGCGGAACACCTCGAATATCCGCCGGTCGAGTTTTCCCGCCGCCACCTCGTCGCCGAGTATGCGCAGGGCGACCTCGCGCGGGAGGGCTTTTTTGTAGGAACGGTCGGCGGCGGTCAGCGCGTCGTACATGTCGGCGAGCGACAGTATCCGTTCGACGACGCCGATATCGTCGCCTTTTTTGCCGTGCGGGTAGCCGCTTCCGTCGAGTTTCTCGTGGTGGTCGAGCACATGGTCGGGGACCTGCGACAGTTCCCAGGGCCACTGCATCGCCTTGAGGATCTCCCAACTCTTGACGGCGTGCTGTTCCATCTCGGTCCGTTCCTCGGGGGTCAGGTTACCGCGCTCGATGGAGAGATAGCGATGCTCCTGCACGGTGATGACGGGAAGTTCCTCGCCGTCCAGATGAAGGCGGCGGGCGGCCGTTTCGGCGAGGATCTCGCGGTCGCTGTCCGAAAGGGGCGCCGGCGTGTTGATGGCGTCGAGCCGCGCGAGGAACCGGTCGATGAGTTCGATGTCTTTGCGATGGTCGTGGCCCTTCGTCGTTTCGTGGGCGAGCCGTTCGCGCAGGTAACGGGTGCGCCAGAACACCCGTTCGCGGTCGTCGGCGTGGAGTTTATTCGCCTTGGTGAGGATGTTCTCGCGGATGCCGACCTTGCCGAAATCATGGAGCATGGAGGCGATCTCGGCGCCGCGTAGGAGATCGTCGGAAAAGTCGTCCTTGTCCCCGGCGGCAAGCAGTTCGAGCGTCTTGCGCATCATGCAGGAGACGCGGACCGAATGGCCCTTCGTCGCCGGATCGCGCTGTTCGATGGCCTTGACCGAGGAGACGACGAGCGAATCGAACAGACCGCGGATCTCCTCGTACAGCCGGTTGTTCTCGACGGTGACCGCCGAGAGCGAGGCGAGCGACTGCAGGAGGAGTTCGTCGTATTTGGAGAACGGCAGGTAGCCGCTCTGTATCTCATGCTTGTTGAGCAGTTGGACGGCGCCGATGACATCGCCGCGCGGCGTCTTCATGGGGGCGGTGAGCACCGAGTGGGTGCGGTACCCGAGCATGATGTCTATCTGCTTGTTGAAGGAGTAGGGGGCGTCATCCGGCAGGGCGTAGGCGTCGGGGATGTTGAGCGTTTCGCCGGTCGCGCAGACGAACCCGACGAGACTGCGGCGGTTGAACGGTATCTCGCGCCGTTCGATGTCGACGCGGTTGAGTTTCTCGTTCTGCGAACGGATGAAGAAGATGCTCTTGCGGTCGCGGCTCATGAGATAGAGCGTCCCGGCCTCGGCGCGGGTCGCCCGGCGGGTGAAGGAGAGTATCTTGTCCCAGAGGCGCTGGGGATCCTTTTCGGACGAGAGGTCGACGCCGATGTGGTAGTTCCCGATGACCTCGTCGCGGAGCGAATCTATGACCTCGATCAACTGGACGAGGAGATAGAGCGTGTAGGCGCTCAGTTTCTCGCCGTCGACCGAGAAGATGTTCGGCGGCCGATGCTCGAACCCTTTACCAAAGGCGACGAGCACGAGCCAGTCGCGGTCGCGCAGGGCCGATTTCACCTCCGGCGCCTGCTCCTCGTAGGTCACCACGATGGCCCGCGAGGGAAGTCCGGCTATCCGGCCGACCACCTCGTCGGCCGTGCGGTAGAGGATGACCTCGTTGTCGTTCACCTCGGAAATGACGAGGTCCTGAGGCAGGAACAGCGTGGTCACCGCGTCGTCTCCTCCCCGCGCTCCTTCAGCGCGGCAATGATGGTCCTGGTCTCGGCCGCGACATTCTCGCCGGTTTCGGGGACAAAGGCAAATAATTTATCGATAGCCCCCCGTTGTTCGAGGTAGAACAGTGCGTCGAACACCTCGTCGGTCGAGAAGAGCGCGCGGCGGCGGGAGAGCAGGCGGCCGATCAGTTGCGCGGCGGCGCTCCGGCTTTCGAACGGGCCGGGCTGTTCACGCAACAGGGTCGTTATCTGGGCGAGCAGTTCGAACGACGGCAGAAAGAAGCGGCAGAGCAGGGGAAGCACCCACGACTCGGCCTCGCCGGGCACGAGCGCGTCGTCGAGCCGGTCGTCGGTGCGGTAGCCCTGGATGACCGCCTCGAGGTACCGTTCGACCGCCGCCTTGACCGGCGCGGGGACATCGAGGAGCGCGAGAAAAAGCGGCGCGAGCGCGAAGGCGGCGGTGTTGCGGTGATAGGCGAACTCGGCGCGCGCCTCGCGGCTCAACCGGTAGGCATGCTCGCGGCGGCGCGATTCGACGATCTGTCCCGACGCGCGCAATCGCTCGATGACCCGCGGCACATTGAGTTCGGGGTGCGAGAGCGCGGGGGCGAGCCGGTACCGCCCGCTTTTCCCGAGCAGGTGAACGAGGTGTGCCATCTTCCGGACGAGCGCCGGGGCGAACACCTCGTTGTCGGCGAGGAAGAATCCGGCGAACAGTCCCGAGAACCCGACCTGTCCGTTCCGCTCGATGCGGTAGGCCACCTCGAGCGCGAAGTCGTCGGCGGCTCCGCCGGGGAGATAGAGCGGGTGACCGAACGATACAGAAACGGGGCCGGCGCTTCCCCGTATGAGGCCGATGAATTTGCGCAGGAAGCCCTTCCGTTCCGGTTCTTTGGTCGCGGTCGCCTCGGTCTGGTACTGCCGGACCTCGCGCAATTGTTCGTAGGCGATGGAGACCGGGACGATGTAGAGTCGCCGACCGCTCTTCTTCCTGATGTCGGCGAGCATCGAGAGGACGCCAGTGCGCGGCGCCCGGACCTTGCCCGATCGGGTGCGTCCCCCCTCGATGAAGAATTCAAGGTGGTAGCCCGATTCGACAATGGTCCGCAGATAGGCGCGGAAGACCTCCTGATAGGCCGCATCGTCGCGAACGCGTCGCCGGATGAAGAAGGCGCCGAGCCGTCGCAGGATGCCGCCGAGCGGGAAGAAATCGAGATTGTCCCCCGCCACGACGAGCGGGATGGCGACCTGTTCGCGGTAGAGGAGGTGGAACATGAGCAGATAGTCGAAATAACTGCGGTGCGACGGCACGAACACGAGCGTGATGTTGCGCACGGCGGCGAGCCGTCGCAGGTAGTCGAGCTCCTCCACCCGGTAGAGGATGCGTGAGAAGACCGACGAAAGAAGCCGACCGATGAGCCGCGACACCGCCTCGGTGAAGTAGGGGCTGTAGTGCGTCGCTATCTCGTCGAGGTGGCGTGCCGCCTTCTTTTTGTCCAGTTCGCTCGACGCCTGCAGAGAGAGGAGCGTCTCGTTGCGTATCTCGAACCAGTTGCGCAGAGCGGCGCCGACGACATTCTTCTTCTCCCCCTTCAGTATCGCGTAGAATTTGCGGTAGAGGTGCGGGGTGTACCGCTCCTTTGGTATCGTGTGGGCGACCCCGAGCCGGACCGTCAGCCGGCGGCGGCCAAGCAGGAGCAGGAGCAGTTCGCGGAAGGTGGACCACAGGTAGCGCGTCCCGATGAAGGGGATGAGCCAACTGCGCTCCTCCTTTTCTTCGCGAAAGACCTTATCCCACAGCGTCGTGACCGGTACCGCCGCGATCTCCTTGGCGGGGATCTTCGACATGAAGTCGGCCCATATCGGATCGTGGGTGAAGAACTCCTGATCCTCGACCGGCAGGTAGAGCGCCGTTATCTTGGGAGCGTACCGCCGCGGCGGGCCTCCTTTGAGCCACTCGACCAGAAGCCGCCACAGGTCCCGGAAGGTGAAAAAGATGAGCGTGCGGGGGCCGAACGAATGGGACGGGGCGCGGATGCCGCGTGATATGAGAAAGACATTCACGAGGAACTGTTCGATGATGGAGGAGCGGTTGGAGATGTAGAAGAGCGTCTGCCTGCCGGCCGACAGGGCGCGGAGCCCTTCGAGGTCGGCGATCTCGTAGGTGACCGACCGTTCGGCCAACCGGGCGAGCACGCGAAAGAGCGTCCCGCCGGTGTCGCCGAAGAAGCGGCGGGCCGAAAAGAAGAAGTAGGGGTTGCGTACGCTCAAATTACAGCCGTCCCCGGATGAGCCGTGGCGTCGCCGGCGGCGTCGCGGTCACGGCCACCGCCCCCTCCAGCAGGTCGAGTGCGGCGTCGAGTCGTGACCGGTCGCGGTAATGCAGTCGGATGACCGGCTCTCCCTTCGTGACCCGGTCGCCGACCTTTTTCGGGAAGGTCAGGCCGACCGCCGGGTCGAGCGCGTCCTCCTTGCGCTGGCGTCCCCCGCCGAGCGCCACGACCGCCCGGCCGCAGGCCCGGGCCGCGACCTGCGCCACGAACCCGCCGCGTGCCGCTCTCAGTTCGTGGATGTGCGGCGCCGCCGGCAGGAGCGCGGGGCTGTCGATGACGCGCGGGTCGCCTCCCTGCGCCTCGACCATCCGCCGGAATATCGAGAGTGCGGTGCCGTCGGCGAGTTTTTCCCGCGCCCTACCGACCGCCGCGGCGCGCGTCGCCGCTTTACCGAAAAGCATAAGGATTTCAGCCGCCTGTCGCTCCACAAGGTCGCTCACCTGCGGCACCTTCTCGCCGCGCAGGACCGCCAGCGATTCGGCGATCTCGAGCGCGTGGCCCGCCGTCCGGCCGAGCGACTCGGACATGTCGGTGAGGAGCACCGTCACCTTCGTTCCCGCCCGCTCGCCGATATCCTTCATCGTCCGGGCGAGTCTCTTCGCGTCGTGCATCTCGCGCATGAAGGCGCCGTCGCCTGTCTTCACATCGAGCAGGAGCCCGTCTATCCCTTCGGCCAGTTTCTTCGACATGATGGAACTCGCGATGAGCGGCACCGATTCGACCGTCCCGGTCACATCGCGCAGGGCGTAGAGCCGCCGGTCGAGCGGCGCTATCTCGGCGGTCTGCCCGATCATCGCGACGCCCAGTTCCTGCACCTGTTGTTTGAACCTGTCGAGCGACAGGTCGGTGCGGAACCCCGGTATCGATTCGAGTTTGTCGAGCGTCCCGCCGGTATGGGCGAGCCCCCGGCCCGAGATCATCGGCACGCGGAAGCCGAGCGCGGCGAGAAGCGGCGCGAGCGGTATCGATATCTTGTCGCCCACCCCGCCGGTCGAGTGCTTGTCCACGACCGGGCGGCCGTCGGCGGGGAACGAAAGCACCTCGCCCGAATGGAGCATCCGGTCGGTCCAGAACGACAGTTCGGCGGGGGAGAAGCCCCGGATGCAGACCGCCATGAGGAAGGCGGCCATCTGGTAGTCGGTCACCTCGTCGCGCAGATAGGCGTCGATGAGCCAGAGCAGGGCGTCCTCGTGAAGTTCCTTCCCGTCGCGTTTGTCCGCTATGAGGTCGTACACAGGGTACATCACGGTTCTCCGGCTCTTGATGAACGGCCCATTCTATGAAAGGCCATCGGTGAAGTCAAAAAATCTTTAGGTAACGGGCGGTTTCCTTGACTTTGGGGTGTGTCCCGTTACGATTACCTGTCTATTCTCAATGGAGGCAGGTACATGTTCGCCGCGGTAAAGAATTACTTCTCCAAATTCAAGATCATGAAGACGGTGTCGAAGGACTTCTGGCTGGTCAACGCCATCCAGTTCTTCGACGGGCTCGCCTATTTCGCGGTCATCATCGTCATCTCACTGTATCTCACCGACAATGTCGGCTTCAGCGACATGGAGGCGGGGGCGTGGCAGGGGATATTCTTCCTGTTCATCACCGCGTTCATGTTCTCGGTCGGCTCCATCTGCGACACGCTCGGGGTGAAGAAGACCTTCTTCATCGCGGCGCTCCTGCTCATGGTGTCCCGGCTCGGGATGGGGATCGCGCCGCAGTTCCTGACGGGCGACCCGCTGAAATACCTCGTCATGGCGCTCCTGCTCGTGATGGCGCTCGGCACCGCGACACTGGTGACCAACACCAACGCCGCCCTGCGTCACTTCACGACGCCCGAGAACCGCGGCACCGGGTTCAATGTCTACTACCTCATCATGAACATCGGCGCCGCCATCGCCGGGTTCGGCGTGACCGACGGGTTCCGGAGTGTTTTCGGACCGGTGAACGGCAACCTGATGATCCTCAACTTCAGTTTCGCGATGGCGGTCATCTGCTTT
>JAKQHE010000250.1 GCA_029573155.1 bacterium
CGACGAATTGAAGGGGACCACCGCGTGGCGGCGCAAATTCACCGGTACCAGCGACCATGCCCGCTCGAAAAAGCGGGAATATATGCGTGGACTCGTCGACCTGACCCTGCTCTGTCAGGAGGGGCGGGCGTTCGAACTCTCGAAGGTCGCCATGGGCGCCGGGGCGAGCGGAGCCACCTTAAGCCGTCTGCGCCGGCCGGTCCCTGCCGATACGCTGCCCGGCAAGGTCGTTTCCCCTGCGCGGGAGAAACTGACGATGATACTTCCCGCGGGACTTGCCGATCCGGTCGCGACGGCACTTTTCAACGCCGGGATATGTGACGAGGGGACCTCCGGCGAGATATTCATCCGCCCCTGTCCGGAAGCGCATACCTATACCGGAAAGAAATAAAAAAATATTTGCTTTTCTTCCTCGCCTCGCTACAATGCCCCCATCCTGCTGGCCTTTCGTCACAGTGATGCCGGGTCTGAGCAGGGGGCGTATTATGGTTTTTTTGTTTTGAGGGTTTCGTTATGGCCACACAGTTGTACGTTGGGAACGTGAGTTACCAGATGACCGAGGAATCGCTGAAGAAGATGTTCTCGGAGTTCGGCGAGGTCACCTCGGCGAAGATCGTGGTGGATCGGGAGACCGGTCGTTCGAAGGGGTTCGGTTTCGTCGAGATGGCCGACGCTCAGGCGGCGGATCGCGCCATCGAGAGCCTGAACGATCAGGAAGTAGACGGTCGTCGCATCAAGGTCAACATCGCGCGTCCCAAGAAATTCTGATATGCCGATATCAGGAGAGCTGTTCACGCAGGCCGGGCGTCATGCCCGGCCTCTTTTTTGCGCGGTGCTGACCGCGATCCTTTCTGTTTCCTGTGTCTGGTCCCCGGATAAAAAGGACGGCTCCGCTCTCTGGGACCAGCGTGTCGACGAACTGGCGGCGACCGATAAGGACGCCGTGACGATCGACACCTTGAACGGACAGGATGCGATGATCGGCACCGACGAAGATCTCCTCGAATTGCCTGATGCCGATTCCCCTGCCTGCATGGGCAAGACCTGCGCGGCTCACGCCGACTGCAAGACGACGGGATGCGCAGCGACCTTCTGTTCGGCGGTGCTGGGCGAACTATACCCGGATAATCCGAATGTCTGCGCGGTACGGTGCGACCCGGCCAACGGTGACGACGACTGCCCCGAAGACCTCGTCTGCAACGCCGGGATACAGATGGCTCCCAGCAACATCGACATCGATGGCGCGAAAGGGCTCTGCGCGCCTCCGACGAACTGACCCCCCGTTCCCGGTATGCGCGCGCTCCGACTTTCTCTCCTGACCACGCTCCTGTTCCCTTTGATGCTTTATTCCTCCCAAAAGCACGGAGCGCCTCACTGCACCGCCTCGCTCGTTCTTCCGGCGGGCCTGCACCTGCTGGAGACGCAGGAGTGTTTCTCGACCGACCTCGCCGACGCCGCCTCATCCGACCCCGACGCGTTGAGACGACAACTCGACCGGTTCCCCGACACGCCGGCGACGGCCGGGTACCGCTACTGGTCCTACCTGCGCTCCGAACGGTTCCTCCCCGCGCTCCTTACCCTCATCGACCTCGTGAACCGGTCCGGCGATCCCGATACGGCGGCGCAATTCAGCGATGAGATCGCCTTTCTCGTTGGCGCCGGCGTCCGCCACGTCGATCCGCAGGCCGATCTTTTCGGTCGCGCTGAGAACGGTCGGACCGTCAGTGTCCTTTCCGATCGGTTCTTTTTCATACTCGATCAGGTGGTGTCGCTCTATGCCGAAGGGAAACGAGGCCGCGCACAACGGGACGCGTGGCTGTTGTACCGTGCGCTGACGCTGTTCTTTTCGACCGCGGACCTTTCCATAGATCAAAGCGAGGACCCGTTCTTCTCTTCGCTTCTGCAACGCTATCGACAACTTTGGAAGAGCGATCTGCTGTTGTCCTATCTCGGCGTTTTCAGTTTTCTCACCGTCGGCGACACGACCTTCCTGCCTTCCTTTCCGTTGTATCGCGATCGTCTTGCAGGCATCGTCGATCTGCCGGAACGACGCACAGGGGGAGGGGCCGGGTCCGCCGTCGAAGAGATCCGGCGCTTCACGGGTCGCCTGTTCATCGACAGTCTTTGGGTCCTTCCGACCGTGACGGTCGTCGATACCGATGATATCCACCGGTGGTATGCAGCGATGCGGGGAACATCAAGGCCGGACACCGATGCCGGTTGCGCGGT
This sequence comes from bacterium, assembly GCA_029573155.1. Taxonomy (GTDB): domain Bacteria; phylum UBP6; class UBA1177; order UBA1177; family JAKLFG01; genus JAKLFG01. Next base: position 2,230 of record JAKQHE010000250.1, read on the forward strand.
GTTCGATGAACGGCACCGCATGCTGGCGCCGTACCGGCACGACCTATTCGACGCCCTTACCGCGAATCGCGCACTCACACTGCTCGAGGGGTGTGACCCGGCGTATAAGGTGCCCTTCGTGATAGCAGGCGAACGGCTGTTCCTCTCCTCCCGCGATCGATGGCTTTCCTCTTCGGCGGTCGGCTATCATCTGCTCGGAAGCGGAGAACCTTCCTACCGGGAATCGGCCGATCTGATGAGCGCACTTCTTCTGGCATCGCTGGACCAGTACCTCGAAGAACGGCGGAACGGCGGTGCGTTGTCCCCCTTCGGCGAAATGCTCCGCTATGCGTACGGAACGGGGCGTCTGACCGAGTTCCGCGACACTTTTTTTCTCTACCCCCGGTATCGTTCCCAGTCGACGGTGTTCACTCCGCAAAAAACAAGAGAACTAACTGATTTTATTTCAGATTTCTTTATCGACGATCGGTCTGACACCGACTGAGAAGAGATATCCCTGTAAATACAGTAACATAGTCTTTCACTACGCGGTTTTTTAAAATATTTTTATTCGATTCGCTATCCGCCTTATATCACTACGCTTTTAGAGCAGGTTCGCGGCAGAAAAAGTTGCTTTTCGCCCCTCGCGTTCTATAATCGGTCGACAACGGTTTTTTACGAGGTCTCCCATGGCGAAAGAACAGGTGAAGAAAGAGAACGATGCGGTAAAGAACGGCGAGCAGTACGGCGCGGACAGCATACAGGTCCTGAAGGGACTCGAAGCGGTCCGCAAGCGGCCCGGCATGTACATCGGCGATACCGATGACGGCAGCGGTCTGCACCACATGATCTTCGAGGTCGTGGACAACTCGGTCGACGAGACGATGGCCGGCTTCTGCGATAAGATATCGGTCTACCTGCATGTCGACGGCTCGGTCACGATAAAGGACAACGGTCGCGGCATCCCGGTCGATATGCACCCCGAGGAGAAGCGGAGCGCCGCCGAGGTCGCGATGACGGTGTTGCACGCCGGCGGCAAGTTCGACCAGAACTCCTACAAGGTGTCGGGCGGTCTGCATGGCGTCGGCGTATCGGTCGTCAACGCCTTGTCGGAGTGGCTACGGCTCGAGATACGGCGGCAGGGGTTCGTGTGGGTGCAGGAATACCGGCGCGGCGATCCGGTCGCCCCGCTCAAAAAGACCGAACCGACCGATGAGACCGGGACGAAGATATCGTTCAAGCCCGATCCCAAGGTCTTCACCAACACCGAATTCTCTCTGGCGCGGGTCACCAACCGACTCCGCGAGATGGCTTTTCTCAACAGCGGCGCGCGGATAAAACTACTCGACGAGCGGACCGGAGAGGAGAAACTGTTCCACTACGAGGGCGGCATCGTCGAGTTCATCGCCTTCCTCAATCAGAACCGGACCCCGCTCCACAAAGATGTCATCCGTATCGCGCGGACCGAGGGGCCGCACGCGGTCGAGATAGCCCTGCAGTGGACCGACGCCTATGTCGAGAATGTCCTGTGCTACACCAACAACATCAACAACCGCGACGGTGGCACTCATCTGTCGGGCTTCAAACTGGGCATCACCAAGGTGTTCCAGAAATATATCGCCGAGAACCGCAAGAACGCGAAGGTGCAGATAAACGGCGACGATATCCGCGAAGGGCTCACAGCGGTCCTGTCGGTCAAGATGCCCGATCCGAAATTCAGTTCCCAGACCAAGGACAAACTGGTCTCCAGCGAGATACAGACCATCGTTTCCAATGTCGTGGCCGAATATCTGACCCTCTATCTCGACGAGAACCCCGACATCGCCGGCGCCATCATCGACAAGATACTCGAAGCGGCCATCGCCCGCGAGGCGGCCCGCAAAGCGCGCGAGATGACGCGGCGCAAGGGAGCGCTCGAGAACACGACGCTCCCCGGTAAACTGGCCGACTGTCAGGAACGCGACCCGGCCAAATCGGAGATATTCATCGTCGAGGGCGATTCGGCCGGCGGCTCGGCCAAGCAGGGGCGTGACCGCTCCAATCAGGCGATACTGCCCCTGCGCGGCAAGATACTCAATGTCGAAAAGGCGCGGCTCGACAAACTGCTCAAGAGCGAGGCGGTGCTCACCGTCGTCGCGGCGCTCGGCACCGGCATCGGCAAGGACGAGTTCAACATCGAGAAACTCCGCTACCACAAGATCATCATCATGACCGACGCCGATGTCGATGGCGCCCACATCCTGACCCTCCTTCTGACGCTCTTCTACCGTTATATGCCGGACATCATAGCGCGCGGCTATCTCTATGTCGCCCAACCACCGCTCTACGGCATCACGCGCGGCAAGAAGGTCTCCTATGTCCGCGACGAACGGGAGTTCCAGGAATATCTCATCAATACCACCGGCACCGAGGGGGTCGCGGTCTCCTTCGGCAAAAAGAAGGAAGGGCGTCTGGAGGAGGGGAAACTCCGCTCCTTCATCAAAAAACTGGTGGTGCTCAATGACAACCTGACCCGCACCGAATTCCTTTATGATTCGGCGGTGGTCGAGGCGGTCGCCTCCATCGGCGGCATAGAAGAGGCCGATTTCAAGACTGAAAAGGCGCTTTCCGACAAGTTCGAAAAGGTGCGCGCCTTCATCGAACGCGATTACCCCGACCGCCTGCCGGTCCGCATGGAATTCGAGGAGAATGAGCGCTACAACGAATTGAAGCTCAAGATATTCACCACCCACAGCGGGGTCGAGAAACAGACACTCATCGACTACCGTTACATAAAGAACTCCGAGATAATCCTCATCGGCCGCCTGTGCGGCGAGGTCGCCGCGTTCGGCGCCGCCCCCTACACGGTGACCGTTTCGGACAAGGAAAAGGGGACCGAAGAGGTGCGTGGGGTCTATCCCCGTTGGCGCGACCTGCTCAAGGCGACGCTCGATCACGCCCGCGAAGGTCAGAAGATACAGCGCTACAAAGGTCTCGGTGAGATGAATCCCGAACAGTTATGGGAAACGACCATGAACCCGGGGAACCGCACCCTGCTCAAGGTCTCGGCCGATGACGCGGCCGAGGCGGACCGGATATTCGACATTCTGATGGGCGAGAATGTCGAGCCGCGCCGCCGCTTCATCGAAGAGAATGCCCTCAACGCGAACATAGATGTGTAAGGTCGGGAGACATCCATGGTAGAACAAACGAATATCGTCAATGTCAACGAGAAGATAAAGCCGGTCAGCATCGAACAGCAGATGAAGACCTCCTACATCGATTACGCGATGAGCGTCATCGTGGGACGGTCCCTGCCCGATGTGCGCGACGGGCTCAAGCCGGTCCACCGGCGGGTGCTGTTCGCGATGAAGGAACTGGGATGCACCTACACCGCGCCGTACAAGAAATCGGCGCGCATCGTCGGCGATGTCATCGGTAAATATCACCCGCACGGCGATCAGGCGGTCTACCAGACGGTGGTCCGCATGGCGCAGGATTTCTCGATGCGCTACCTACTCGTCGACGGACAGGGGAACTTCGGTTCGATCGACGGCGACGAGGCGGCCGCGATGCGTTACACCGAGGCGCGCATGGCCCGTATCGCCGGTGAACTGCTGGCCGACATCGACAAGGACACGGTCACGATGCTCGATAACTACGACGGCTCGCTCAAGGAGCCCGAGGTCCTGCCGGCCCGGATACCGCAACTGCTTATCAACGGCACCTCCGGCATCGCCGTCGGCATGGCGTCGAATATCCCGCCGCATAACCTTACCGAGGTGGTCAAGGCGCTCATCCATTTCATCGAGCATCCCGGTGCGAGCGTGGCCGATCTGATGAACTTCGTCAAAGGTCCCGATTTCCCGACCGCCGGTCTCATCCTCGGTCGCGGTGGCATCCGGCAGGCCTACGAGACGGGACGCGGCATCGTCAGGATGCGCTCCCGCGCCACGATAGAGGAGGGGACCAAGGCGAACGACCGACCGCGCATCATCATCCACGAGTTGCCCTATCAGGTCAACAAGGCGCAGACCATCATCCAGATCGCCGAACTGGTCAAGGATAAAAAGATCGAGGGCATCCATGATATCCGCGACGAATCAGACCGGCGCGGCATCCGCGTGGTGATAGAACTAAAGAAGGACGCGATCGGCGACATCGTGCTCAACCAGCTCTACAAGATGACGAATCTCCAGACCAGTTTCGGCATCAACATGCTGGCCATTTGCAACGGCGTGCCGCGAACGCTCAACCTGCGCGATGTGCTGAATTATTTCCTGATGCACCGGCGCGATGTGGTGACCCGCCGCACCCGGTTCGAACTGGATGAGGCCGAGAAACGCGCCCACATCCTCGAGGGCCTCAAAAAAGCGCTTGATGTCATAGACAAGGTGATAGCGATCATCCGCAAATCGCCTTCGACAGACGAGGCGCGCGAATCGTTGATGGCGAAATTCGGCTTCTCGAAGGTACAGGCGTCGGCCATACTCGACATGAAACTGTCGCGGCTCACCGGGTTGGAACGCGAAAAGATAGAGGCCGAACTCGCCGAACTACACAAGAAGATAAAGTGGTACAACGAGATACTTGCCAACGAAAAGACGCTCCTGTCGGTCATCAAGAACGAACTCAAGGAGATCATGGAACGCTACGGCGACGAGCGGCGCACCGAGATAGTTGACGAGGCGGGCGACATCGACATCGAGGACCTCATCCCCAACGAGGAGATGGTGGTCACGCTTACCACCGAGAACTATATCAAACGGACGCCGCTGGCCCAGTACCGCAAACAGAAGCGGGGGGGTAAAGGGATCAACGCTATAAATCCCAAGGAGAACGACTTCGTCAAGGATATCTTCATCGCGAGCAACCATACGCTTCTCATGATCTTCACCAGTTACGGCAAGGTCTACTGGGTCAAGGTCTACCAGTTGCCGGAGGCGGGGCGCGGCAGTCGCGGCAAGCCCATCATCAACATGGTGCAGGTCGAAAAGGACGAGCGGGTCATGGAGATACTTCCCATCCATGAATTCGTCGACGGCAAGTTCGTGTTCATGGCGACCAAACACGGCACGGTCAAGAAGACCGATCTCATGGAGTTCGCGATCCAGCGCGCCAACGGCAAGAAAGCCATCAACATGCTCGAAGGCGACGAACTCATCGGCGTGGCGATAACGAGCGGCGACAACGAGGTGATCCTCGCGTCGCGCAACGGCCTCTCGATACGGTTCCCCGAAAAGCAGGTCCGCGCCATGGGGCGTGCCGCGACCGGTGTGCGGGGCATGCTGCTCGAAAAGGCCGATGAGGTGATGGCGATGGAGGTGGTCGAGCCCGAAAAGACGCTCCTGTCGGTCACCGACCGCGGCATCGGTAAGCGGACGCCGTTCGAGGATTATCGTGTTCAATCGCGCGGCGGCAAGGGTATCATCACGATAAAGACCTCGGACGAGAACGGGTTCGTGGTCGGTGTGTTGAAGGTGAGCGGCACCGACGAGGCGATGCTCATCACGAGCAATGGACAGGCGATACGCATCCCGGCCTCCGGCATCAGCGTCATCGGCCGCAACACCAAGGGGGTGCGCCTGTTCCGCGTCGCCGAGGGAGAAAAGGTCGTCAGCGTCACCAAGATAGGGGAACCGTCTGATAACGGTGCCGCCGACGATGAGTCGGACGACGAGGGCGGTAGCGAGGATGCCGAGAAATAAAAGCCGGCCCCGCTTCTTCCAAATCTTGATTTTACGGTTCTTTTCCTATACTATAGCGAACTGAAAAACCGCCGATAACAGGAGTCGTCGTGAGGATCTCTTTTTTTGTCCTTCTTCTCTGCGGGGTCGTGATCTTTTTCGTGGTCCCGCTGTCGGCCGCATCGCCAATGCCCCGTTTCGGCAACCTTTTCCTTTCGGTCGTGTACGACACCGACGAAGAGGAGGAAGGTGGGGGCGAAGAGGAGGACGAAAGTTCCCGTGACCGGGAGGAAGATGACGAGGATGAGGAAGCCCCCGCAAAAGACGAATTCACCGAAAAGAAGCCGAAAGACGAGTTCGCGCTCGAACAACGCTCGGAAGAGGTGTACGAATACAAGGAACCGGAGATAGTCGTCGCGAAGAGGCCGACCTTCCTCTACCTGGAGAGTTCGCTGGATTCCCGAAAGATATTCGAGATATTCAAAGGTGACGAACTGATCGTGATCGAGGAACAGGAGGGGTGGGTGCTGGTCGAGTTCCTCGGCAAGCAGGGCTGGGTCGAACGGAGCGATGTTTCCTCCACGACCTACGCGGTCTATCGACTGTTCTGCGACCTTTCAGTTGGTCTGGCCTATTCGCCCGGACTCGAGAATTACAAGATGCTGGGCAACTACAGCGTATCGGTGTTCTATGGTCTTCACGAGTATTTCATGTTCGGCGGTGAGTTCAAGGCGCTGTCGGTCGACAGCGATGTACTCTACACGGGTGGCGGCGGTGTCATCCGGGGCCATATCCCGTATCTGGAGAGCAAACGGTCGCGGACGGTGCTTTCCGTTTCCGGCGGCTATTTCAGGATGCCCGAAACGCCCATGTACAAGGGAGCCGGTTCACGCCCCGGCATCATAACCTTCGAGGGCGGCTATTTCTCCACGGCGCTGGAGCATGTCGTCCGCGTCTCCGATCCGGTCTATATCGGTGGCGGCTTCGAATTCATGTACGCGGCCGGAGAGGGCAAGGACGGTACCGGCCAGACGCTTCACCGTGACTTCTGGACCGTGGGCGGTCGCATTAAAGTGATGTTCAACATTTGGGAATAAGGATATGAGGAACGGATCATTGCGTGTCCCGCTCATCGCGGCGCTGATGGGGGCTCTTCTCCTTGCGTCCGCCTGCGAGCCGAAGGTGTCCCACTTCGGCATCACCTGTTCGACCTTCGAGGACTGTGACCTCGGACAGCGCTGTTTCGAAGGGCGGTGCGTCCAGAACCTCAAGGAGCCGAAGAACCCGATGGAGGAACAGGAGGAGTTCGCGGGACTGACCTATGCCACGACCAAGATGTTCTACAACGGTCGCGTCAATCTGCCGAAGGGCTTCATCCTGCCTTACGACAATCTGCAGGTCCTCTACGGCAAGGACGACCTCCGTCAAAGCGTGGACCCGGTCAACGGCACATTCTGGCTGCGGCTCAATGCGGTCGGTACCTCACTGCTCGTTCTGCAGACCAACTATCCGGAGACCGATCGGAACGCGCCCATATTCCTCACGGTGTTCCCCGCCAACGGAGCCGGCTATTTCCGCCGGAACAATATCGAATTCAGCGTCCGCGAAACGGCCGCCGCGCTCGTATTCCTTCAGCCGGCGCTCCTCGCGACGGTCAATCCCTTCTTCAACGCCGCGCTCCTCGAACGGATACGCAATCTCAAAACACTCGAATATCTCAAACAGGTCCTCGAGGACAAGATGACGATCCTCTCGCCCGCGGTCATCGTCTCGGGCGATGTGGACATCCAGAATGTCGTGGCCGCGGCGGTCAACGAACTGTTCAACGACCTTTCTACGACACCACTCGCCGGCATCGAGCCGCTCGGCCTCGTCTCCTCCGACGACACGACCGAACATTTCTACCGCGTCCCTTTCAAGGAGATCCCTCAACCGGATCCGGGCGAGGCCGACAATGTGTATGTCAAGTACTACAACGAGAACGGTCCCGAGGTGAAGGCCTACAACAACATGCCGCGCTGGGTGTTCTATTTCGTCGACGCGGTGCCGCTTGAAGCCGCCCTGCCGGGAGAGATAAGCGACCCCGGCATAGACAAGGATGCCGCGCCGGTGCTGCTTGTGCCGCCGAGGAACTATGTCTCGCCCAAACTCCGCTATCTCGTCCAACGCTTCGTAAACGAGGAAACGGAACTGCTCACCGAGGCGATACTCGCCGAGAACCAGTCGAACACTATCAACGCCGAGATAAACGCCTACTACAACTTCGAGCCGGTCACCGAAAAGACCCCGCTCAAATACAAGAAGAAGCAGATAGAAGAGGGCTTCCTCGTCGGCTACTTCCCCGGTCCCGATCTCGCCGACATGGAGCCGCGCGCCTTCGATGCGCTCTGGGCGACCTATTTCAGTCAGTTGATGCTCCCGGTCATCCAGTTGTCCGGCGACATCGGCGACAACTTCAAGAATGTCCTGCTCAACTACGACCAACTTTCCGACAAGCCCATCTCGCAACATCCGGTCTATCTGATAGCCCGGGGTATCCGCGATCACGGGCTCGGCCTGCGGCTCAACGATTTCATGAAGAAACGCGAGGCCTCCTTCGAGTCGGTGACCTATAAGCGGGATCTCTATGAAAAGGTGACCGAGGTGTTCCAGAACGCATTCCAGGGCCGGACCATGTCGAGCGTTTCCTTCATAGACGACATCCTCGAGCAGACCCAAAGCCCCTCCTTCATCACGCAATTGCAAAAGGCGTCCAATCTCGTGTACGGACAGATAGCGCCCCCCGATATCGTTCGTCGTTTCAAAGGCATGGATGCGCCGGTCATCGAGTTCACCGACGCCGTCTGCAACCATGACACCGGTCGTGACACCTATTATTTCAACGAGACCGAAGAGATCATCGACGACGACGATGAACCGGCCATCATCTATCCGACCGAAGAGCCGGTCCGCCCACAGGGACTTGCGCTCTGTTCCGACTTGAACGGCGATCTGCCGGGATGCATGGTGCTCGTCGCGGCAGGCGGCAAGAATTTCTCGATGGGATCCGACGGCGAGAGCGGCTGGTTCGGCTCCGAAGCATACGAGGCCGAGAAGCCGCGCCATCGCGTCACCCTGCAGAAGAACTTCTATCTGGACAAATACGAGGTGACCGTAGCGCAATACAAACACTTCCTGAATGACCCGAACAATCTCGATTGGCGCATCGAGAACGCCTCGCGCGGCATCGAGAAATGTTTCGGCGACACTGACTATCTGAAGATATGGGACGAGGACGAGCAGCCGGCCTATCTGGACGGCAAAAAGGATCGGTTCCCCGTGACCACCATCTGCTGGTACGCCGCCAACGCGTATTGCAAATGGGCGGGACGCCGCCTGCCGACCGAGGACGAATGGGAATTCGCCGCCCGTGCGGTCGGCGACTGCGTGTGCTCGGCGGGCGATCAGGCCTGTATCGACGCCAATGCCGAATGCAACGAGTTCCCGTGGGGCAACGAGGATGTGTTCAACACCGCGTCGACCCCGTATCGAGCCAATTTCCGCAACAGCGGCGATCCGTACGAACCGAGCAAACTGGAAAAGGAAAAGATAGACCCGGCGATACTCGCCATGATGTATCCCGCGCCGAACCTTACCTGGGTCGGCTACTTCAACGGCACCGTCTATCCGAATTTCGTGTCGAAGAAAGGGGAGTCGCCGTACGGCGTCCACGACATGTCGGGGAACGCCGAGGAATGGGTCGCCACCCGCTTCTATTACTATACCGATCTGGCCGAGGGCGGCGTACCGACGCCGGTCGGCGACCAGCGGGTGGTGCGCGGCGGCAGTTGGGCCAGCACCCGGCACCTCATCCGGACGAGTTACCGGCGCGGCGTCAACCCGCAGAACAATTCGAACATGATCGGCTTCCGATGCGCGATGGACGCCAATTAAGCGAGGTATGGCCATGAAAAAGACACTGTTGATCCTCGTGCTTCTGGCGCCGCTCTGGTCGCAGGCGGTCATCGTCGAGGATGGCGACGGGTTCAAGGTCTATGACGAGCAACGGTCCGAAGAGATAACCTATTACTTCATCGATGAGATCGTGCCGGCAAAGGATGTCGGTACCGACGGTTGGGTGCCCAGCGACTGCGGCGGGCTCTTCGGTAGCCCCTTCAACATCAACATCAACCTTCATTACGGCGCCTTTTCCGAGATGGAACTGACGGGAAAGGGGGTCGCCCAGTGGCCCGAGTCGGTGAAACTCTCCTACGAGGGGACCATCAATGGTGGCCATGCGCTCATGGACTACGGTATCGAGATGACGGCTCTTTACAAGATATGTCCTCCGTTCGGTGACGGCACCGAACAGGCCATCAGTGAGTATCTGAACTTCGATCTGCGTTTTTTCGACGAAAAGGGATTCACGCCGTTCCTGCTTGACGGGAATGATGAGAACCCGGTGTCGATGGAGGACAGCATCCAGCAGTTCCACATCTGGGACGGGACGCTCGAGGACATCATCGGGGTTCCCATCTCGGTCCCCATCATCGGTAACATCGCCTCCATGATACACCTTTCGTTCGACCTTGACGGCATCATGTATATCGAGATGTTCGGTTCCCGCATCGCGCTCGACGAGAAGGCTCAGCGGTCGATATTCTCAGACAACCAGTATCTCGTCATAGACCCGCCGCTCGTCGGCACCACACTAGAGGTCTCGGCTCACTACGAGTCGCTCGTCTATTATGAGACCACGCTCATCCTCACCGTCACGCTCACGCTCAAGATACCCATATTCGAACTGGAGTTCCCGATACCGATAAACATCCCGCTCTACAAAGACAAGAAGGATTGGATATTCAATTCCGAGAAGATATCCTTCGAGTTCCCGGCCATATTCATCGAGGAGCGGGCCCACCAGTTCCTCGATACCGTGCCGGGCGACGAGGACCACTGGGAATTCACCGTGCAGAACATCGGCACCCGCGCTCTCGAAGGACGCATCCTTTCGAACGATCCGAACTTCCTTGTTCTCCCCGAGGAGTTCCTGCTCGATCCGGGGCAGAGCGCCGCAGTGACCGTCTTTTTCAAACCGTATGACGAAGGGGTGAAGAAAGGGGTCATCAAGTTCTATTCGAACGACCCGGTGGAGCCGTTCACTACGGTCGCCCTGTTCGGGTATTCGAGCGAGTCGGGGACCTTCTACAGCAAGGTCAAGGAGGGCGAGGAGCCCCGTTACGAGATACGGAGTTCCGGCGGTTGTACGATTACGCTGATGGACGAGTAGGGGAGGATACCACGCTATGAGGAACCTGACCCATATCCTGCTGGCTGCCGTGCTGGCTGCCGTGCTCGCATGCGGCGCCTGCACCCCCACCGAATCGGTCTATGAGGCCTATGGCAAGAAGATCGGTCCGAACGGCGGCAAGCACGAGGGGATCCACGGCGTCACGCTCATCGTTCCCCCCAAGGCGCTCGATCAGGAGATCACCTTCACCATCTACGCGCTCGACACCGATCCGTTCACCAACCTCTCCGCAACGCTCACCAATATATACGCACTCTCGCCGATGGCCTTTAAGTTCGACCTGCCGGTGACGATAATCATCCCGTACACCGAGGACGATATACCCGACCTGCTCGACGAGATAGACCTCAAGCCCTATTTCGCGATCGACCGGAAGAACTTCGAGGAGATACCGGAGGGAGAATACGAGCAGAACCTCGAAAGCAACATCTTCAAACTCTCGACCAAGTTCCTCGGCTACTTCCATATCGGGTTCCCGAAGGAACTCGTGAAGGGACAGAACAACGAGACGACGGGCATATCCGAGATGGTCCTGATACCGAAAGGGAACTTTGAATACGGCGCCCCGTCCGGCACGCCGACCGGCGCGGTCGAGGCGACCGAAGGGGTGCTGACGGGAGAGGGGTTCAACACCGTCGAGATGTCCGAGTACTACATCGACAAGTACGAGGTCACCAA
>JAKQHE010000264.1 GCA_029573155.1 bacterium
GTGGTCGTCTGGGACGCCTGAAGCAACGGAAGAGGACCGCATGAAGATCATCGAAAAACATCTGGAAGAGCGGCAGGGCAAGAGAATACGAGCACTACTCCCGCAAGCCCCGCTGGACAAACTCTTCGTGACGAGGACCGGAGACGAGCAGTTCGGCGATTACCAGACCAACTTCGCGATGGCGGCGGCGAAAGACCTCACGATGAAACCGATGGATATCGCGAAACGCATCGTGTCGGAGCAGGGCCGTTCGGACCTCGGCGAACTTTCGATAGCGGGCCCCGGCTTCATCAATCTGACGCTCTCCAACGATTTCATCGCCGAAGAGGTCGCTAAGATAGGCCGCGAGCCCTACGACTTTTCGTTCCTCGACCGCGCCGGATCGGTGGTGATAGATTACTCGTCGCCCAACATCGCCAAACCGATGCACATCGGCCACCTCCGCTCGACCGTGCTCGGCGACAGCATCGCCCGCATTTACCGGTATCTCGGGTACACGGTCGTCGGCGACAACCATCTCGGCGACTGGGGGACGCAGTTCGGCAAACTCATCGTCGCCTACCGTCGCTGGCTCGATCGGGCCGCGTACGAGAAGAGCGCGATAGAAGAATTGGAGCGCATATATGTCCTGTTCTCGCAGGCGACCGAAAGCGACCCATCGCTCGAGGAAGAGGCGCGTGCCGAACTGAAGAAACTGCAGGACGGTGACCCGGAGAACCGGAAACTGTGGCGGGAATTCATCGATCTTTCTCTGGCCGAGTACAATCGCATCTATGAACGGATGGGGGTGCGCTTCGACACCTATCACGGCGAATCGTTCTTCCACGACCGGATGCCGGCGATGCTCGATCTGCTCATCGAAAAAGGCTTGGCGAAAGAGTCTGAAGGTGCGCTCGTGGTGTTCTTCGACGAAAAGGAGAAACTGCACCCCTGCATCGTCCGCAAGGGCGACGGCGCGTTCCTCTACGCGACGAGCGATCTCGCCTGTCTCCAGTTCAAACGCGAGACCTACACGCTCAACCGCGCCGTCTATGTGACCGACGAACGCCAGCAACCGCATTTCAAACAGATATTCCGCATCGCGCGAATGCTCGGCTGGCAGGAGCGGCTCGACCATGTCTGGTTCGGCATCATGCGGTTCGGCGACGACACCTTCTCCAGCCGCGCGGGCAATGTGATAAAACTCGACGAACTGCTGAACGAGGCGGTGCGCCGCGCGCGGATCGTCATCGAGGAAAAGAATCCCGAACTGCCCGAAGACGAGAAGGCGGCGGTCGCCGAGATGGTGGGGCTCGGCGCGGTGAAATACGCCGACCTCAGCCAGAATCGCATATCGGCGGTGTCGTTCGAGTGGGACAAAGCGCTCTCATTCGACGGCAACACCGCTCCCTACCTGCAGTACACCCATGCCCGCATCAGGTCGATAGCGCGGAAGGCGGCCGAAACGGGGCGCCCCGCCGATCCCGACGCGAAGATAGCGATAACGGGGCCGACCGAGCGGCGGCTCGCGGTGTACCTGCTCGGGTTCGGGACGGTGGTGCAAAAGGCGGCCGAGAACTACCGTCCCAACCTCATCGCCGACTATCTGTTCGAACTCGGTCAGCGGTTCAACACCTTCTACAACGCGAACCCGGTCCTCAAAGAGAACGACGCGGTGATGCAGAGCCGCCTTGCCCTCTGTCTGCGGACCGCCCATGTGGTGAAGGAGGGGCTGTCGCTCCTCGGCATCGGGGCGCCGGAGCGTATGTAGGGCATCTTTATCAGATTTTAGTTGCGAAGCGGTCCGGCGTATGATAACATGGACCGCACTTCAGCGGAGGAGAGCACCGTGGTCGATGTCGATCTGAGAAAACTTTTCAGCGAAACGAGGACGGTCGCCATCGTCGGCCTGTCTGACAACCCGGTGCGCACCTCGCACCGCATCGCCAAGTATCTCAAGAACGAAGCGGGGTACCGCATCATACCGGTCAATCCGACCGTCGCCGAGGTGCTCGGGGAGAAAAGTTATCCCGACCTGCTGTCGATACCGGCCGACATCGTGATAGACATCGTCAATGTCTTCCGCCGTTCGGAGCATCTCGAAGCGGTCGCCCGCGAGGCGGTTCAGCGCGGGTGCCGGTTCTTCTGGTCACAACTCGGCGTCTACAGCCAGAAGGCCGAAGAGGTCCTGCGCGACGCCAAACTCCCGTTCGTGATGAACCGCTGCATATTCGTCGAACACCAGAACCTTTTTCACTGATACCGCATGACCGTCCCGAACCCGGCGCCCGCCGGGCGTCACGACCGGTGGCTGACCGCCCTCATCGTGCTGGTCACCGCCCTCCTCATAGGGTACAACCTCGTGATGTTCTACGGGCAGGCCTATTTCCTGAAGGGCAGGCAGGTGTCGTCCCTGCTCCTCGCCGACCCACAGAGCGGCGCCGAGAAGGAGGTCGTCGTCCCCGGCGGCGCGGTGCTCCTGAATTTCTGGGCCACCTGGTGTTCGTCGTGCGTCGCCGAACTGCCGGTGCTCACCGAGGCGGGGATCCCGGTCGTCGGCATCCTTAAAAAGCCGGTCCGCGCCGACCACCTGCGCGACATGAAACTGCCGTGGGAGAACCTCGTCGGGTCGGACGACCTGTTCGATGAGTTCATGGTGTCGGCCGTCCCGGTTACGATGTTCCTGCGCGACAACCGCATCGTCGCGGTCCATACCGGTCCCCTGACGCGTGAGGTGGTGCGCGAATGGCTCGCCCTGCCCCGCTGATCATACTGCTTTCCACGCTCCTTGTCGGCTGTGCCGCCGGAAAGGAGACCGTCTGGCCGACGCCCGAACATCCCGAGGAGGAGCCGAACAACGATCCGCCGGGCGCCACCATCATCGAAGAGGCGGTCACCTACGAGGGGGTGATAGACGACGAGCGGCCCGCGACGAGCGACACCGACCACTATCGGCTCCTCGGTCACGCTGGCTTCATATACCGCGTCGAGTTCGAAACGCTCGACCCCGACCTCCTGCCGCTCATCGAGATAGCCGATAACGGCGGCCTGCTCAAGGAGTTCCGCCCGCCCGGTAACGCCCGGAGCGTCGTCGAGTTCTTCGAGCCGGCGGAAGGCAACCTCATCCTCCGCGTGAGCGACGAGCCGACCCGGCGCAATACGCCGGAAACGTGGGAAGACTTTCGGTATTGGCTCCGCGTCACCAAGCGTTGGGCCTGCGAATATCCCGCGTCGGGCGATCTGGCCGCAGGGAAACCGCTCGCGTTCGACATGGAAAAGCCGCCGGCGGTCCCGCGTCTTTTCACCATCGACGCCACGGCGGGCCACTACGCGGTGGCGGTCGCCTCCGAACGGCTGGACCGCGACAAGAAACTGGTCGCGATGGACTGCGTGACCGGCGAGGTCATCGGCGGCTCCGACGACCGCGACCCGGAGAGCGGTCTCACCGATCCCTACTGGTACGAACATTTCGGCGCGCCGCGCGACATGCGGCTCATTGTCGAGCGGTGGAGCGACGCGGCGGGCGACCGCGCCCCCGATAAGAAGGGCGACCCGACGACGCTCACGCTCACGCGGCACGACCCGTCGCACGAACTCGAACCGAACGATATCGTCGAATACGCCAATGTCTGCGACCCAGCCGGGACCGCCGGGGAACTCGACGCGGAGCAGAAGGTCATCGCGGCGGTCCTGCAGGATGACCGCGACTGGTTCAAGCACGAAACGACCCGCGGCGCGGTGGCGCGGTTCGCACTGAGCGCCGGTGCGGCGGGTGAGATGCAGGTGTCGCTCGGCAGTTCCTCGACCGACATGGGGGGCTACACGCTTCTCTCGATACGGTCGCTCGCCGTTTCGTTCGATGCGGCGGGCGTGGCGGAGGCGACCGCCTTCCTGCCGTTCACCGGGACGCTCTACCTCGGCCTGCAGGGGAGCGGCATGGGCTACGAATTCACCTACGAGGAGGATGAGGCCATCGCGGCGCTCGAGGGGGTGGGGGCGTGGCCGCTCGAACTGCCACACTGCCGCGGCGCCTACCGGACATGGCGCTTTCCCCCTTTCGTGAACGCGGTCCGGTTGTCACTCGACTCGTCCGACGGCGATATCGCGTGGCGCATCTACAACGGCCGCCGCTACCCGCTGATAGAACTCGGCGCCGCGGGGGCGGGCGCGGAGAATGTCTGGTATCTCACGCGGCTCTCGGATGAGACCGACATCCTGTTCGCCGTCGAGCCGTCGCGGTGTGACGCCGCCGCGACGCAGGAGGCGACGCTCACGGTGACAGAGGCGCCGTTCATGACCGAAGAGCCCGATCTCACGACGACCGACCTCGTCGTCGAGGCGGTGCCGGGCACCACCTACATCGGCTGGTTCGACACCGATGTCCCGATCATAGAGAACCGCTGGACCTTCACGCCGGGGACCGACGGGACGCTCTTCCTCATGACGACGCCGGTGAAAGAGCGTGGTGGCGCGACGGTCGACACGGTGATCCGGCTCTACGAGGATGGTAACGACACGCCCATCGCCCAGAACGACGATATGATCGAGGGGATATCGTTCTCCCCCTACAGTTTTCTGCGGCATCCGCTGAAAGGCGGCGCGACCTACACGATATCGGTGAAGCCCTTCATGGACGATTCGAGCAATATCGCCGCGATGAACATCCACGCGAATTTCGGACTGGATGTGAGGTTCGAGTAAACCCTTCCCTTTAATTCCCTTCCCTTGACAAGGAAGGGGAAGGTTGTTTTTCGCCGAGGACTGCGGATGCGCTGTATGGCGCGGAGCTCCGCAAAACGTCCGCTTCTGGTAACGGCTTTCTTCTTTCCCCCATTTTTTCTTTGCCGTTACAAAGAAGAAATGGGGTCGGCGAAGAGCATCGCGCTCGCCGAAACTTCTATCAATTAAACCCATCCCTTTCTTCCCTTCCCTTGACAGGGCAGGGGCCGGTTATTGAATGACCCTCTCGCGCACCTTCGCGGCCGGATTCCCCTGATATATCCCGTAGGCATCCAACTCCTTGGTCGCGACCGACCCTACGGTCAGTATGGCGTGGCTCCGCACCGTCACCCCCGGGCAGACGACCGCCTGCGCCCCGATCCACGCCCCATCCTCCAGCGTGATGTCGCCCACGATCAGATCGAACGACTCTTTCTTGTAGTCATGGTTGCCGGTGAGCAGCATCGCCCCCTGCGACAGCACGCAGTTCGCCCCGATCGTCACCTTCCCGAGGTCGTCTATCCAGACCCCTTCGCCGATCCACGAGTTGTCGCCGACCGTCAGGAACCACGGATACTTGATGTTCACCTTCGGTTTGATGACCACCCCGTGCCCCAGTTTCGCGCCGAAGAACCGAAGCGTCCACCGCTTCACCCACATCGGCCACGGGAAATAGGTGTTAATGATCACCCGCCCCTTGATGAACCACAGCGCCCGCCGCAGGATGCACCCCGGCTTGTACCACCCGTTATTGAACTTTGAAAGATCGATCGTGTTGCTCATCTATTGCCTCCCGTTATTTTACAAACCCCGTCAAGGCCCCCTTGACAAGGGGCCGGACGGTTCCGCCGAGGACTGCGGATGCGCTGTATGGCGCGGAGCTCCGCAAGGCGTCCGCTTCTTGATAAAAAGCGTTTCTTCCCCCTTTCTTGACGCTCATCAAGAAAGGGGTCGGTGTAGCACGCGAAGCGGCGCCGAAACTGCTATTAATTAAACCCTTCCCCGGGCGAACACATCGGTTCGCCCCTACGGATCCCATCACACCCCCACCGCGTCGCGGAGCCCCCTGCGACAAGGGGCCAATCCCGTGTATCGGGCGTCCCGTTGGGAGCGCCCCTACAATTCGGTATTCCCCTTCACCGTTCACCGTTCACTCCTCACCGTCTTATGCCTCACGCCTCACGCCTCACGCCTCACGATTCACGATTCACCTCTCACCTCTCCGTATTCCCTCCAAGCGCCGCCCACGCCGGTCTCAGAAAATCCATGATCTTTTCTCCCACCGCCACAAGATCGGTCGGAACACCCGCCAGACCATTCCGGCTCAGATACGCACGCCACTGTTCGCCACGGCCGGCATCGGCATAAAAACGGGCGGTAAGGGCAACAGGAACATCCTTCGTTATCGGCGTACGCCGCCGTTCAAAGGTCGCGGCAACGGCGCGGGACAGTCGCCCACCGTCGAACGGAAGGCGAGACACCATCACATAGAGATCATAAAAGTCTTTGTGGCGGCTGTTTATCTCTCCCAGCGTCACCATCGCGTGGAGTTTTTCCGCCACGACCGCCTCGTACGGATAGACGCGAATATGCGGCACCGGAAGATCAAGAAGCGTCGGATAGTCGGCAAGAGCGGCGCGCGGCTCTATCGCATCGCCGAACCCGATATCCACCTGCATGCGGATGCGTGCCGTCCCGATCCCGGCCTGAAAGACCACCCGTATCCCGCCGTACTCCGCCTCGTCACGGATCGGCCCGGCCTTCAGTGTATCTTCCCGGAACACCACCCCGTCATCCTCGACGACCAGCGTACAGATATCGCGCATCGCGTCGAGTATCGCCCCCGTCGCGATCTCACCGTACCCGGTAAAGTCCAGATCGCGCGTCGGCCGGTAGAACGACCCTCCCCACAACGCGAACAACATCGCCCCCTTCAGCACGAAACGCTCCCGATGGGGCGAACAACCCAGACGATACAGGAACCGTTCCGCCGCATAATGTTGGAGAAGAAATTGAAAGTCTTCCCCGGTCTGCCTGCTGCGCTTCAGCAACCGTTCGCGCACCACCAGCGCGACCTCTTTCGGCGCCCGAACGGTCATGACAACAGCGCCTCAAGATAGTGTCTCACCAGCGTCCGGGCGCGACACGCCTCCGCCGCCCGCATGATACCGTCAACCGTCGCCTTGCGCGAACGAATGACCTCCCGCAGAGCCTCAAGCGCGACATCAAGCCCTATCTTCGACCGATAGCGGAAACAGTCCACCACCGTACGGGCTGGATCGGTGAAATGCACCGGGACACCGAGGATATTCCTCTTTGCCACGCCATGCGTGAGCATCGGCCCGGAAAAACGGACGATACGCACTTTGGCCGGCAGACGGCGCGGCCTGCGCGCCTTGCGATCCAGAGCGATCCATATCTCATGCGGCAGTTGCGTGCCGATCTCCTGCATCTGAAGCGCCGAAAGCAGACAGACGATCCCTCCCGGCACCGCGGCGGCCACCATCGCGACCGTCTCCATCTCGCTTGGTTCCACCGATGTCAACCGGTACAGACCGCGCGCCAATCGTTCGACCTCTCCCCTCTTGAGCAGAACACGCAGGCGTCCCCGGGGAATGCCGCGCGCCTCCATATCCGAAGGACGGAACAACGCAGGCATGTTTTTTGGAAAAGTCGTTCCGTTACCCACCGGTGCCCCCTTCTCGATCACTCAATATGTCGACAGTTGCGTCTATATGCCGACATTCTGTTCACGGAATCCCGTTAAACAAAACGATATCGTTATCTTATATTTTTCTTTCTCTATGTCAAACTTATTGTGTTTCCCCGCCGAGGATCCGACTAAAACCCTCATCCCTGCCTTCTCCCAATGACCTCACCGGTCTTCGCCTTTGGCTTCGCACCGGCAAGCCCCTTCCCGTCCCCTTATCTCTTACCTCATCCTGTCTCCTTCTCCCAATGACCTCACCCCGTCCCCTCTCCTTGAAAAATGAGAGGGGCTGCTGTTTCCGCCGAGGACCGCGGATGCGCGAATGCGCGGAGCTCCGCAAGGCGTCCGCTTCTTAATTAAAAAAACGCTTCTTGCTTCCTTCTTGTCGTTACACAAGAAGGAAGACGCCGACAGCGTGCGCAGCAGGCGAGGCGGAAAGATCGCATTGCGCTCGCCGAAACTGCTATTAATTAAACCCTTCCCTCTTACTGCCTTCCCTTGACAAGGAAGGCGAAGGTGTGTTCCCCTACAGTTCAATCCCCAACACCTCCTTTATCGCCTCCTTCATGGATACCCCGCGATCCTTCGCGTACCTCTCCACTTGATATATCTTCGCATCGACGAGGAACCGGTACCAGAACCCCTGCAGGAAATGCCATATCAGCCCCGGCACTCCATCAAGGAATCCGAGTTTTAAGAAATAGCGGTATTTCCAATATATCAAAGCGCGCAGAAAGAGTGGCAGACGCGAATAATAATTCTCTTTGAGTTTCCGTTTGGTCTTCTCCTGTGACCCGTCGCCTCCGTTGCCCAACACATCGGCTTGCATGAAATGATGTTCGTGGTTGAGCAGTTCCACCGCCTCACGCGACGAATAGCCGTTGTGCTTCGCCGTCCACCACGGCAGATAGTTCAGGTTATCATCAACGAAGTCGTGGTCGAGCGTGACCGATGTCCCTTCCACTACCTTCATGTGCTCGTCCATCCACCGCTGTTCGCAGACCACTTTCTTATGCCGCCACAGCCGCAGAAGGAAGGTCGGATAGTAGCCGCCGTGCTTTATCCACCGGCCCATGAAATAGACGCGCCGCTTGAAATAGACGCCGCTCATCTCGCTGGACATCGTCGGCAGTACGGCGTTTATCTCGGCCGCCAGTTCATCGGTCAGATACTCGTCGGCATCGAGCCGCATGACCCACGGCGTCGTTATCGGCAGATTCTCCAGCGCCCAGTTGAGTTGCGCCGCATGATTCCCCGGCCACGCGTGATCGACGACCTTCGCGCCGAGTCCTTCGGCTATCGCCCGCGTCCGGTCGGTCGAACAGCAATCGACGAGGAACACCTCCGACGCCACCGCCTGCGCATTCTTGATGCACCGCTCGATATGTTTCTCTTCGTTGAAGGTCAGGATGATGAGAGTGATTGCTCGTCGACTATCTCTCATTGTCAACATTCTCCTTTTTGACGGCGAAGACATTTATCATCATTCCCATGTGAAACAAATTCATTATCTTTAGCAAGATGTTTGCAAACAAGGTCCATGCAGGCACCGTTGTTCTGAAAAGACCAGGAATTCTTTTCTCAAGCACAGAAGAGGGTATTCGAGATATGTTTTCGATTTTCTTTATTCTAAAGCCGTGTTTCTCCAGCAATAATTTTATGCTCTTAGAATTAAAAAAATTCAAATGTATCGGAGGACAGATAAAGGGATCTTTTTCTTGGAGGAAAAATCTAAATACGCTATTAAAATTGGGAAGAGAAATGACCAAAACACCTTCACGGGCCAACAGCCAATTTGCCTTTCGAATCCAGAGATTTATATCTACAACATGCTCCAGAATCTGACTCATAAGTATCACTGAAAACCTTTGTTCAGAGTCATAATCCTCAAACGAGGTAGCCAAAGGTTCTTTGCCAAGAAGTTTTTTAGCGATAGCTCTTTTTCCTGAAGACAGTTCTAGAGATACAACATCAAAACCTTTTTCTGTAGCCTCTTTTGAAAAGAATCCAGACCCACATCCCACATCCAAAAAGGCCTTGCATTCTTTGTTGGTATTTGTATTTTCTATTTCCTTTATCAAATCATGCGCATCGCCCGTTTCTTCGTGTTGTTTTTTTCGCTCATTTATAATAGTTTCTTCGGTCACCGTATACTCTTTTTTGTTCTGTTCAGAATTTGAGTAAAAAGCCGCAATTTCATCAAAAGAAGGTCGGGGGTTAACAAATGCATGCCCACAATTGTCACATTTTTCTATCCTGTATCTGATCTTCTTGCTGGTCTTTTCTTTCCAAAAATATGCTTTAGATAAACATACTGGACAAATGCCTGGTTTTTTGTTTTCCATAAATCTTTCTCTCTTAGGATTCTATGGTCATGGGTTTTTCATTTATTAAAACGCAGTCGCCAAATAGTTTTCTTTATCCATCGTCTTATTTTTCTTCTCAGGACCTCTCCTTTTTTAATATATACGGAAGCCGCCACGCTGAAGGAACCGCCCCTGAACGCCTCAAAGAACTCCTTTCGGCAGGCCGGTTCGGCGGCGGGATGATTCAGATGGGCATTGTGGGCGATGCCGTGGGCGATGTCGGTCCGGTGAACGATGAGCGCGTTCCCCGCATGAAGCAGGCCGTCGCCTTTCTTCGAGTGTATCAATACCAGCGAGGTCCCTTTGTCGTCATCATACTTGGGGTATTTCGTCGCGACGCTCCAGTAGTCGGCAAGCGTCAGGTCGGCGATGCGCGGCACGGGGTAAAAAGGACACCGGTAACAGACCGGGCGCAGAAGAATGTTTTTTAGAAAACCGTGCATGAACGGATCAGCCCAATCCATCGAGTGGTATGATCTTCCTTCCGAGAAAACCTGATCGACCTCCATGAAATTCCAACCGGTTTTCTTATGTCGGAAGGAATATCCTCTCGTTTTTGCTTCGTATTTCTTCTCCTGTTCCTCCATGTATCGTGCGAACACTCCGGGCGACGGAACGCCGTGACACACCAGATCGCAGGTGGTTAGTCCTTCGGCATCATCGCCGATGAAGTTCCGCAGACCGGCCACTTGACAGGGAGTCCCGGAAAAGAGCACCTTCCGCCCCGAGGCTAGCAACTCCTTTACCTGCGGGAACACCCCGACCGTCGAACTCTGCACATACTTCGACCCTTGTAGCCGTGGCAGATCGCCGGGATCTTCCATTTTGATATGATGAACCGTGTGAAAGTCATCGCTGAACGCCGCGCCAAAGACCACTCCGCCGTCGCTCAAGACTCTCTTCGCCAGTTCGGGGAACACCCCGCCCGACGAACTGTTCCTCCTCGTTTCGGCGTCTCTACTCCACGCGGCATAGGCGGCGGGGAACCCTTCGGTAGGTATCGCCTCCGGTTTATTCACCACCGGACAGACAGCGGTACATTTCCCGCAGTTCGTACAGCGGGCCGCATCGCGCACCGGATATTCGAACCCCTCTTCGTCCACCGCTACCGTGATGCAGTTCACGGGACAGACCGGCACACAGGCCATGCATCCGCAACAATCTTTCTTTTCGCCGGTGAACAGATACATCTAACCCCCCAACGCCTCCGTCAGATAGCGGTGTGCCTCGGCGCGCCATTCTTTCAAGCGGGAATGAGCGGCATCCCAATCGATAGGCGCATCCACCAACCGGGCAAGCGCCGCCTCATCGTATGCCGCAAGGAATCGCCCCTCCAGCCCGATCCGTCCCAACAGCGACAGCATTCTATCGTTCAGCGGCGCCTTCTTGCCGGTCAGACCGACCGTCACGAAGGGCTTGCGGAAGATGATGCTGAAGACCGTACCGTGGAACGAATTGGTCACCACGAATTTCGCCTGTTTGAGGCAGCCGACCCATTCGGTGGGCGACATCTTTTTCTCATGCGGGTCCACTATCGACGCCTGCAACTTATCGGCGACCAGTCGGTTCGCCTTTTCGACCCATTCCTTCTCGCGCAGGATGTAGGTGAAGAGGTGTCCGCTCTCCGGGACCGGCGCGGTAATGGCGGTGTAATCATCCAACAGCAGGGTCGGGTCGGGCATCCACCGCGCCTCTCTGCCGGTAAGCATTTCGACAAGGTCGGCACCGTTCTTTTCGCGTACCGACAGGGCATCCATCTTTCCCAGCAGTCGCGCCATTTCGGCGCGGTACTCCGGCTCGATATCGTTCCGGCCGAAACTGGCGGCGTATGCTATCCGCTTGCGTCCCGTCGGAGCAAAGTCCAGATAGTAGGCAGGATCAACACCGACATGAATGGGCGGGTTCCATATCTGGTCACTGCCACAGACATAGGCGTCATAAAGCGGCGGATCGCTCTTCAACCCGGCGAACGAGGTATACCGTCTGTTCGATATCGTCAGAAATTTATTGCGGAATTCTTCGAACGCCGTCTTTGCGTGGTCTTCGGTCGATATCTTGCGGAACTTCCGCCATTTGATGTAGAGGGTGTAGATGTCGGCCTTGATGGCAGTACGGGAAAACGGACAACGGAACGATCCGCCGTTGATGATGTCGTCCGATTGGTAATCGATGACCTCGACCTCATGCCCGATCGATCTCAGGTAGGCATACAGCGCATAGGATTGAAAGACCGCGCCGTAGTTGTTGGCGTAGTGGAAAGTGATAATGCCGATCTTC
>JAKQHE010000265.1 GCA_029573155.1 bacterium
CGTCGCCGCCGAGCG
The DNA here is from genome assembly GCA_029573155.1 of bacterium. Lineage (GTDB taxonomy): Bacteria > UBP6 > UBA1177 > UBA1177 > JAKLFG01 > JAKLFG01. The sequence goes on from JAKQHE010000265.1 coordinate 16, forward strand.
CGACGGTCACTTCGCGCCGGGTGTGGCGCGCGAGCAGATAGGTGGGCATAAGCGAGGCGTCGCCCATCGGCTCGTCGAGACGCCGCGCGAGTTCGGGTACGAGTCCCCCGGCCATCTCCATCGAGAGTATCTCTTCGCGATGCGCCGTCCCGAAAAGTCTTGCTACCCGTGACGCATAGCGTGACTCGTCAAAATCGGCCTCGGTAAAGCCGATGCAGAAAGTCTTCATCCGTTCCGCGCCGACATGCTGGACCGCGTAGGCGGTCACCGCCGATGAGTCTATCCCGCCGCTCAGGAACACCCCGAGCGGCACATCGGACATGAGCCGTCGCTTCACCGATGCGGAAAGTAACGCGCGGATCTGCTCGCCCCACACCGCTTCGGCGTTATGGGGCACCTCCTCGAACGGCTCGATCTCGAAGTCCCAGTAGCGGCTGACGCGCAGGTCGCCGCTACGCAGGTCGTAGACGAGCGAACAGCCCCCCGGCAGTTTCGACACCTCGCCGAATATGGTGTGGGGCGCCGGTATGTAGCCGTAGGCGAAATATTTCTTGAGCGCCTTCTCGCTGTGCGAAAGATGGAGCGCCCCGTGTTTCCGGAGCGCCGAGAGTTCGGAAGCGAAGGCGAAAACGCCTCTCTGAAGCGAGTAGAATAGCGGTTTTTTGCCGAACCGGTCACGCGAGAGGAAGAGCCGCCCCCGCTCGCGGTCGTAGATGGCGAACGACCACATCCCGTTGAGCCTGCTCACGAAGTCGTCGCCCCAGAGACGGTAGCCATGCAGGAGCACCTCGGTGTCGGAGTGATCGGTAGAGAACCGGGCACCTTCGCCTTCCAGTTCCCGCCGCAGTTCCAGATGGTTGTATATCTCGCCGTTGAAGACGATGACTAGTTTCCCGTCGGCGCTCGACATTGGTTGGGCGCCGCCGGCGATATCGAGGATGGAAAGCCGCCGGTGTCCGAAGAATACTCCGGCCGTCGGGTCGTGCCAGAACCCTTCGGCGTCGGGGCCGCGGTGCTCCATCGCGCCGGTCATACGGCGGATGTCGTCGCGCGTTCCCGTTCCGACGAACCCGGCGATGCCGCACATATCAGTCGTTTTCCGCCAGATTGACCGATTCCTTGATCCGGTAGGTCGGTTTGTCCTGCGATTCGTGGTAGGTGCGCATCAACAGTTCGGCGATGAGCCCGAGGAATATCGACTGTACGCCGAGTATCACGAACATCGCCGACATGAGCAGAAGCGGCGACTGGATGAGCGAGATATCAAGATAGAACTTCATCGCGATGAGATAGGCGACGATGAGCACCGCGAGCGTCATGAGCGTCAGCCCGACGACCCCGAACAGATATATCGGCTTGTGGGCATAGGTCGAAAGGAATTTCACCGTCATGAGGTCGAGCATCACCTTGAAGGTCCGCTCGATGCCGTACTTCGATCGACCGCGCGTCCGGGGATGGTGGGTGACCGGCAGTTCGGCGATGCGCGCGCCGTTCTGATAGGCGTAGGAGGGGAGGAAGCGGTGCATCTCGCCGTAGAGCGTGAACCCTTTCAGTACCTCGCGGCGGTAGGCCTTGAGCGTACAGCCGTAATCATGCAGGTGACAGCCGGTCACCTCGGAGATGAGACGGTTGGCGATCATAGAGGGGAGCGTGCGGTTGAGAAAGGCGTCCTTGCGCTCTTTGCGCCAGCCGCTCACCACATCGTACCCTTCGGCGAGTTTATCGAGCAGGGCCGGGATGTCGGCGGGATCGTTCTGCAGGTCGGCGTCGAGGAACACCATGACCTCGCCGCTCGCGTGATGGATACCGGCGGCGATGGCGGCGGTCTGGCCGTAGTTGCGGAGGAAGCGGAGCACCTTCACGCGTGTTTCATCGCCCGCCGCTTCAGCAAGTAGATCGAAACTGCGGTCGCGCGAACCGTCGTCCACATAGAGTATCTCCCAATCAAGCGGGAGTCCCGTGAGCGCCGCGACGATGCGCCGGTGCAGTTCGGCGACATTCTCCTCCTCGTTGTAGACCGGCACGATGACCGACAGGGTCGAAAAAGCGACCTTTCCCATGCGTTTACCGCCTTTCGATGGGGTTCCCGACATACGGTCGTATGATATGCGAGGGGCGGGTGAAAAGCAACATAACTTATGAGAGGCAGAAAGAGGGGCGGGAGGTTATTTCATCAGATGTTTTGAGAGGAGTCGCGCGAGATCCTCGAAAGAGAACGGCTTGGCCAGACTGTCGTTGAACCCGTATCGGAGGGGGGAGGACATAACGGGATCATCGGCGTATCCTGAGAAGACGAAGATCGGGGTGTCGGTATCGAGGTGCCGTATCCGGGCCGCCGCCTCTTTGCCGCCCATGCCGCCCGGCACCGTAAGATCGAGCATCACGGCGGCGAAGGGGGTACCGGCTTCGCGCGCCTTTGTGAAAGCGGTAACGGCGACCGCGCCGTCCCTGACGCAGACCGTCGCATATCCAAGCCGTTCCAACATCTGGGAAAGGAGCGACAGGAGCATCTCTTCGTCGTCCATGAGGAGTATCCTGCCCGAACCGGTGCGGTCGGCGGGTGCAGGAGGCGATACCTCGGGCTCCATTCGTTTCTCCGAGACCGGCAGATAGATGGTGAAGGTCGTTCCCTTGCCCGGCTCGGATCGCACGGTGATCGTGCCGCCATGCTGGCGCACTATCGAGTGGGACACGGCGAGTCCGAGCCCGCTCCCTTTCTGTTTGGTCGTGAAGAACGGGTCGAATATGCGAGGCAGTATCTCGGCCGGTATGCCGATGCCGTGATCGCTTAGGGAAAGGGCGATGTAGCGACCCGGCGCGAGCGACGGGATGTCCTCTTCCGCGACGAGGACGACCCTGCCCGCCATCTCGACCGTGCCGCCGGCGGGCATCGCCTGTTGAGCATTGAGCAGGATGTTGTTGATGACCTGCCCGATCTGGTCGGGGTCGTGGTCGCACGGGGGCAGGTCGTTGGAGAGGTCGGCGGTAAAGGAGATCAGTGACCCCGAGAGGGTGAATCGTGCCGTATCAAGGACGAGCGGTTGGAGGAACGAGGTTCGGCAGTTGGGGGCACCTCCCTTGGCAAAGGTGAGTATCTGCCTCGTGAGGCCGCGCGCGCGCGCCATCGAGTGGAGTGCCTCGTCGAGGTAGTTGGCCGTGCGCGGGTCCTTCGATACCTTGCGCGCCAGTTCGATGAAACCGAAGATGCCCGAAAGGAGGTTGTTGAAGTCGTGCGCAAGCCCTCCCGCAAGAACGCCGAGCGCCTCGAGTCGCTGGACCTTCTGCGCCTCATCCCAGAGCCGTTTCCTTTCGGTGATGTCGACCGAAACGCCAAGCACCGCCTTCTTCCCGGAGAAGGAGAAGGGGATCTTGACCGTCGTGAGTGAACGGATGTCCCCTTCCGCGTTCGTTATCGGCTCGTCGGGGATGAACTTGGGGGTGCCCGAGTCGATGACCGCGAGATCGTCGGCCCGGAAGTGCTCGACCTCCTCCTCTGATCGCGCGAAGTCGGCGTCCTTTTTCCCGGTGAGTTCCTCGACGGTGGTACCGTAGTTGTCGGCGACCGCGCGGTTGATGAGGATGAATCGACCGTCGCGGTCCTTGGCGAATATGAAGTGGGGAACAAGATCGATGATCTGCCGTAGGAGCCGCTCGCTCTCGCGCAGGGCCAGTTCGGCCTTGCGCCGCTCAGTGATGTTGCGCCCTTCGGCGACCATCTGTACCACCCTCCCGTCATCATCCCGGATCGGATAGAGATTGAATTCGATGACGATGGGGCCGTGCTTGGTGAGCACTGGGGTCTCGCGCTGGATGACCTCGCCCGCTGCGGCGCGCCGGATATCGCTTTTCAGTAGTTCGTGATCGCCGCCGCGCCACCAGAAACTGTCCCAGAACTTGAGGCCGAGCAGTTCGTCCTCGGGTAGCCCAGCCGCCTCGACCGGCGCGCGGTTGAGGTAGCGGATGGTGCCGTCGAGGTCGAGCAGACCGATGAACTGGTAGAGCCCGTCGAGTATCTGCGCCATCTGGTCGGCATTCGATCGGACGAGCGCCTCGGTCCGTTTCTTCTTGTTGGTGCCCATGGTGTTCCCCCCCCCCTCACGACGAATGCGAGGGCATTCTAGCGGGGATCCATCGTGTCGTAAAGTTTTTCCGGGAAACTGTCGCCGCCCGATTTGACACCCCTTTTCCTTTCTGCTAGCATCGACCACCACTAACGGGGTACGGAGCGCGTCATGCCGGAACGGGATATCAGTTGGGTTTATTATTTCGTCTATCCGGTGCTTGTCGCCGCCGCCGTGTATCTCGTCTTCATCATCTTCCAGTATCTTCGAGGCCTGAAGGATTCGCCCCGCGAGATATGGCTCGTCTCGATATCGCAGGTGACCGAGTTCGTCGCATGGGCGCTCATGCTCTCGACGCTCACGCTTTTCCTGTCGAGCGATGTCGGCCTGTCGGATGTCATGGCGAGCAACATCGTCGGCGGCTGGAATGTGTCCTACACGGTGCTCATGTTCGGCGTCGGCGCGCTTGTGGACGCGGTCGGCGTGAAGCGGGTGCTCGTCATCGGGACGGTGCTTGCCATCGGTTCGCGGCTTATCTTCGCCGTCTCGACCAACATCTACACGCTCATCCTGTTCGGTTTCGCGGTGCAGGCGGTGTCGGTCGCCTTTCTGTCACCTGTCATCACCGTCGCGATCAAGCGCTACACCAAGTCTGACACCTCGGCGATGGGCTTCGCGATGTTCTACACGCTCATGAATGTCGGCTTCGCGATCGGCGGGTGGTTGTTCGACTACATCCGCAATACGCTGGGCGAATACGGCACGACGATGGTGCCGGTGCTCGGTACGATGTCGACCTACCGTTTCATCATGCTCGTCGCCTTCTTCCTGTCGATACCGGCGATGATCTTCATCTCGATGCTCCGCGACGGGGTCAACCTGCACGATGACGGGCGCGTCGAGATAACGCCGCCCAAAAAGAACGAAGGGGCCTTTTTCCCCGCGCTCGGTAAGACGATCAAGGATGCTTTCACCGATGCCTACCGCATCTTCATCGATGTCATGAAACAGCCCGCTTTCTGGAAGTTCATGTTGCTCCTCACGGTACTGCTCGGTGTCAACTATGTCTTCTTCCACTTCCATTACACTTTCCCGAAATACGGCATCCGCGTGTTGGGCGAAGGGGCGAAGGTCGGCTCGGTCTACGGGATGCTCAACCCGGTCATCGTGATATTCTTCGTGCCGGTCATCGCGTGGGCGACCCGGACCTGGAGCCCGTACCTTATGATCACTTTCGGGTCGTTCGTGTCGGCCTTCGCCGTCTTCCTCGTGACGCTCCCCGAGCGGGTCTTCATGCCGCTGGTGGACACCGTGTTCGGTCGGCTCATCTGGCAGGTATGGCTCGACCTCGACCCGGCGCTCGGTCCCGAGAAACTCTCCATCTACATCGGGCTTACTGTCTTCGTCGGGCTATTCACCGTCGGCGAGGCGATCTGGTCGCCGCGCCTGATGGAATACACCGCCCGCATCGCTCCCGAGGGTCAGGAAGCGAGTTACATGACGCTCTCGATGCTTCCCAAATTCATCTCCCAGCCGCTCGTTGCCCTCATGTCAGGCCAACTGCTCGCGAACTATGTGCCGGTACATGACAAGATCGGCCCCGACGGCAAGGCGGTGCTCAACGAGGCGGGGCAGGTGGTGCAGGTGGTGGGCGATGTGTCCGACCACCGGATGGTCTGGGTCTGGATAGCGGCGCTCGCCGTCACCTCGCCCATCGGGATGCTGATACTCAGGAAATGGGTGAACCCCAAGGAGCCGGTGAAGGGGTGACCCTGCTTCAGGATCGCACTGAAAAACAGATCGGTCGCTCGTCGACCGGTGCCTTTTCGACAGAGAGGGATGTTACCTCCGCATGACGCGGCCCGTGCCGTAGCGCCGCTTCTAATCGCGCCAATTCCTCGTCGGTGCCGACCGCGTACACCTCGACCGAGCCGTCGGGCAGATTGCGAACCCATCCGGCAAGACCGATGGCCTCTGCGTTCCGCTGTACGAAATAACGGTAGCCCACCCCTTGTACGATGCCTTGGACGAGATACCGGTACGCTTTCCGTTCCATGATCATAGCCAGAACAACAGTCGTTCGACGCTCCAGAAAAGCATGGCGATGTGCAGCAATAGCCCGGCATAGGCGCCGCTCACCAGATCGTCGAGGAGTATTCCCCATGACCCGTGCAGGTTGCGGTCTATCCAGCGGGCCGGCTGTATCTTGATGATGTCGAGGACGCGGAACAACAAAAAGCCGTAGATGGCCGCGACGAACGGGTCGACCTGAAAGACGATGGGGACCACCAGATATCCGGCGATCTCGTCGAGGATGAACTGCCCCGGGTCGCCTTCCTTGCGCGCCTTGCCTCGCCATTTCTCGACAGCCCACGGCGTGAGGACATGATTCTGCCACGAGACGAGGAGGAGCCATGCGACGAGCCACGGGACGAGGAGGTCCTTCGGCAGGAAGCACCACCCCGCGAGATGGAGTCCAACGCCCCAGAGCGCTCCGAAGGTCCCCGGCGCGACAGGCATAAGGCCGAGATAGCCGCCGGTGGCGATGAACTTCTTCAGGTGTTCGATCATGACTAGAGCGCGCAGAAGGTATCGATGTCGCGGCCGACGATAGCGAGCGACCCGCGCCAGAAATCGGGCTTGCGGACATCGATCCTCATCAGTTTGGCGACCGTCGCGATGTCGTTCTTCCCCGTCTCGCGCAGGAGCCGGTCGTAATCCTTCACGAAGGTGTCGCCGCGCTTCAGGTATTCGGCGTAGAGCCCCTTGGCGAAGAGGAGTCCGAAGGCGTAGGGGAAGTTGTAGAAGTTGTGGTCGGGGTCGTAGTAGTGCGGTTTGCACAGCCACATGTAGGGATGGAGCGTATCCTTGTCGAGTCCGTCGCCGTAGGCCTCCTTCTGGGCGTTGAGCATCAAGGTCTTGAGCCGCGCGACCGGTACCGACGAATCGGCGCGGCCCGCGAAAAGCGCCGTCTCGAAAAGATAGCGGCTATAAATGTCGACGATGACCTGCGTCGCCCCCATGAGTTGGTTCTCGAGTATCGCGGCAACGTCGCGCTTCGGCGCCGCCGCGATCGCCGCCTGCGTGACGATGGTCTCGCAGAATATCGACGCGGTCTCGGCCAGTGGCATCGGGTAGTCGCTGTTGAGGAACGATTCGGACTTCAGGCAGTGGCCGTGGTAGGCGTGCCCCAGTTCGTGGGCGAGCGTGGTCATATTGGTGAAACTGCCGGTGAAGTTCGACAGGATCCGGCTCTCGCCGATGGGATGGATGTTGTAGCAGAAGGCGCCGCCCACCTTGCCTTTTCGCGGTTCGGCGTCTATCCAGTGTTTCTTGAAGGCGTTGTCGGCGAACGCGCCCAGTTCCGGGCTGAAGGAAGAGAAGTTGCGCACGATGAACTGGTGGGCGATGTAGTAGGTGAAACGCAGGTCGCTCTTTCCCACCGGCGCGAAGAGATCGTAGAACGGCAGGCCGCCCTTATGGCCGAGCAGTTTTGCCTTTTTGCGGAGATATTTACGGAACTGCGGCAGACTTTCGCGCATCGCCGTGAGGAGCGCGTCGAGCGTCTTTTTATCCATCCGCGAATGGTGGAGCGTCATGGCGAGCGGACTGTCGAACCCGCGCAGGGCGGCGGTGGTGATGACCTCGCCCTTTATCGCGTTCAGGCACGCGGCCGACGATTCGTCGACCTTCGCGTAGGCCGCCAGTTCGGCCTCGTAGGCCGCTTTGCGCACCGTCTTGTCGGGGTCGTAGGCGAGGTTGCGGGCCGCCGGGAGTGGCAACTCTTCCACCTTTTTCCCTATCTTCACCGGCACCATGAGGGTCGAGGTGAGGGTGTTCTGGAGCGAGCCCCACGCGGTCGAGCCGGTCATCCGCATCTTGGCGAAGAGCACCTCCTCCTTCTCCGAGAGCATGTGCTTGGTGTTCTCTTGTATCTCGCGCAGGTGGAAGAGATGTTCGCCGATGAGTTTTGATCTCTTCGCCAGCGCGTCGAGGTTCTTCACCCCGGCGAGCCACTGGGCGAACTTCACGCGGTCCTCGGCCGTCTCGGAGAGCATCCGGTCGATCGCTTCGAGCGCCGTCTTGGCGGTGTCGTCGGAGGTGTTGACGGCGAACGAGAGGTTGGCGAAGACGCCGAGCCGCTCATTAAGCGTCGTCAGCGCGATGCGCTGTTTCAGGTATTCTTCGATGGTCGTCACCGGGTTCTTGCCCTTGCCGAGCCGCGTTAAGGTCCAGCGGCGCAGGGTGACGATCTCGGCGGCGAGTCGCTCCATGTCCTTCTTGAAGGCGGGTGCGGCGAACGACGGGTACAACTCTTTCAAGCTCCAGCGCATCTCCATAGGGATCCCCCCCGTGTGAGTTCATAACGACGCAGTATAGCGGGAGACGGGGAATGGTGCAAGAAAACAGAAAAAGGGTTTCAGTAACGGTAGTGGTCGCTTTTGAAGGGTCCTTCGACCGGGACGCCGATGTAGGCCGCCTGTGACTTGGTGAGTTTCGTCAGTTTCACGCCGAGTTTCGCCAGATGGAGCCGCGCCACCTCCTCGTCGAGTTTCTTGGGAAGCGTGTAGACCCCTATCGCGTACTTCGTCTTCCAAAGATCGAGTTGGGCGAGTACCTGATTGGTGAAGGAATTCGACATGACGAACGAGGGATGCCCCGTCGCGTTGCCGAGATTTACGAGCCGCCCTTCGGACAGCAGAAGTATCGAGTGACCGTCGGGGAACTGAATACGGTCGACCTGCGGCTTGATGTTGATCTTCCGGACACCCTTGAGTGCGTAAAGCGCGTCGACCTGTATCTCGTTGTCAAAATGGCCGATGTTGCAGACGATGGCCATATTCTTCATCTTTTTCATGTGGTCGACGGTGATGACATCGCGGTTGCCGGTCGTCGTGACGAATATGTCCGCATCGGGCAGGACATCCTCGACGGTGAGGACATCGTAGCCCTCCATCGCCGCCTGCAGAGCGCAGATAGGGTCTATCTCCGTAACGATCACGCGGGCGCCGTAGGAGCGCATCGACTGGGCGCACCCCTTGCCGACATCGCCGTAGCCGCACACCACCACCATCTTGCCCGCGATCATCACGTCGGTGCCGCGCTTGATGCCGTCGGCGAGCGATTCACGACAGCCGTATTTGTTGTCGAACTTCGACTTGGTGACCGAGTCGTTGACATTGATCGCGGGAAAGAGCAGTTTTCCTTCCTTCATCATCTCGTAGAGCCGGTGGACGCCGGTGGTGGTCTCTTCGCTGACGCCGCGCAGCCCTTTGACCATGTCGCGCCACTTGGTCGGGTTCTTTTTGTGTTCACGGGCTAGGATGCACATGACGATGTCGAGTTCGCGGTTGCCCGTCTTCTTGCCGAGCAGTTTCGGGTTCTTTTCTATCTCGACCCCTTTGTGTACCATGAGCGTCGCGTCGCCGCCGTCGTCGACGATGAGGTTTGGCCCCTGTCCTTTCGGGAACGAGAGCGCCCGCAGCGTGCATTCCCAGTACTCTTCGAGCGTCTCTCCCTTCCATGCGAAGACCGGCGTACCGGAGGCCGCTATCGCCGCCGCCGCGTGGTCCTGCGTCGAGAAGATATTGCACGAGGCCCAGCGTACCTCAGCCCCGAGCGCCTTGAGCGTCTCGATGAGCACCGCCGTCTCGACCGTCATGTGGAGCGACCCGGTGATGCGCGCCCCCTTGAGAGGTTTTGCCTTCGAGTAGCGTTCGCGCACCGCCATGAGTCCCGGCATCTCGATCTCGGCGAGTTCTATCGCTTTGCGGCCTGCGTCCTTGAGCGTGATGTCCCGTACCTGATGGTCTTTCATGTTACCTCCACGATCGGTATGAATGCGGAAGCTATCATAACGGGACGGGGCCCGATTGCAAGCAAAAAGGTCAGTCGCGCCTCCAGAGGGGCGCGAAGGGGACTGAAAGATGCGAGGGGAACGCGCGGGTCAGACGGGAGGCGAGTGTTTCGGGAAGCGCCGATTCGAAGGAGACCTCTTCATCCTCGGTGCCGAGGAGAAGATCGGCGATACGCCCGTCCATCACGGCGAGATAGCGTCGGTCGGGAGAGAACCGGCGATCGGTGAACAGGAAAGAGCCATCGCTACCGATCCGGTAGGTGAAGGGGAAAAGAGCCACGGCGTCGGAAGGGTAGGCCTCCGTGGCGGTAGCAAGGAGGTCGTCGAGACGCGCGCCGGATATCTTGATAAGCACGGGGAAGCGGTCCTGCGGCACCATGCTCGCGACATCGGAAAGAGCGATCTTTGCGCCGGGCCGCCTCGTCATGTCGCTGAATGGATGGATCGCGATGCTGATGTCAGCGCGATGACCGGCATCGGCGGCGATGGCGAGAAGCGTTTCGTGGAAAAGACGCAGGGTCGAATTATCGCCGGCTCTTGACCGGGCAAGGTCGATACCGGTCAGGGTCGTCCCGACGACCTGTCCGGCGGCGGCGGCGACCTTTTCCTCGAACGAGGAGAGAACGGCACGCATCTGCGGGTCGGGAGGCGTTCTTGCGATGTCTATGGAGCGGGTGTTCATCTCGGCGATTATGCCGCGAGAGCGCCCGTCATGCTTTATGATGCGGATGTCGGTCACCGAGAGAGAGGGCTTTCCGGGGGTAAAGGATATCAGTCGGGGACCTTCCGACCTGTCCGACGAAAGCCGGGAGGGGAAGGGAATGTCGCTGAAGATCAGGCGCAAGAAGGGGAATTGGGTATGAATGGAGGAAAGAAGATCGGCCGGCTCCATGCGCGAGGCCCCGGCGAAGGAAACGCTGTCGGAGTGGAGAAGAAGGATGGCAAGGTCTCCGGCCTGCTCTCCGGACGCGAACGGAGAGGAGCCGAACGGCTGCTGGAAGGTCATGCCCTCGAAGATGCCGGTGGGCAGGGCGGCGATATCGGGGGCAAGAGAAAGGCCGTACAGCGTCAGCGAGATGCCGTCGACCTCCAGCCGTTGCGGTGTGCCGCCGGCGACATTGACGGTCATCGCAGAGACGCCCGACTGTTGCAGGAGTTGCAGGATCCGCCATGCGCCGAGACGAAAATAGCCGGGGGAAAGGTTCACGGAACGATATCCCGCCGCGGTAAGAAAGGCGGCCTCAGGAAGAGGGAGGGCCGGATCGGTGCGCACGATCCATTCGGCGGTGTCGCCGCCGATGAGTCCGCCGGCGTCGACGACGATGGTCTGCCCGTCGCAGGAGCGGGAAAGGTCCCGTATCGCCGTGACGGCGCGTGCCATGGTCTGCGCCCGGTCACCGGCGCCGAGGTCCGAGGACACCACGAGACACAGCCGCACTTCCCGGTACCCGGCGGTACGGTCGTAAAGATAGAACGCCGCTCCGGCGATAAGGACAAGCAGCACGACCAGAAGTTTCTTCACGGGACTCCTCCTCTGTCCCCATGGTATACCGACGGAGTCGAAAAAGTCCAGACGGACTCTTTTTGACAATGGCGGCGGTTCTTTTATCATGGGCGCATGGCACGGTACCTGCTCCCCCCAGTCCTATTCTTCTGTTCCTACTACGGCGGTGCGCCGCTCGTGATCGCCATGGGCGTCATGGCGCTTGCCGCGTTCCTGTCCCGGAGGTCGTACGCGGCGTCGGTGATAGCGGCCTTCCTGTTCGCGACGGCGGGCCATGTCACGGCGGCGCGGGATCTTCTGCCGATGAAGGAAACGCATGAGGTCGATACGGCCGACAGCGAGGTTATCCGTCTCGAGAATGGCACGGTCCTCCGTCACGATGGCACAGTGATCCCTCGGAAGGGGGACGAGATAGCTTTCTTCGACACTGCGGTGGTGCGGGATAGTGGACTGCCGTTCCTCTCTTCCTTTGAAAAGGTGCCGGAACGCGGTCTTCGCAAGCAGCTGGCAGATCTTATCCGTATCCGGAGCGACTCGACGGTCCTGCTGGCGCTTGCGACCGGCAAGCGGCTTTTTTCCGCCGATGAGCGGGCCGCGTTCCTCAAGACCGGTACGATGCATGTCGTCGCGATATCAGCGTTCCATATCGGTCTCTTGTTCCTCCTGCTCCATTTCGTGACGCGTCTGCTGGCCTTTTCCCCCGCGTTTTCGCCGAGGGGCGCCCTCCTGTTGAGCATCGCGATCAAGTCGCTTGTACTGTTCTGGTACCTTTCCCTGACCGGTTGGGGCGCTCCGACCGTGCGCGCCGCGCTGTTCCTGTTCCTGTTCGATCTTTTCCTTGTGGCCGGCGTGCCGGCGCATCCGTTCCAGATGTTCCTGTGGTCGCTCATCGCCACCGCGATGATACTGCCGCGCAGCATGGGCAGTTGGAGTTTCATCATGAGCGCTCTTTCGGTGTTCACGGTCATCATGGTGTGGCGCAGGGCATCCCGTTCGACGCTCGTCTCCATAGTGGCACTGACCGTGGCGATAAACTTCCTCCTGATACCGGTCTCTGCCGAACTTTCAGGTTTTCTGCCGTTACTTGCGCCGCTCGCGAACCTCATCGTCATCCCGTTCGCGGGTCTCATGGTGTTGCTGTTGATCCCTGTGCAGATCCTGTTCCCCTTCCTGCCGTCGGTCGCATCATTTCTCCTGATCCCCGCCGAGGTGACGGCGCACATCCTGACCGAGGATATGCGTTTCCTCGCCGCGCTGTCCGACCCGACGCTGGTGCCGCTCCGGCAGGCCGGGGTACTCTGGTCCGCACTCTTCTACGGGCTGGCCGCGGCCGTCATCTTTCTTCGCGGCTGGCAGCGGCGCGTCGCTTTCTGCGCGCTTTTTCTTTCGGTGGCGCCCTTCGTTACGGCCCCTTTTCCCGAGAACGGGGTCGAACGCATCTACAGCCTGCCGGGTAACGCCTACTGCATTCGCGAGGGACGAGGGGTCGGTCGCGTCGTGGAGACGCAGCGGTACAATTTCCCTGCCGAATATGTCCAGCGCAAACTCGACGCGCTCCCGATGTCGATCGAACGCGATGTCAGTCGGTGCGGTCTGATGAGCGTCTCCTCGTTCCATCTGCGCGGCCCGATACCTCCCGCGGCACGCAGGGATCTCGCCAAGCGTCCGCGGTTCAGCGGCGCCTCATGGCACACGGTGCCGGAGCCCTCGCCGCTCCCGCCCCCCGAGGATCGATTCTAGGTAAAAAAAAACCTCCCGTTGCCGGGAGGTGGCGAAAAACGGTTCTCGAGGAACGACTTTCTTACAGTTCCTTCTTGAAGCTCGGGGTGGGACGGAAGCCGACGGTCTTGGAGGCCTTGATCTTGATCTCTTTGCCCGTCTGCGGGTTGCGGCCCATGCGCGCCTTGCGGTTCGACACTTTGAAGGTGCCGATGCCGTTAAGGTTGAGCTTGTTCTGGCTGGCGATGGTGTCCTTCATGATCTGAACGAACACATCGTACACTTTCTTGGTCTGCTCGTTGGTCAGCGCGACATGCTTCGCAAGGCCGTCCTTCATCACCTTGAGGAAATCGGTCTTCGTCTTCGCGATCAGCGTGTTCTTCTTCGCCATGGATGTTCTCCTCCATAACTCAGGTTACTAAACGACAAAAGCATTATGAGCAGAACAGGAAGATTTGTCAACCTTTTTCTTTAAAAAAATCAAAAAAATAAGGGGGTTCGGTAGTTTGTTTTCTTTTTTATTGTTTTTGTCAACACCTGATTTCCGCAATAACAGAAGTTCGAAAATTAAAAACGCAGTAATTACAATGTGTTGCGCATATGATATGCGTGAAGACCTTTTATTATATGGGTTCCAAGAGTTAAACATTCTTCTCGCCGCGTCATTACTGCTCTTATAAGATGTCGGTATAAAAAGGGAGTTGAAAAATAGGGTCGCGACGAGACCTGTTATTCTAGAACACCCGTAATAAAGGCGTTTCGCCGATCCGATCGATGAAAGAAAAAAAGCTTTTTTTTATGAAAAAGATGTCACTATGGAAAATGCCGACCGTTCCCTTCAGGTGTCCAACAGGCTTTTTCGTTCTGTAAGACCAGATAAGAACTAGTCAAAGCGAGGAATGTATATTTTGGTGAAGACGCACTCTTTTTTTGCCAAATGAAAAAAGTCTTTCGAAGGTCTGCATCCGTAGAAAAAAGGTACTCGTCCTTTCAGTTCACTGAAGAGGCGCACACGCATTGATGAAGGAGGCGGCGCGCTCGTTGAATTCGATGCGGTTCTTCTTCTTCCGGAACCCGTGTCCTTCGTCGTCGAATATGAGCATCTCTGGCTTGTTCCCGGCGGCGGTGAGTTTCTCAGCGAGGATATAGGCATCGCTCACTGGAACGCGCGGATCGTTGGCGCCGTGGGCGATGAAAAGTTTTCCCTTTATTCGGTCGGCCATGGTGGTGGGGCTGATCGCGTGGAGGAATGCCTCGTCCTCGAGGGGCCCGTACTCCGTCTCGCGGAGCGCCTTGCGGTACGATCTTGTGTTCTTGAGGAAATTTATGAAATCGACCACACCGACCACATCCACGCCGCACCGGTAGCGGTCAGGGAATTGCGCCATCGAAGCGACCGTCATGAAGCCGCCGTAACTACCGCCCATGGCGATGAAGCGGTCGGGGAGCGAAACACCGCGGGCGACCAGATCGTTCATCACCGCGCCGGCGTCACTGACCGCGTCCATGCGCAGTTTATAGTTGTCGAGTGCGCCGTAGTGTCTGCCGTAACCGGTGGAGCCGCGCACATTGGGCGCGGCGATGGCGAAACCTTTCTTCAGGTAGTATTGGAACATGGGATTGAATCCGGCGCGTGCCTGTCCTTCGGGGCCGCCGTGATAGTGCGTGATGGTGCGGTACGGAGGCGTCGATCCCCTGGGAAGGAAAAGAAGATATGGCACCGAAAGGCCGTCGAAGGAGACCGCGCGGCGCGTTTCGGGGGCGACGAAGGCGGCGATGTCGACACCGCGCGCATCGGTGATGCCGAACGATTCGGGTGCGCCGCCCGCGACATCGAGCACGAAGGGACGCGGTATGGCGTCGGGGCGCGAAAGCGTGTACCACAGGCGGCCGCCGGTGAAGTCGGAGAGCGACACGATGCCCCGTCCGGTCGCCAGTTCCCGTATGACACCGCGATGCCAGAGGCGGCAGACCGACCATCCCTCTTCATTGGTGCAGAAGACGGCGCGGTCGCGTCCCTCTTTTTCGATGAGGGCCTGCTCCACCGGCCAGGGGCCGGCGTGGACCGTGCTCCGTTTGCCGCCGCGATCGCGTATCTGCAGGTATTCGATATCGCTTCCCTCGTCGGTGATGATCAGCATCGTTCCGTCGCGCAGGAACCCGATCGTACGGTAGAGCCGGTCCTCCTGCACGCCTTTCAATTTGCGGGCGGTCCCTTTCTCGAGCAGATAGGGGACGGTCGACGAGTTGCTCAATATGGTATGGAAAAGTATCCGGTCGGCGCCCATCGCGTCGCTGATGGCCTGTACCCCCTTTTTTTCGACGAGCAGCCTGCTCGTGCCGGTCTGGAGATCGTAAAGGTACAGATAGAAGTCGCGTTTGTTGACCTCGTTCGAAAGGTAGAGGAAGGAGCGGTCGTCGACCCAGACGGGGTTCTCGGTCTTCACTGCCGGATCGGCGAGGAGCGGCCGTGTCGCGCCGTCGGGGACCGTTAGCAGATGGACGTCGTACTGTTCATTGCCGCCCTGCGAAGTGAGGTAGAGGATCTTCGAGCCGTCGGGGCTCGCCGCGTAGTCATCGATCGCGTCGGGGCCGCGGGTCAGTTGACGGGTCGAGCCGTCGGGCTCCTGCACGAACAGGTGGCGCACCTCGCCGCCGGCGCGGGAAAGGAAAAGTTTCCTCCCGTCTCGCAGTGGTCTTCCGCCGACCGAATCGACGATCTCAAGATAGTCGCGTATGTGGTCGTTCAGCGCCTTCGGGAGTATGTCGGCATCGACGGTCGCCGGGGTGTTCCGCGTGCAGGCGAACCCCACCGAAAGGCAGAAGGCGAGGAGCCGTAGGGGAAGGTATCGGTCAGAACTCTTCGAACTGGTCATCATCGAAGAAACTGTTCTCTTGGTTCTTTGCGTTCGCGGCGACCGGGTAAGGGACCGCAGGGCGGGGTACCGGCGTAGGGTTCGGAATGCGCCCCTTCGGTGACGCGGGTGCCGGGGCGGGTTCGTTGAAGCGGGGGCGGGCCGGGCTCTGCTCCGAGATGCGGAATTTCTCCAGTTCTGACGCCAACTGCCGCGAGATGTTCGCCATGTCCTCGGCAGAACTCGCGAGCTCCTCGACAAGCGAAGCGTTGCGTTGAGTGACCTCGTCCATCTGCATGATGGCTGAATTTATCTGGTGGATGCCGCTCGCTTGTTCTTTCGACCGTTTCTCGATGTCCTGTATCGAAAGACTGGCCTCCTGTACGCGACTGACCAGTTGGAGAAGGACCTTGGTCGTCTGCGCGGAGAGCGCCGTCGCCATCACGAAGCCCGAAGCGCCGCCGAGCAGGATGTAGTTGATCAC
>JAKQHE010000003.1 GCA_029573155.1 bacterium
ACCGAGGCGAACACGGAAAGCGTGAGCAGGGCACCGATGAGTTCGCCGGTCGGGGTGACGGCGCGGAACTTGTCATGGTCGAACACATAAAAGAACGGCAGAAAGTAGATCGCACCAAGAAAACTCTGCCATGCGACGAGCATCACCGCATGGTATCGGTCGGCGAGTCGCTTGATGAGCATACTGTAGCCGACCGCCGAGAATACCGCGAAGAACATGAGGAGCACGCCGTGAAGCGGCGCGTCGGGCGACTGGCCGAACCCGTAGCCCCGCACATGTATCATCATGAGTATGCCGCAGAAAGAGATGATAATGCCGCCGATATTGGTGATCGAGAGGCGTTCCTTGAGAAGGAATATCCCCGGCAGCAGGCAGAAGAGAGGTATGGTAGAGACTATTATGGAGCCGACGGCCGGGGAAACATATTTCATCCCGAAGGCCTCGCCGAGAAAGTAGCAGAACGGCTCGGTGAATGCAAGCAGGAGGAACCATTTCCCGTCGCCCTTCCGTATCGCGAGCGGTACCCGGAAGAGCGGCGCTATCGTCCAGAGCAGGAGCGATGCGATGAGGAGTCGCAGGGTTATCGTGGTCAGCGGCTCATAGTACTTGTAGACTATCTTTACCCAGACGAACGACATCGCCCAGAAGCACATCGACAGGACGGCGAACAGATAGATGTGAGCGTTCGTTCTCTTCACGATACTCCTCGTTCCGGCGGCCTATCATGGCCGCCGGAACGGGGAAGTCAAATTAAATCGGGGAAGGTCTAGTGCTTGTCGAACTCGAGGGCCGAGACGCCGATGATACCGAGGTCGCCGAGGAAGGTCGCCTTGTTGTCATCCGGATCGATGGCGTAGAGATAACTGTTACCGCCGGGGTAGTCGTCGCGCTGTACCGTGTAGTAATAGTCGTTGTCGTCGATGGCGAGCACATTGCCGAGCCAGTAAAAGTTATCGGGAAAAACTATTATGCCGGAGATCGCTGAGACGAGAGTGACGGCTCCGGTGGTCGTGTCCACCGTGTACATGTTCTCGTCGGAGTCGTCGTCGTAGGACTTCAGCATGAGCGTGTCGCCGTCGAACGCAAGCCCGACCGCCCAAGAGCCGATGCCGGAGTCGCCGACGATGGTCGCGGCGCCGGTGGTCAGATCGATCGTGATGAGATCGTTACTGCCTCTGTCCCAGCCATAGAGCGTACCGTCGGCCCCGAAGGTGATGTCGGGGATGTTGCCGACGCCGATCGCGCCGATGAGCGTCGCTTCGGCGGTCGCAGGGTCTATCTCGTACAGGTCGCCGTTTTCGTTCGAGGTGACATACATCTTCCCGTCGACCGGATTGATGGCCAGACCGGCGGTCGCTTCAAGACCGGTGTCGCCGATGAATGTCGTCTCGAGCGTCAGAGGATCGAGCGTGTAGAGAAGTCCCTTGGTGTCACTGCCGGCGCCGGTGAGGAGATAGAGCGGGTGCGTGGGGGCGGCGATGACCGGACATGCGGGGCTGGTCACGGTGAAGGTGACGCCTTCAGACATGTTGCCTTCGGTATCGACGGTGCGCACGGTGAAGGTGTATTCGGTCTCGGGATCGATGTCGTCAATGATGATCGCTTCCCCGTACCCTTCCTGTACGACGACGGGTTCAGCCGGGCCGTTCGGCGTCCAACTCACCATGACGAAGTCGAGGTCGGCATCGTCCGGATCGGTCCAGGTCAGTTTGGCATGATGGCAACCGGATTGATCTTCGTCGATCGCGAGGTCCTCGACCTCGGCCGGGGCGGTCCGGTCGAGCGCGGGGACGGCCAGGCCGGTGAAGTCTGGCGGGATGTACATCACGCGGGTCGCCACCCAAGTCGCCGGATCGATCACGGTGAGGAAATGGTCGCCAGAATTGTCGTCATACATGGTGGAGTAGAATTTGCCGTCCTTGAAGTTATAGTCGAGGCCTTTTTCCTGATAGCACCAATCGTACTCGCCGATATCGGGGAAATTGAGTCCGCTTACATGGGAAACGACACCGGTGACGATATTCGTCCTGAATATCTCTTCCCCGTAGGCCTTGGTGTAGAGATAGCCGTTGCTGTAGGTGATGCTGTCGGAGGCGGCCCATTCATAGTAGCCATCGTCGCAGAATATCTCGATCTCGCCGGTGGTCATATCGATGGTGATGATGCCGTTATAGGCGACGGCGTACAGGGTACCGTCGGGGCCGAAGGTGATGTCGTATATCTCGTCACCGTATTGCACCTCGACGACCGGCGCCGGGCCATTGTCGGGATCTAACTCGATAATATAACCGGTGTCGGCATCGAAGGTGTATATCTTTCCATCAACCGGATTCATCTCAAGTCCTATCGGAAAGTTGATGTTCGTTTCGCCGATGACCTCACCGTCATTTTCCTGCGGCCAGATGATAAAGAACATGTCGGTATCCGAAAGCAGATACAGGTACTCTTCGCCCGCCAGGTTGCTGAGGGCCACCTGATCGATGGTGAAGGATCCCGTGACGGTCTGACAGCCGTCATTGACCGTAATGCCGAACATGAAGGGGCCGCCGGTCATCTTGGGGGTCACCTCGAAGATGCCTGCTTCGGCGGTCGGAACGATGGATGCACCCATGCCCGAGAAGGCGATATCGAGCGTGTCGCCGTCGGCGTCGGTCGTTTCGACGAAGAGGTTGAAGGGGATATCTCTGCGCGGGAGTTTACCCGGGGCGATGTCAAGGGTTATCGCGCCGATCGTCGGGGCGGTGTTGCCGTAGCAGAGCGCATCGTTGCCGTCGGCGCCGTCCTCACCATCCTCGCCGTTGCAGACATACTCCTCGTGGTCGATCTCGTCCTCGTCGAGCGT
>JAKQHE010000014.1 GCA_029573155.1 bacterium
GGTCGCCGACCCCGGCGATCCCTGCGACGATACGCTGTTCTGCAACGGCGCCGACCACTGTAGCGGCGGCGAATGCGCCCTGCACGATGACGATCCCTGCGACGCGCTTGAGACCTGCGTCGAGGGGCGCGGCTGTCTGACCGAGTGCGAGACCGCCGAGGCGAAGGAAAGTTATGTCGGCTGTGAATACTGGGGCGCCTTCCTGCAGAACGACACCCCCAACAACTACGCCGTCGTGGTCGCCAACCCGAACGACACCGAGGTGACGGTAACGGCCTACGGGAACGGAAATGTCGAACTCGCCCAGTTCACCGTGGCGGCGTACGGTGTCAATTCTCAGACCTTCGACACCACCCGCCACCTGACCGGCGCCGGGATATTCGACCACGCTTTCAAATTCGTCGCGTCGCGACCGGTCACCATGACCCAGATGAACCCGTTCGGCAATGTGCTGACCTATACCAACGACGCGTCGCTCCTCCTGCCCAAGGGGGCGTTGGGGCACCAGTATTACGCGATGAGTTGGCCCGACTGGTATTACTACGAGGGAAGCGGCTGCGAAGGCGAGCCCGTGACCACCTACAACTACCCCGGCTTCGTCTCGGTGGTCGCCGTCGAGCCGGGGACGACGACGGTGACGGTCACCTACCACGGCGATTCGGCCCCCGGCGACGGCGAGTTCGCGGCACAGGAAGCAGGCGACACGGTGCAGTACACGCTCACCCAGTACCAGATACTCAACCTCAACTCGGCCGCGGGGAGCGGCACCGTCACCGCGTACGGCGCCGACCTGACGGGCAGTCTGATAGAGGCCGACAAGAGAGTGGCGGTCTTCGGCGGCCACGAATGCACCGATGTCCCCGCCGACAAATTCGCCTGCGACCATCTCGAACATCAGGTCTTCCCGCTCCGTTCGTGGGGTAAAGAGTATGTCGCGGTCCGCACCAAGCCGCGCGGCACCGAATCGGACTATTTCCGCATCCTCGCCTCGGTGAACGGCACCAGCGTCTCGTGGTCCGGCGGCATATCGGGCTCTACGACTCTCGACGCGGGCGAGGTCCACGAGATCGCGACCACCGCCGACTTCGCCGTGAGCGCCGATAAGCCGATCATGGTGGCGCAGGTGCTCGCGTCGCAGGACGCCGGCGCGACGACCGGTGACCCGGCGATGATGCTCCTCGCCCCCAGCGATCAGTTCCGCATGGGATACACCTTTCTGGTCGCCCCGAACTATGATTACGACCGGCTCACCGTGGTGGCGCCGGCCGAGACCTCGATCATGCTCGACGAAACGCCGCTCAACCCGACGAACGCCGTCCAGATCGGTTCTTCGCCGTGGTATCGTTACCATATCGACACCACCGACGGCGCCCATGTCCTCGTCGCCTCCAAACCGGTCGGCCTCTACGTGTACGGGTTCTCGCAGTATGTCTCCTACGCCTACACCGCCGGGCTCGACCTCGCCGACATCGTCCGCTGCTGGGACGCGAACCAGAACGGGCTGTGCGACCCGGCGATCGAGGATCTCAATGTCGACGGCCTCTGCACCGAAAAGGACTGCATGTGAGTCGCCGATGAACACGCCCCCCCGCTACTGGATGCTGCTCGCCGTCGTCGTTTCGGGCGCCGGGGCGGTCTATCAGGCGGTGTCGATACGGTTCCTCGCCTATGTGTTCCCGTTCCACATGCTCTTCGCGATATCGCTCATATCGTCGCTCGCGATATTCTTCACCGGGCTCGGGGCGCTCTCGTCGCGCCGCTGGCGCGACCGGCACCGGCCGCTCACCGGGCTCCTGCTGATCCTTTTCCCGCTGTCGGCCGCCGCGATGAACCTCGCCGACCGCGTCCCGTTCCTCGCGGGCAACCCGGTCGCCGCCGCGATCCTGCTCACCGCCCCCGCCCTCTTCACCGCCGGCGCGCTGTCGGGCATCGCCTACCACCAGACGGCGGTCGCCGCGCCGGAGCGGCTCAAGCACCTCATCGCCCTGTCGGCGCTCGCCTTTTTCGCCGGGTACCTGCTGTCGGTGTACCTGTTCACCGCGCTCGGCGTGTGGAACATATTCCTCGCGACGACGCTGCTCCTGTTCCTGCCGCTCCTGTGGGGCCGCCCGGCATGGTCGCACGCGGCGCTCCTCGCCGCCGTCCTGCTCCTGCCCGCCGCCGACATGGAGGGACCGGCCTTCCGGCTCTTCGCCCGCGATCCGCACCTCTGGGAAACGGCGCCGGGCCGGTTCGTGCACGGGGTCTGGTCGCCCTATGCGCGGCTCGATTTCTACGAGATGAGCGACGGGCGGCTCGCGGGGCTGTACAACCGCACTCAGCAGTGGGCGGTCGGCGACCCGGCGTTCGACCTCGCGGTGCGCCGCGCGCTGTACGGCAGGATAACGGGCGATGTGCTCGTCATCGGGTCGGGCGGCGGCTACGGACTCCTGTCCCTCACGAACGCCTCCTCGATAACGGCGGTCGAACTCGACCCGGGGGTGGTCGCGGCGATGCGGGGACCGCTCGCCTCCTATAACCGCAACATCTACAACACCGTGAAAAAGGTCCACGCGGGCGACGGCCGCGCCTTCCTCGACGGGTCCGACGAGTTGTTCGACGCGGTCATCCTCGAGGCGGCCGACCTCAGTTACACCGCGATACCGCACAGTTTCGTGAGCATGGAGAACTACCTCTACACCAAAGAGGGCATCGCGACGGCGCTTTCGCGGCTGAAGCCCGACGGCCTGCTCCTCATCATGGTCACCAAGGAACTGATACCGGCCCCGAAATTCGTGAACGCCCTCCCCGCGGGGGTCCACTGGCGGCTGTTCGAGGGCGAGATAGAGGTGATCCGCTCCATCCGGATGAATTTCGACTTCATCCTCGCCTCCCCCTCCGCCGACCGGATCGCCGCGTGGGAGGCGATACTCGGCGACCCGGCGCTCCGCCTGAGCCCGGTCGGGTCGAGCGATCTCGACCGCAAGAGTTCGTTCGGGCTCGACCCCATCACCGACGACCGGCCGCTCCTCTACTTCAAGGGCTGGGGACAGGCGGTCCCCTTCTTCGCGCTCCTCTTCCTGCTTATCGCGACCGGCGTCGCCGTCGTCTCCACCGCGGCGCGGCGTAACGAGGCGCTCTTCTTCTCGGCGCTCGGCGTCGCCTTCATGCTCGCCGAACTCCATATCATCAACGGCATGCGCGCCTACCTCGGCGGCTACCTCGAGACCTCGTCGATACTGCTCGGCACGCTCGTGCTCGGCGGCGCGGCCGGGACGCTCGCCCACGACCGCATCGGCGACCGGGCGCGGACCATCGGGCTCGCGCTGACCATACCGCTCATGCTCCTCCTCCTGCGGTACGCGCCGCTGTCGTGGCCGTTCGCCGCCAAGGCGCTCTATCTTGTCGCCGCGCTCGTCCCCGCCGCCTTTTTCATGGGGACGCTCTTCCCCGCCGGGCTTTCCCGATCGGAGAGCGAACACGCCGCGCGCCACTACGCGACCGACACCATCGGCGCGTCGCTCGGGCTCGTGCTGTTCTATCTGCTGATGCTCGCGGGCGGCTTCCCGCTCGTCGCCCTCGCCACGCTCGCCTGCTACGCGGCGGCGGTGCTTCTTTTAACGAACATCGTCAAGAGGTGACCCCATGCGCACCGCGCTTCTTGTGCTCCTGATGCTTCTTCTGCCCGCCCTGCTCGCGGCCGACGAGGCGAAGAAGAAAAAGGTCGCCGTCATCGACCTCATCGACGACTCGGCGACGCTCGACGCGGCCGTGGTCGAACGCGCCACCGCCTATCTCTGGGACCGCGTGGTCGCCGCCAACGCCTTCATCGTCATCGCCCGCGACCGCCAGAAGGAGGCGGCGCTCTCCCTGCGCAAGGAGAGCCATCAGGAATGTTACGACAAGACCTGCAACATACAACTGGCCCAGCGGCTCGCCGCCGACACCATGCTCGAGACCCGCGTCACCTTCTTCGGCGGGGAATACACGCTCTCGATGAGTCTCACCGATCTCGCCAAGGTCGCGGCCGACCGCGGCGCCACCGCGCCGTTCGACGGCTCCGAGACCGGCCTGCGCGCCGCGATAGACGCACTCGTCCCGCAGATAGCGGCGACCGGCTTTTCCGAAAAGACGCTCGCCGAGGAGCGCGACTGGCGCGCCGCCGGGCAGGAACTGGTCATCGTCGAGTTCACGAGCGCCGCCCCGGGCGCCACCGTCACGGTGGACGGCAAACTGCTGTGTAGCGCGCTCCCGTGCCGCAAGAACATCGTGAAGGGGAAACACGCGATACTCCTGCAGGCCCCCCACTACCTCGCCCTCGCCGAGGACATCACCGTCGACGCGCCCGCCACCGTCACGCGCGACCTCAAGCCCGACTTCGCCCTGCTCTCGGTCACCACCATCCCCGCCGGGCTCGCGGTCGAGATAGATCGCCGCCCCGCCGGGGTGTCGCCGGTCAAGATGCGGATGCCCCCCGGGCTCCATCGCGTCATGATAAATTCCCCGTGCCACCTGCAGAAAGGGCTCGAACTCGCGCTCCAGCGCGGCGAGGAGCGGACCGTTCAGATAGCGCCCGCCCCGCGCATGGCGGGGATATCGGTCATATCCGAGGATAAGGCCGGTAACGCGGTCGCCGCTCCCGTCCTCGTGGACGGCGAGAAGGTCGGCACCGCCCCCGGCAGTTTCACCGTGCCGCTCTGCTCGAAGCAACTCGTCGTCCAGATAAGCGACGACGACAAGTTCGAGACCGACCTCAACCTCCGCGAGAACCATACCGACGAATTCCGCGCCACGCTCAAGACCGAACTCGACGCCATCGCCGCCGACGGCCACGCCAAGGCGAAGGCGTTCGACGACAAGAAGGAGTTACCGCCCGTCCGCCCCTATCTCGAACCGGGTGCGTGGGTGCTCGCGTCGGGCATCGTGGTGACCGGCATCGCGGCGGGGCTCGCGGTCGCGGCCATGGAGAAATTCGACGACTATCAGGAATTCACCTCGCCCGCGACGGTCGCGCAGGAGATGGTGAAGCCCTCCTTCGATGTCGCGGCGTACCAGAGCCGCGCCGATAAGATATACGGCGACGCCGAGGCGCTCGAATACACCGGCATCGCGCTCTTTGCCGCAGGCGGCGCGGCGGTGGCGACCGGCATCATACTCATGTGCATCACCGGGGAGGCGCCGCCGGTCACCGCGACGGTGACGCCGGAGGGTGTATATCTCGGGTTTGGAGGGAGGTTCTGATGGGGAATGATATGAAGAAAACACCGAATCGTAGGGGCGCGCCAACGGCACGCCCGATTCATGCAACCGATCCCCGTAGGGGCGCAATTCATTGCGCCCAATATCAAAGAACGACCGGCTCGGGCGTGATGAATCACGCCCCTACAAATACCGGGCGTGCCGTTGGCGCGCCCCTACAGGTCGGGTTGTTATTCCTCTGCGCCCTGTTTTTTTTCGGGTGCGATCATCCGGAGAAGGTGGATATCGGGGAATTGGTCGAGGCGCTCAATGCGCTCGATGCGGATGCCTCTGTTGATGCCGACGGGACGGAGATAGACATCATCGACAAGGGGACTTCGGACGATGAGGATTGCTGCGTCACGGATCCGGGCGATTTTGAATACCCGGTAGTGGATGACGCGGTGGTGGCGGATGAGGATGTGGTGGAGGCGGAGGACGATCTGCTCACGGAAACCGAAGTTGAGGATGATGTGGTGCCGGAGTCGGAGAGCGTCGTTGAAGATGATCTGGTCATAATTGACGATAGTGTGGTGCCGGATGAGGATACGGTCGAGACCTTTTTCATAGATGGCCTTGTGGCATGGTGGAAACTGGACGGCAATGGCGAGGATTTCATCGGCCCTTACGACACCTTTACGGGAACCGGCTACACCTTTTACAGCGAAACCCGCAGCGGCGCCGGCCAGTCGGCGAATGGATCAGCCGTTTATGATGTGTCGATGGACGACATAGTTACCGCCAATGCCGGGTTCACCATATCGACTTGGGTCTATTACACCAAATCGGATTCTTACCTGAACGGGTTTCTTACTTGGACATCCGGGGTATCTAGTAGCGATGAGGGATCTTCTGTTTATTTCGATGGCAACGGTAGTCGTGTCTATGAAAACGGCGTCCAGCAAATTGACTATTCTCACAATCGGAATGCCGGTCAGTGGTACCATTATGTTTGGACTTACGATGCGGGCGCATTTGAATTATACATAGACAATGAATTAAGGGATTTGGGTTCTGTTCCATTTACCACGCATTACGTAGCGAAATTCGTTATTGGTCAGACCTACGGTTCTCCTGATCATACAAGTGATGAAGCAAGGATAGACGATGTGATGCTGTTCGACCGGGCTTTGTCATCGCAAGAATTACTGGGGCTGTTTGAATTAGGGCGAAATGGTTATCAAGGCAGTGAGCTTGTGCATAAAGAGGTGCTCCCCTCTTCTGTTTGCTCAGGGCAAATCAAATGCTACAACAACACATCTGAAACCTTGTGTCCGCCCGAGGGGAACGATTTCTATGGGCAAGATGGGATGTATGCGGCTATGGGGTATTGTGTGCCGCGAAGTTACACCGTCAGTGGTGTCGTGCCCGAAGAGATAGTTATTGACAACAACACCGGGCTTGAATGGCAGAGAACGCTTCCGGCGACTTATGACGGGTGCACCGGTGGGACATGCAAATGGCAGGAGGCAATAGATTATTGTAGCAACCTCACTTACGGTGGGGAAACCGACTGGCGGTTGCCGACCCGCAAAGAACTTGCGACCCTTCCCGACTATGGCCGCGAAAATCCAGCGATCGATACCGCCATCTTTCCCGACACACAACCAGGTGGTTACTGGTCTTCCTCGTCCAATGTGAACGGTACCACCGATGCATGGCTTGTGGATTTCAATGTCGGCTCAGTGAGCCATAGCGGTAAGACCAATGACAACTATGCCCGTTGTGTGAGGGGTTCGGCATTGCCGGTGAGTTCGTTCACCGAAACGACGATGGCCAGCAAGGTAATAGTCACCGACACTGAAATGAGGCTTATATGGACAAAGGAGTACAGCGGCCAAATCACATGGCAGAATGCCTTGAGTTATTGTGAAAACCTTTCCTATGGCGGCGCCACCGATTGGCGGTTGCCAAACATAGATGAACTGAAAACACTGATAGACGACACCATTTACGCTCCCGCGAGCACTTTTCCGGAGATGCCATCCTCTTTCTCCTTCTACTTCTGGTCTTCCTCATCCTATGTGCCCTATACCACCTACGCATGGGCGGTGCCTTTCTACGAGGGCAATGTGCAACTTTACGATAAGAGCGGTACAATCTATGCCCGGTGCGTACGAGATGCCACCTTAACACGCACGACCAAACAGTGGGGAACCTCTCAAACAGAGTACGGTCGTTCGGTCGCGATTGACAGCAATGGAAACATTTTCGTCACCGGGCACACCGGCGGCGACCTTGACGGAAACACGAACGCGGGGAACGGCTACGATATCTTTCTGACCAAATGGAACGCCAACGGCACGAAGGCGTGGACCAAAGAGTGGGGGATCGTGAGTGACGATGGTGGCAAATCGGTAGCGATTGACGGCGCGGGGAACATCTTTGTCACTGGACCCACCACAGGCAGCCTCGACGGAAACACGAGTGCGGGGGGCAATGATATCTTCCTCACCAAATGGAATGCCGACGGCACAAAGGCGTGGACCAAACAGTGGGGAACCGCAAACCATGAGGATTGCAATTCGGTGGTGATTGACAGTGCGGGAAATATCTTTGTTGCCGGGTACACCAGCGGGGACCTTGACGGGAACACCAGTGCCGGATCATCGGATGTCTTTTTGACCAAATGGAATTCCGACGGCACAAAAGCGTGGACCAAGCAATGGGGATCAACGGAAGGTGAAATAGGTTATGGTGTGGCGGTGGATGGCAGTGGCAACATATTTGTCACCGGCCAAACCGACGGATCCTTCGATGGGAGCACAGCGATCGGTGGCGCTGATATTTTCCTCACCAAATGGAATGCTGATGGCAGCAAGGCTTGGACAAAGATATGGGGAACGAATTCCGAGAATGTGGGGAATGCCGTCACGGTTGATGCAAGCGGAAACATTTTTGTCACTGGTCAAACCGACGATGCGATGGATGGGAACATTCATGCCGGTGGTCGCGATATTTTCCTGACCAAGTGGACTTCTGGCGGCACCAAGGCATGGACCAAACAGTGGGGAACGGCGACGGACGATTTCGGTTACGGCGTGACGATCGATTCTTACGGAAACATCTTCGTTACAGGTTACACTGAAGCGGCGCTTGACGGAAACGGTCATGCCGGTGGCAGGGACATTTTCCTGACCAAGTACAGTTCCGCCGGAACGAAACAGTGGACCAAACAGTGGGGCACTACAATGGAAGACATAGGCTGGGGCCTCGCCACTGATTCAAACGCTCGGATCATCGTCGCCGGTTCGACCCATGAAGCACTTGACGGTAACGCTTACCTTGGCGAGATCGATGCGTTTTTATCGATTTGGATAGCAGAATAAGATGAAATGGATCATACCTGTAATTATAACAATCGTTTTGATTGGCTTTGCCTTTTTCTGCTATCCCTTACCTGATGCGCTTGTTAGTCACATTTCAATGTTTATTTCCGCGATTGCTTTTACTTGGCTCATTTTCGGATATTACCTTCAAAAAGAAGCTATCGATTTGCAACGAACAGAAATTGCCAAGGGCTCAAAATTCCAGGCTTTTCAACAAATGCGCAGTATGATAGAATCTTTTAACGATTATCTGCGTTCCAATACTGAAATTACTGTTAAGCATCCAAGCGAACTCCCGGGCCTTTTTACAAAATCTGTCCCATTGTGGTTGGAAATCACTGAAAATCCTTCCAGATCAGAAAGGACATGGTGGGACGCGATGAAGAAGTGGAGTGCCATTAAAGCATTATGTAATGAGTATTTGGGAACTTATGCATCAGCTGTTCGCGCCTATTGCCAGTCTATTGATAAGCCCGTGAAAGATTTTCCCGATGAGTTGCGGCCCTTTGTAGAGAAATACAAGGGGGATATGAGTTCAGGGATTGATAAGATAAAAGACGCTTTGCTGTCTACACAGTTTGTCGATTTGCCATCGGCTTGGTTTATAAAATTGAATGCGTCGGTGTTAAAAGAACTTCCCCTCGCAGAGTCGTATTCTCATTCCGCTCAAACGTTAGCCGATCTTATAATA
Organism: bacterium; assembly: GCA_029573155.1. Lineage (GTDB taxonomy): Bacteria > UBP6 > UBA1177 > UBA1177 > JAKLFG01 > JAKLFG01. The sequence goes on from JAKQHE010000014.1 coordinate 9,238, forward strand.
CAGTATCAGCCCGGAATAAATCGTGTTGAACTTGCTATCCTAGAGAGAATGGAAAAAGAATTTCCGGGGGTGGTAAAGCAGGACGCGTTAAAGAAGTTAAGAGAATTGGTGCGTGAACACGATGAGTTTGTTGATAACAAGAAACAACAGGCGGAGACCACCTCATGACCACCCACTTTTTTAAATTCCCCCTCCCCCATCGTTCCCTCCTGCTCCTTCCGGGGTTTGTCCTTATTGCGCTCCTCTCCTGCTCCGGCGAAAAAGGCCCGTGCAAGCAGTGCATCGAGGAGATGACGCGCCCCGCGGTCCAGTTCACCTGCAACCTGTGGCTCGATAAACAGGGGAAAAAGAGCACCGATCCCGGCTGGACCGCCGCCTACGACGACTGCATGAAAAAAGGACTCGAAGCGGCGCTCAAGAACGAGAACAACCAAAAGGACGCGCGCGAACGGTGCCGACTCGAGGGCCGATGCAAGAAGTAGAAGAGGTGAGTTGAACATACCGGAGGTGACCCGATGACCCACTACACCGAAACGCAGGGACTCAGCGGCCCGGTCCTTGCCTTCACCTTCCTCCTCCTCACCATCGCCGAGGGCGGCGCCTTCGCCGCCATCTTGTACGAATATCTCCGGCGCCCCGCCATGGGGACCCCCATCGCGCCGTTCATCGTCATCGGCGTCGTCGGGCTCATCTCCCTGTTCTTCCTCCTGCTCACGCGCCTGTTCATCGAGGTACGCGACGACGGCATCTACCACCGGCTCGGCCCCATCGAACTGACCTTCCGCCGCATCGCCTTCCCCGACATCGCGCAGGTCGAACTCGTCGATCACAACGCGCTCCGCGACTTTGGCGGCTGGGGCAAACGCTACCGGCTCTGGGGAAAATACAAGGGGGTATGTTACACGCTCGGCGGCGACCGCGCGCTCGCCGTCACGCTGACGAGCGGCAAGCGGTTATTCTTCGGCACGCGACGGCCCGACGAACTGCTCGCCGCCGTGTACGCCGCCGCCGGGAAGAGGTAGATGGGGGAAAAAGGCGTGAACCGTGACCGCATCGTTTATTCCGCCCTGTCAAGGGAGGGCAGGGAGGGTTTTCCCGCGTTGAAATGGGAAAAACCCCCTCAATCCCCCTTGACAAGGGGACGCAGATCATAACGGAGGTGTTCCGATGAAACGATCGCTGGTGTTCCTGACCGTGCTTTTGTGCGCCGCTCTGCTTTCCGCCGCCGACAAGGGGGCGAAGGAGCCGCCGCAGGGGGTGAAGTATGTCTACATCGAACGGGCGACACAGGACCTCATCCCCGCCGTGCTCGCGAAGGGGATGCGGGTCGCCTTCCTTTTCGACGCGGGGCAGAAGGAGTGGCTGAAGACCATCGTCCCGACACTCAAGGGGACCAGCCCGCTCGTCTTCGTCCGCGGCGACCTCAAGCCGGAGGAGACCGCCGAACTCAAAAAGACGCTCGACCATCTCGAGTACGAGGCCACGGTGCTCCACGCCAAACTGACCGCCGGCGACGGCATGGGGGTGGTGCCGGTCACCAAACTGCTCGTCATCGAGCGGGTCGAGGACCTCGACAACAAGTGGGTGGATTTCGACCTGAAAGGCGCCGCCGACAAGCCGGAGCGCGGGCTCCTGCAGGACAAGAAACGGGACCCGCAGGACTTCGGGACCCCGTTCACCGTGGCGGGCGGCATGATATTCAAGCGGTCGAAACTGTGCCTCGTGAACATCGACCGCCCCGGGGCGTCGCTCCCCAAGGGGATGGACCTGACGGTGGTCTTCTCGGCCGACCCCGAGAAGATGAAGAAGGTACTGGGACTGTGAGCGGAGGTGTCTCGATGAAACGATCGCTGATTTTCCTGACCATTCTTTTGTGCG
>JAKQHE010000288.1 GCA_029573155.1 bacterium
ACGACGCGACATTCGGCCGATAGGCCGCTCATCCGTTCCGTGAGGTCAAGGAACGGATGAGCGGCCGATCGGCCGAATGTCGCGTCGTCTGGCAGGATGACCCCGACATTCGGGCGATCTACGACGAACTCGATGCCTCCGGCTTCAATGTCCGGGTGCCGGGAAAGGGGCGTTCGGTGTGGCTCACGCTCGGGTATATCCTCGCCGACCATGAGACCGAATCGTGCGCCATAGCCCTTCACGACTGCGATATCGTCAACTATTCGCGCGAACTGCTGGCGCGGCTCGTCTATCCGATCGTCCATCCGGCGCTTAATTTCGAGTTCAGCAAAGGGTATTACGCCCGCGCCACCGACCGGCTCTACGGCCGGGTCACCCGCATTTTTTATACGCCGTTGCTCCGGTCGCTCACCAAGATCCTCGGCAATCGCCCCTTTCTCGATTTCCTCGACTCTTTCCGGTATGCGCTGTCGGGCGAATTCGCCTGTATCGGCGAACTGGCTCGCTCGATACGGATATCTCCGACCTGGGGACTCGAGGTCTCCATGCTCTCGGAGGTCTACCAACAGGCCAATGTGAACCGCGTCTGTCAGGTCGAGATACTCGACACCTACGAGCATAAGCACCGCGAACTTTCGAAAGAGGATCCCTCGACCGGTCTTTCCCGGATGGCCGAGGACATCGCGCAGGCGCTTTTCCGCGTCCTTAGTCAGGATGGCTATGTGATGTCCGACTCGTTCTTCCGCACGATCCTTTCAACCTACATACAGGAATCGCGCAAGGCGATAGAGAAGTACAACGGACTTGCTTCGATAAACGGACTCGCCTACGACCGGAACGGCGAGGTCTCCGCGAGCGAGGTGTTCGTCGAATCGATCAAGCGGGCGCAGGAAGAGTTCGCTCGCGATCCGATCGGCATACCGCTCATGTCGGCATGGGTCCGGGTCCGCGCGGCTATACCCGACCTGCAGGACCGCCTGTTCTCCATCGTCGAGAACGGGAACCGATGAGGCCGCTCGACTGGGCGATACTTTCCCTGTATATCGCGGTCATCCTCGGTATGGGGTTCCTCATCGGTCGCCGACAGCGCGACCAGCGTGAATACTATGTCGCCGGCGGTACGGTGCCGTGGTGGCAGGTGGGGCTGTCGCTCGTCGCCAATCAGGTGAGCGCCATCAGTCTCATCGGCGCCCCCGCCTTCATCGCCGTGAAAAGCGGCGGCGGACTCAAATGGCTCCAGTACGAGATGGCGGTGCCGCTCGCCATGATACCGATCATCGTCGTGCTCGTTCCCGCCTACTGGCGTCATCGCGGGTTCACCATCTACGGCTATCTGGAGGACCGGTTCGGTCCGGTGGTCCGACGCGCCGTCAGCGCGATATTCCTCGTGAGCCGCTCGATGGGGACCGGGGTCGCGCTGCTCGCGACCTCCTATGTGACGGCGGTCTGTCTCGATATGCCCTTGCCACTCACCATCGTGCTTGTCGGCGTGGTGTCGGTCCTTTACACCATCTGGGGCGGTATCCGGGCCGATATCTATTCCGACATCGTTCAGTTGGCGGTGCTTTGGCTCGCCGCGATCGCCTGCGGCGTCATCATCGCGATCCAGATACCGGAAGGAGGCTGGGGCCTCTCGTCGTGGCATGAACGGCTCGCGGTGTTCGAACTCGGCGCGAACGGAGTGACCGACGGGGCGAACTTCTCGTTCTGGCCCATGCTGTTCGGCGGATTGTTCCTCTACCTCTCCTACTATGGCTGTGACCAGACGCAGGCCCAGCGGCTCCTCTGCACCGCCGGTCCCCGCGAATCGGCCAAGGCGCTCGCGCTCAACGGCGTCCTGCGCTTTCCGCTCGTGCTGACCTATTGTGCCGTCGGGGTGCTGATGCTCCCCTTCATGGCGGCGCATCCGGCGTTCGGCGAGACGGTCGCCGCCCTGCCGCCCGACTACCTCATGCCCACCTTCTTCCTGCATCACGTTCCGACCGGCTTTCTGGGGCTCATCGTCGCCGGCGTCTTCGCCGCCTCGATGTCGTCGATAGATTCGGCGGTCAATTCGCTTTCGGCCGCCGCCTGGAATGATATCCTGCTCGCGATGCGCCCCTCGCTGAACGACCTCCGCGACACCGTGAAGGTGCGTTGGTCGCGCGGTATCGCCGCGTTCTGGGGCGGCATGGCGATACTGTTCGCGTTGTGGCTCGGCGGCGGTCACGACACGGTCATCGAACTGGTCAACAAGATCGGGTCGGCCTTTTACGGGCCGGTCGCGGCGGTGTTCGTGTTCGGCATACTTTCTTCGCGCTCAACGGCGCGCGGCGCGCTCGCCGGTCTCGTCGCCGGGGTCGGTGCCAACATATACCTCTGGCTTTTCCACGCCGATCGCGTCAGTTGGATGTGGTGGAATCTCGTCGGGTTTGCCGTCTGCATGGCGGTCGGTATGCTGATGTCGTCGTGCGGCGGCACCGAAAAGGCACAGACGGAAAGAGCGGAGCCCCGACCGTGGCGCATGGTGTGGCTGCTTGCGGGATGGTTCGCGGTGATCGTGCTGGTCGGCGTTCTTATCGAGCGGGCGTGGTAATGGTCAGTGAGCCCGGACCGGCGTCGCAACCGCCTTTCTTCAGCGCCCCTCGATGGTGATGTCGCCCGATACCGTTTTCACGACGACCTGTTTTTGCGCCCCTTTCTCTTCTGACGCTTTCATCTGTATCTCGCCTGATACCGTTTCGGAGGTTATATCGTAGGACTCGTTGCCCGGCAGACGGAGCCGTATGTCGCCCGATACCGACACGGCGGCGGCGAAGAGCGTCAGTTCCTTCAGTTCGGCGGTGATGTCGCCCGATACGGTCGATGCGGTCAGATCGCCGATGAGTCCCCTGACGGTGATGTCGCCCGATTTACTCTCGACCGCCAGTTTCCCGACCGCGATATCCCCGGCGTGAATATCGCCCGATATCGTCTTTATCTCCAGGTCGTACCGTTTCTCCGGTGGCAGGAAGAGCGTCAGGTCGCCCGAGTCGGTCGGCGGAATGCGCAGATTGACCGAACGGTGGCGTTTTCGCAGACTGAACGGCGGGACCCGTATCTCGACCGTGTCGCCGGTGCGGCGACAGTTGACCCCGGCGTCGGTGTCGAGCACCGGCATGGCGTCGGTGATGGTCTCGATCCGTACCCCGGCGGTGATGGTGGAGATGCGGATGCTCTTGAGCTCGCCTTCAAAGTCGGCGACCGAACACCCGCGCATCGGCTCCATCCCTTCGCGGATAAGCCCCGTCACATTATTGAAAAGAGGTGCGAGCCCGCTCTGGTTGAGGGCGGTGGATGCCTGCGCCGCATTGAAGAACATCCCGAAGGCGACGGCGAAAAAGACACCCGAAAAGGCGAGACAGATGAGCGCGGAGAACACTTTCCTACGCATGGACCCCTCCCGCCCGGCGGGCAAGATCGATATTGAAGTTGACCCACCATTTGATTATCCTCACGGCGAGCGGGGTCACCACGGACAACAGCATCGTGCCGCCGATCCCCAGCAGGAGAGCCCCGGTGCCGAAGAAAACGAGGAAGGGCGAGGCGAAGAAGTTAAGTATAGGGACCGGTATGGTCACCAGCCCCGCGACGATGATGACCGCTCCCAGTATCGCCGCGACCCACGCGACGATCCACGAGGCGAGCCACAACCAAAAAAGCGACACGACCGGTGTCGCGAGGACCGTCACATTGAGGGCGATGAGGATCGCCCCCGCCACCCACATCTTCGTGCGGTCCACCGGTCCCTCGACGACCGGGACACCGGCGGGTGTCTCACTGCGGTACTGCCGCGCGATCTCCTCGGGCATACCGAGCGACACGGCGATATCGGCCTCCGACTTGCCCGATTCGGCGCCGATGCGGAAATGTTCCTCGTGGTCGCGGATGATATCCTCGACCTCCGGCAGGGGAAGCCCCGCAAGGCTGTCGCGAAGCCGTGCCAGATACTGTCTTTTATCCATTGCTGCGCCCCCGTTGGTTGCTGGTTATTATCGTGTCGACGCTTTTCGAGAACTTCGTCCATTCGGTGATGAGTTGATCGCGCATCCGGCGCCCCGCCGGGGTGAGCCGGTAATATTTGCGCGGCGGTCCGCCGCTCGATTCGACGAGGTAGGTCTCGCAGTACCCCTCGTTCTGGAACTTCCGCAGGAGCGGATAGATGGTCCCCTCGGCGATCTCGATGTTCTCCGAGATCCGCTTGACCAGTTCGTAGCCGTAGCAGTCGCCCTCGGCCACCACCGCCAGCACGCACAGGTCAAGGACCCCTTTCTTGAATTGAACATTCATGCTGCCTCCTACACTAAGCACGGTACAACATACAGCACGCTACCGTATAAAGCAAGGTAGTTGGCGAAAAAAGTTATTAACCTATTTGTATTATGTAGAATTCAATGCGAGTTATGGGTTGGGCGGCCTACTTGTTGTTGGCCTTGTAGAACTTGTCCATGAACGCGACCAGTTTCTCGACCGATTCGACCGTCGTCGCGTTGTAGAGACTGGCGCGGATGCCGCCGAGGTCGCGGTATCCCTTGAGCCCGACCATATCTTCGGCCTTCGCCTCCTTGACGAACTTCTCGTCGAGTTCCGGCGTCGGCAGGTTGAAGTTCACATTCATCCACGACCGGTGCTCCTTGACGGTGACATAGCCCTTGTAGAACTCGGGATGAGCGTCGATGGCGCCGTAGATGAGTTCCGCCTTCTTGCGGTTCATCGCCTCGACGGCGGCGAGGCCGCCCTTGCCCAGGATCCACTTCATCACCTTGCCGACCATGTAGATGTTGAAACAGGGGGGGGTGTTGAAGAGCGACTGCTTCTTTATCTGGACATTATAGTCGAGCGTTTTGGGCAGTTTTTTCTTGCAGTATTTCTCGGCGAACGCCTTCTTGATGACGACTGCGGTGACCCCGGCGGGGCCGATGTTCTTCTGGGCGCCGGCATAGATCATGTCGAACTTCGACGCGTCGAAGGTGCGCGACAGGAAGTCGCTCGACATATCCGATATCAGCGGGATGCCCGCCTTCGGTTCGGGGAATTTCCAGAACTGGGTGCCGTAGATGGTGTTGTTGGTCGTGAAGTGGAGATACTTCGCGTTGTCGGACATATTCTCCTTCTTTATCTCGGGGAGGCGGCAGTAGGGCTTCGCCTCGCCCTTCGAGGTGGCCACGATATGGGCATTGCCCCAGTAGGCGCCCTCTTCGTGGGCCCGCTCGGCCCATTGACCGGTCACGATGTAGTCGGCGGTGTCGGTCTTTTCCATCGTGTTCATCGGGAGCATGATGAACTGGTGGGTCGCCCCGCCGCCCAGCCACAGCACGGTGTACTGCTCCGATGAGAGCCCGAGGATCTTCAGCATGTCGGCCTCGGCCTCCTGAATGACCTTATCGAACTCCTTGGACCGGTGACTGATCTCCATGACGCTCATGCCGGTGCCCATGAAGTTGAGCAGTTCGGCCTGCGCCTCTTTCATGACCTCGGTCGGCAACGCCGCCGGGCCCGCATAAAAATTGTGAACCCGTTTTTCCATGGGATGACCTCCAAAAATTAAAAGAAGTTACGCTATCCGCACCTTGCCTGAGTCGCCTATCTTTCGGTCAATTGTAGCGTGTTCGATACCCTTTTGCAACATTTTTCGGTCGGTCATCCCGCCCGCGGGATTTTTTATGGTTGCTTTTACCAAAGTGATTTTTATAATAATCCCCATGCGAGCGGGTAACTACACAAAAGGAGCTATCTCCAGAAGGAGGATACCATGAAGAAAACGACCGTTACGGCGATCATCCTGGCGACGATGCTGGCGCTGTTCTTGTTGAACTGCGGCGATGAGAGCCCGAATGACCCCGGGAACGACGATGTCGCCGGCAGTGACGACGACGCGAACGACGATGACGCCAAGACCGACACGGGAGGAACGCCCGACACAAAGGTCGACGGCGATGCCCCGGTCACCGAGGGGGGCGGCGACTACCCGCCCGACACCGACAACATGACCGCATGGAACGAACTCGACGATGATAGTGACGGGGTCAAGAACGGCATCGAGGGGACCGCCGACACCGACGGCGATGGGACGCCCAACTATCTCGACCTTGACAGCGACGGTGACGGTCTGCCCGATGGCACCGAAGCGCCGAGCGGTATCCCGGTCGACACCGACAACGACGGTCCCCCCGACTTCCTCGACACCGATAGCGATAACGACGGCGTTCTCGACGGCGTCGAAGGGACCGGCGACGCCGACAGCGATGGGATACCGAACTACCGCGACCCCGACGCCGATGGCGATGGCATCCTCGACGGCATCGAGTGTTCCGAACAGCCCTGTACCGATACCGACACCGACACGACCCCCGACTACCTCGACAGCGACAGCGACGGCGACGGCGTGCCCGATCTCTACGAAGGGAACAAGGACGGCGACAGCGACGGCGCGCCGAACTACCGCGACACAGATTCAGACGGCGACGGCATCCCCGACAACGAGGAATGTCCTGCGACCCCCTGCGCCGATTCGGACAATGACGGCTTCCCCGATTTCAAGGACAAGGACAGCGACAACGATGGGCTGACCGATGCCAAGGAACTCGAGATAGGCACCGACCCGCACAAGGCCGACACCGATGACGACGGGGTGGACGACAACACCGAGAACGCTTTCGGGAGCGACCCGAAAGATCCGACGAGCAGCATCCCCGAGAATGCCTATTACTATATCCTGCCCTACAACGCCCCGGCGGTGCAGGACTCGCTCGACTTCCAGACCAACATCCAGAAGGCCGACATCATGATCATGGTCGATCTCTCCGGTTCGATGGGGGGCGAGCATGCCAATCTCAAGACCGGCATCAATACGGTCGTCATCGATGGCATCAAGGCGCAGATACCGGGCGTGGCGTTCGGCCTCGCGAAGTTCGGGACCCTCGAGGACGACCCCTATATACTCGCCCAAGGGATAACGACCGATGCGGCGGCGGTCCAGAGTGCTGTCAACACGATAGCCGAATGCGGCGGTTCGTCCGAGGCGGCTTACGAGGCGCTCTATCAGGCGATGACCGGTCAGGGCGTCACCTATGAATGCGACGGCGGCGGTTGCAATATCATCATGGCGGCAAGCACGATCCCGACAAGCGTTCCCGGCTGGCGCGACGAGGCGCTTCCCATCGTCATCATGTGCACCGACGAGGAACTGCAGGACTACGCGAGTAGTTGTGATACCCATTCCAAGGCGGAGGCGCTCGCGGCGATGAACGCGATAAACGCGAAATTCATCGGCATCAATTCGGGCGGGGGCAGCACGCTGACGAGCAACTTCCAAGAGATATCGACCAGTACCGGCTCGCTTGACGGGAGCGGCAACGCGTTCAACTACACCATCAACTCCGACGGTACCGGGCTGTCGCAACAGGTCGTCGACGCGGTCGTCGCTCTCTCGAAGGGGATACAGATAGATGTCAACACCATCGTCAAGTCGGTCGCGAACGACGAGAGCGTCGACACCTCAGCGTTCGTTAAGGCGGTCGTCCCGAACACCGCCGATCCTATCAACGGCTTCGACGGGAAGAACGAAACCACATTCTTCAAGGTGAAGCCGGGCACCGTTGTTACCTTCGATGTCACCTTCCAGAACACGACCTACGACAACCAGACGACCGAGACGAAACTCTTTGTCGCCAACATCAATGTCATGGGCGCCGGTACCCTGCTCGATACGCGGCAGGTCTTTATCCTCGTGCCGGGCATCGTTGACAACGGCGGCGACGACTAGGGATAGAGGAAAAGGTCCGTTCAGCAAGGGAGCCAGTCGCATGGAACTGCCGAGATATACGCTTGCCGTTCTTTTTGTTCTGCTTCTGACCGTTTCCTGCGGGCCGAGCGATAAGCCGGCGGCCGACACGGAGCCGGCGACCGACACCGACGAGGTGACCGGCGAGACCGACGCGCCCGCCGATGCCGACAAAGCGCTTCCGGAGACCGACACCGTGACGGGAGACGATGCCGGCCTTGATGGCGACATCGTTCCGGACGGTGACACGAAGATCGACGACGATGTGACGAAAGACTCCGACGCCGCGCCCGATGTCGACGAGATATGGGCGAACGCCGACGACGACGGCGACGGGATCCCGAACGGGAAGGAGTGTGCGGAGAACCCGTGCGAGGATACGGACGATGACGGCATCGCCGACTATCTCGACGAGGACACGGACGGCGACGGGATACCCGATAGCGTCGAGGCGCCGGGCGGCATACCGATAGACTCCGACAGCGACGGCACCCCCAACTTCAAGGATACCGATAGCGACGGCGACGGCATTCCCGACAGCGTCGAGTGTCCCGAACAGGCCTGCCGCGACAGCGATGAGGACGGGACACCCGACTACCGCGACACCAACAGCGACGACGACGGCATACTCGACAGCGTCGAAGCGGGCGCCGACCCGACCGACCCGGTCGACAGCGACGAGGACGGCACCCCTGACTACCGCGACACCGACAGCGATGACGACGGTATCGAGGACAAATACGAGACGGCGGCCGATCTCGACGGCGACGAGGTACCGAACTACCTCGACGACGACAGCGACGGCGACGGTTTCTCCGACGCGATCGAGAGGGGAACGGGCGAGAAACCGGCCGACAGCGACGGTGACGAGATATACGATTTCCTCGATGGCGATTCGGATGGCGACGGTCTTTCGGACAAGATAGAACATCAGGAGGGGACCGATCCCACGCTTAAGGACACCGACGACGACGGGATAGACGATAACACCGAATATGTGCTCGGCTATGACCCGCTCGACAAGAATTCAACGATACCGGCGGACCATTTCTATCTCATCCTGCCCTACAACGATCCAGCCAAGACCCGTTCCCTCGAGTTCTCTACCGACATCCGGACCGCCGATGTGCTCATCATCGTGGACCTTTCCAACTCGATGAGCGGCGAGCACGCCAATCTCAAGACCGACATCAACGGCATCATCATCGATCAGGTCTCTTCCGCGCTCGACGACGCCGCGTTCGGGCTCGCCAAGTTCGGACCGATAGATATGACTAAGAGCGACCCGCTCGAAAAGACGGCCAATGTCTATCTGCCGGTCCAGCCGATGAGCGTCGACCCGCTCCTCGTGCAGGGGGCGGTGACCGACATCGCCGTGACCCCCGGCACCTACGAGTACATCCCCGAGGTGCTCTATCAGGCGGCGAGCGGCGCCGGCACCTACCAGCGCATCTGTCACCCGGTGAATAGTTGCGGCACCGCGCAGGGAGGGTACGAGATCCTCGTCGACATCGCGCCTGCCTCGTGCCCTATGGGCCATTTCGGCGGACTCTGCTTCCGTCCGGGCGCTTTGCCGATATTCATCCTGATGACCGATGAGGCCTTCACGACCGACTTCGGTACTTGGCTTTCCAACGACAAATTCGGCAACCCCATCGTCGACAATGCCCCTCGTTCTATGGCGCAGGTCATCACGGCGATGAACGCGGTGAACGCCAAGTTCATCGGGCTCGATTCGAGCGACGGGCAGGTAGCGATGCCTTATTACGAGCAACTATCGATCGGCACCGATTCGGTCGACGGCGACGGCTATTCCTTCAATCAGGTGATAAGTCCCGACGGCACCGGCATGTCGCAGGATGTCGTCGACGCGGTGATCGAACTGACCGCCAACATCGCGATCGATGTCTCGACCCTGCGCAAACATGTCGCCAACACGTTCGGTGTCTCCGACACGACAAAGTTCATCACCGGCATCTCCCCGACGGAGTTCCCCAATGTGAACCCGGGCGAGAAGGTCACCTTCGAGGTCACCTTCCAGAATACCTTCCATGACAACACCTCGACCGAAACGCGTCTGTTCATCGCCAAGATAGAGGTGTGGGGAAGTGGCACGAAACTCGACACCCGCGACTGCTACATCCTCGTGCCGGGCAAGGATGCCAGTACGCCCGACTGACGCCATGACGATATCGTTCCGGAGGAAGCCATGACCCGTGCCGTCCTTGTGTCCTTTCTTTCTTTTCTGTGGGCAATGACATTGTTCGCCTCCCCGAAAGCCGACGCAACCCAGCGGCTGTTCGAGGCGGTCGGTGACATGAAACTCACCGATGTCGCGTCGGCGATAGAGGATGGCGCCGATGTCAACGCGGTAGATGACGACGGCTGGCCGCTCTTTGTCACCGCGGTCAATTCGGGCCAGATGGGTATCATCCGGCTGTTCCTGACCAAGAAGGAACTCGATCTGGGCCTCACGGGCCCCGACGGAAAGACCGCCTTCATGCACGCCATCGTGATGAAGAACCGGACGCTCGCCGAGATACTCCTCCAGAAAGGTTCCAGCATCCATACGCCCGACGGCCGCGGCAAGACGCCGCTCATGTACGCCGCCGAGGTCGGTGACGAGAAACTGGTGCAACTCCTGCTCGACAAGGGAGCCGACCGCAACGCCAAGGACGAGGAGGGCAAAACGGCGCTCGAGTACGCATTCGAATCGCGCCGCAAGGGGGCGATAGACCTGCTGTCGAAGACCGACCGTCTGCCGGTGGAACTTGTCGCGGCGGCCCAGCGGGGAGACGGGGGCGCGGTGCGTTCCCTGCTTGCGAAGGGGGCGCCGATCGACGCCAAGACAGCCGACGGCAAACCGCTCATGGTGATGGCGGTCGAAAAGGGATTTCTCGATGTCCTGAAGGCGCTCATCGACGGCAAGGCCGATGTGAACGGCAAGTACTTCAAGGGGAGTACGCTTCTCATGTTCGCGTTCCACAAGGGGCAGCTCGGCGCGGCCGAACTCATCCTGCGGAGCGGAGGCGAGGGCGATCTCAATCTCAAATACAAAGAAGGCAAGACGGCGCTCATGATGGCGATAGAGGAGGACCGGCCGTCGCTCGTCAATCTCCTCATGGGAAAACCGTTCAGGATCAACCAGACCGATTCCTACGGCAAAACGGTGCTGTTCTACGCCGTCGAGAAGAACAACGCCGACCTCGTGGACCGTCTGCTCGGTCTCGGCGCCGACCCGACCGCGCGGCAGTTCGAGGGAAAGACGGCGGCGCAGGTGGCGAAGGAAAAGGGGCTGACCACCATCGAGAAACTGCTCAAACAGGCCGAGGCGGCCAGCAACCGCTGATGTCCGGCGGACTGCTTATTCTCAGGGAAAGCGACAACGAACTGGCCCTCTTCAAACCGGCGGGGCTGTCAAGCGAGTTCAAGGGCGACACCGACGGCGTATCGGCCAAGGCGCTCGTCGCCAAACGACACCCCGGCGCCGACCCGAAACTCCCCCACCGGCTCGACCGCATCACCCGCGGCATACTCCTTGTCTGTCTCTCTCAGAAGGCGATAGCGTTCCAGAATGAACAGATAAAGGCGGGCCGCTGGGAGAAATACTATCTCGCCCGCGTCGCCGCGCCGACGGGGAAAAGTCCGTTGGAATTCATTGGTGAACACATGGCATATCTGAAAGAGGTGAAGGGGCGCGCGAAGTTGGTCCACGCCGGCGGGAAACCGTCGCGGTTAGAGATACTCGGCGCGGCGCCGGCGCCGGAGATGCCCGAAAGGTGGCACCTTCTCGTCCGGTTGCTCACCGGGCGGTTCCATCAGATACGGGTGATGTGCGCCGGGATGGGGTTACCGCTCGCGGGCGATCCGCTCTACGACCCGGAGCGGCGCGACCCGGCCGAATTCTACCTCGAACACATCATCCTTAAATACACGCCGTTCGACACCAAACAGCCGACGACCCTCTTCCTCCCCAAGCTGGCGGAACGGGGACCGATCGCCCCCGAACTATCGGAACTTCTTGCGATGATAGTGGAACGGGAACCGCTGTTCATCTAGATGGCGGCCGGTGGCGTTCGAGCCATGCCGCCGCCGATGCGATGAAGCGTTCCTTCTCTTTGGCCGTCAACCCCCGCGGATCGAAGCGGTACCGTTCATGGAGCGCGAGGAGCGCCACGAACTCTTCGTCCACGAAGGGGGCGTTCGCGTCGCCGCGCCCCCGCCGCACCTCGTCGATGCGCCGCGCCCAGCGGCCGTAGGTCTCATGATCGAGCCGCTCGATGCCGACCGTCGCGAGGAGTTCCGCCACCTCGTTGAACGGTGAATCCTTGCCCGGCGTGTCGTACCGCGGGAGATCGGTCAGATCCCCGGCCCCCGCCTCCTTTCGTCGGCGTTGCGCATAGATGCGGTACAGGAGGATGACGGAAAGTATCACGATGCCGGCGAGTAGCGCCTGATTGACCCGTTCGTCCTTGAGTTGCCGGAACTTCTCGTAGCGATAGCCGAGATACGCCAGCAGGTCGCGCACCCGTTCCAACGGGCCGGCGGCGAGCGACTCGGTCACGATCCAGCCGGGTGGTGTCGTGTCGAGATCGAGCCATGTCCCGTTCACCCAGGCCGTCGCCCAGGCATGACCGTGCCGTTCCCGCACCACATAGGTCTCCTCGATGGGACTCCACTCGTCCACGAGGAACCCGGTCTTGTAGCGGGCCGGTATGCCGAGCCGCCGCAGGAGAAGCACCGTGGCGGTCGCGAAGTATTCGCAGTGGCCCCGGCGCTGGTTCATCAGGAAATTCGACACGGCGGTCCGCTGTTTGGCATACGGAACGGCGTCGAGCGAGTAGGTGAAACGGAAGAGGAAGAAATGGTCGATCGCGTCGATGATGGCGCGCGGGTCGCCGGTCGCCGGCGTCATCTCGGCTATCGCGGCGTCGAGCCCCGGCAGTTCGTCGGTCGGCACCATGAGGTCGCGGTCGGAGGGCGGCGCCGCGTGGTCGGCGCCGGGCAGATAGTGCGCGGTGTAATCGAGCAGCTCGGGGCCCTCCTCGACAAGCACCGGTCCAAGTGAAAGTTCCTTGACTCCCGCCGCGTTGAGTCGCGACACGAGGTGCGCCCCCTGCGGGAGCGGGAGCACACCCTTGTTCCGGGGAAGCCACGCGCTGATGTCGATACGCGCCTCGACCGGCGGCGTCGGTTCGCGGAGCACCCAGCGGGCGTTCTCGTCGAGCGGTACGGGGCGGGAACGGGGATCGCGGTTATACCACGAGGTGACCGCGTAGGTGTCGAAGACGCCGTCGGTGAGGTAGTAAGGGGCGCCGGGGCCGTCGCCGGGACGGACCCGCATCACGATGCGAGAAGAGGCTTTGAAGGCCGACAGCGAGCCGAGGTTGGTGTCGCTCTTGAACGGGTCGGCGTAGAACCGGGCGAACCAGAGTTGATAATACTCCATCAGCCGGTCCTGCGAATAGAGGAACGCATTGTTGAGTGAGAGCGCGGTGAAAAGAGATACGACCGCGACGATCGCCATGCCTCCGGTCCAGAGCGCCGCTGGGTAGCGGCGGCCGCGGTAGTTGAAGAGGGCCCACGCCGCGAAAAGCACAAGGAACGGGAAGAACCATACCGCGCGGCTGTTGGCGGCGGCGGCCGAAAAAACGAGGAGCGCGGCGTATATCCAGGTGAGGTTGAACGGCCGGTGGGCGTGTGGTTCGCGACCCTTGCGCAGACCGAGCCGCGTCCCGATGACGATGCGATCGCTCGTCGAGTAAAGTTGGGAGAGCAGGAGCGGCAGGTGGATGATCGGGAGCCAGATGACGAACCGCCGCATGATCTGCCACGGCTCGTTGGTGAGGTAGATGAGCAGGATGGATCCGAGCATGATGAACGAACTGACATCGCTCACCCGGATGAAATCGTCACGGGTGAGTTCCCATTTCCGTTTGATGAGGTATGAGCCCTCGACGAGTAGCGCCGCCGTGAGACCGTAGACCGGCATGTCGCTGTTCACACCCCAGAAGAGGAACA
This sequence comes from bacterium, assembly GCA_029573155.1. GTDB lineage: Bacteria > UBP6 > UBA1177 > UBA1177 > JAKLFG01 > JAKLFG01. The sequence goes on from JAKQHE010000288.1 coordinate 13,823, forward strand.
GTGCGCCGAGCAGCCAGCGCGGTGTCTGGTAGGCGGGGCGGTTCATAGCCGTCTCAAGCCCTCCGCTATCCTGCCGACCTCGAGCACCCGCGCCGGCGGCGCTCCCGGCACCGTCGCGGCATTATCGGTGACAAGAAGCGCGAGGTGTTCCACCCGCGCCGCATCGAGCGTTTCAAGCAGGCGTTGCCGCCGGTCGTCCCACCCGGTCAGCACCACCACCGCGCCGCACAGGAGCGCGGCCCGCTCGGCGACGACGCGCAACAGGTCGTCGAACGGCCGGTCGCGGCACGGCTCCACCCCGGCGAGGATCTCGAGCATCCGGTCGGTGCTCGCGACGCCGCGTCCGCCTGTGAACGAGTAGGCATCGGCGCCGACGAACATGAGGTCCACCATCTCGTCATCCGACCCGCCGCGGGCGACATACGAGGCGGCGACCGACACCGCCTCCTCGAGCACCGCGCTGAACGAACGTTTCAGGAAGGTGTCGAGTATGATGCCGACGCGCGCGAAATATTCGTTCTGGAACTCCTTGACGGTGAGCATCCCGGTGCGCGCCGTCGAACGCCAGTGTATCTTGCGGAGCGGATCGCCGGGGCGGTACTCGCGGACCTGCGTGAACTCCTCGGAATCGCCGGTCTTATGGGCCGACGGCACGCCGCCCGGATGGTAGCGACGGTGGCCGCAGAAGTCGGGGGCGTTCACCGGGTAGAGGCGTGGCAGAACGGTGAGCCGTCCATCGGCGGGCACGACGAGCCCCCGCTTCCAGATACCGAACGGATCGCTCCGTTCGGCCCGCAGACCGGCGAGCCGGACGACGCCGCGCCGCGTCGGGGTGAGCGTCAACTCGATGTCGCGCGTTTCGCCGGGAGCGAGTGTCGGCAGTTCGGTCGGCTCGAAGGTCGCGCCGATCCGTTTGCCTATGAGCCACTCCCACCGGTAGTAACGCATGAGCCGGTCGAACCGGTTGCGTTCTTCCTCGCCCGGTTCGGGGGTGTCGCGCCATTCCTCGAACGAGGGGGTCGGGTCCTCCGGTGTCTCGCGGAGCGTCAGCCCCTTCTCGGCGCGATCACCGAGGTTCCGGACGGTGACCGGGTAGCGGAGCGGCGTGCCGACAGCGCCGTATTTGGGGAGATGGCGGCGCACGGCGAGTCGCGGGGAGAAGGAACGGTCGGCGAGCCGCGAGAGCGTAAGGAGGGAAAAGAGTATCGCGAGTATCTGGAACACCATGCTCTTCTGGGTGTTCAGCCCGAAGATGAGCGCGGCGAAGAAGAGCACCCACACGAGCATGCCGACGGGGGTGAGCCGTTCTCGGAGATAGCGCGAGAACCGCTCGGTGCGGCGGTACCAGATGTAGAGGCGGCGTCTCATACCGGCGCCGGGATCCCTTGCAGGACGCGGGTGACGACCGCTTCGGCCGACAGCCCGGCGAACCGGGCCTGCGGGTCGAGGAACAGGCGGTGAGCGAGGACCGGTATGGCCATCTCCTGCACATAGTCGGGGGTCACAAAGCCCGTGCCGTCGAAAAGGGCCAGCGCCTGCGCGGTCCGCATGAGGGCGATGGAGGCGCGCGGGCTCGCCCCGAGCGCGATCCCTTCGGCGGCGCGGGTGGCGGCGGTAAGATCGACGATGTAGCGTTTCATCTCTTCGCTGATGGCGACGCTTCGGACCGCGCGGAGGACCGCCGTCACCTCGGCGGCGTCGCTGACCGGTCGCACCTGCTTGAGCGGGTGCTCGATACCCTGCGCCGACATGACCGCCACCTCCTCGTCGCGCGCGATGTAGCCCATCGAGAGCCGCATCATGAACCGGTCCATTTGCGATTCGGGGAGCGGGTAGGTGCCGCGCGACTCGATGTTGTTCTGCGTCGCGATGACGAAGAACGGCTCGGGGAGCGGCCGCCGGACGCCGTCGGTGCTCACCTGCCCTTCGGCCATCGCCTCGAGGAGCGCCGACTGGGTGCGGGGGCTCGCGCGGTTTATCTCGTCGGTGAGCAGGATGTTGGTGAATACGGGCCCTTCGCGGAACTCGAATTTGCCGTCGTGCTGGTTATAGACCGATACGCCGAGTATGTCGGAGGGGAGCAGGTCGGGGGTGAACTGGATGCGGCGGAACGGGATGTCTATCGAGCGGGCGAGCGTCTTGGCGAGCGTCGTCTTGCCGGTGCCGGGGTAGTCCTCCAGCAGGACATGGCCGCCGCTGAAAAAGGCGGCGAGCAGGGGGCGTATCGTGCGGTCCTGTCCGCGGATGACGGTGGCGATGTTGTCGTGTATCTTGCGGTAGACGGCGCGGGCGGCGGTGGTGTCCATGAGCGGTCCTCCATGCGTGTGGGGTGGAACGATTGTAGCGTTTCCGGCGTGAAAAGCAACGGCGCGAAAGGAACTACTCGAAATCGGCGTAGATCTGGCCGAAATTGATGCCGGCGATGGTCCGGTTCCCGTATTTCTCGCGCAGAAGCACCCGCACCTTAAAGAAATCCTCGGCGTGGTTGCCGTTCTTTATCGCGGTCGATGCCTCGATGAAGGCGCACAGTTCGTCGGCCGCCTTCACCAGCGTCCCGTCGCGCGGGTCGAACTTGTCGTCGTTGTACTTTTCCGATATCTCGTCGGGCCTCATCGCGGTGAACTTCCCGCCGATGAGCGCCGTGTCGGAGAACTCGTCCTCGGTGTAGCGCCGGAACTGGTCGCGCCACCCGTCGGGGAGCAGACTGTAGACCTCGCGCTCCATCTGTTCCTTCTCGTATTCCTTGATGAGGTCGGGAAGTCCCTCGACCGACCGCTTGACCGGTGATATGATGTCGCGGGTGAGCACCTCGGGCAGGTCGTGGTAGAGCCCGGTGAGGAAGTTGTTGACGGCGCGGCGACGGCACGCGCCGATCTCGCGCGAATGAAGGTAGGCGACAAAGCCCACCAGCAGCATGTGGCCGAGCACCGATATGCGCGGCATCATGTGAAGGTTCGACCAGCGGTACTGGAACCGCAGTTGTCCGCAGAGGTCGAGGAAGTGGCGGCTGTTGTTGTTCCCGCCGTGCTTGGCTATCTCCTCCATCCCGGCCAGATCGCCGTAGGCGGCGAGCCGTTCGTCGAGCGAGCGGCGAATGTCTTCTACATCGAAATAGCCGGTGTTGAGCCGCTCGATGAGCCCGAACTCCCAGCGGGTCGCGAAGAGGTGCGCCGCGCCGAGGATGCGCCGCTCGACGGTATCCTCCGGCTCGGTGAAGTAGGCGCGGAACCGGTCGGCGGTGCCGTCGCCGAGCGGCAGGAGGTATTTTTTCAGTTGTTCGTAGATCCAGTCGTTGAGTTGCCGGTATTTCGCCGCATCCTCCTTGATGCGGTGAAAGACGGGCGGTTTGATGTCGGTCAGGACGACGCGTTGAAGCATCTCGAAGAGTGCCCCTTCGATAAGGAGATTCAGATCGACCGGCCGTTTTTCCTTCTCGAATCGGGCGAAGTGGACCGCCGCGATCATCTTGTGCGCCTGTTTGTCGAGTTCGAACAGCGCCACCGGCCGCAGACGGTCGTTCCACCGCTGCATGTGGGCGGCGTCGAACAGTTTGAGGAGCAGTCCCTTGGTCAACATGGCGTCAGAGGCCGATGCCGAAATAGAAGAACATAGGCGGCAGGGCCTTGCAGTAATAGGAGTAGGTGGTCTTGGTGCTTCCGGTCGAAGAGGCGCCGCCGGTGAGATCGAACGGCAGGAGTATGTCGAGGGCGATCTGCCCGTCCATTTTCGTCTTGGTGACATAGTTCGAACTGTATTCGCCCACCGCGTCCTTGTTCGCTATCGTCGTCTGGTACCAGAGGAGCGGGAAGGCGACGCCCGCTTCGAGGAAGAACGAATCGAAATGGTAGGCGAAAAAGGCGCGGGTGTAGAACCATGAGGCGCGGGTCACCGCGGTGTTGTAGGTGATATACTCATAGCCGTTGTAGACTTGGGACTCATAGAGGTGTGAGAAGTAACTGGTGCCGGAGAAGAAGGGGGAAATGGAACTGATGATGCCGATCTCATAGTTCTTTTTTTCGCCCCACAGATACCGCCCGCCGATCCAGAGGGTGCTCACGCCGCCGTACACATTCCCGGGGACATCGAGGCCGAGCCGGAAGGTGAAGGCGCCGAGAAGGAAATGCTTCGATATGGCGGCGCGATACACATCTATCTCGGTGCCGACCAGCGGCGTGGTGAGCCCCGCCATTAGAAAGTAATTCTGTATGTTCTTGGTGGTGGTCGTGCGCTTTTCGATCTGTTCGGTGCAGTAGGCGCCGGTCGCCTCCTGTCCCGCCGGGGTCCGTTTCGCGACCTCGCCGGCGTTGGGAAACAGGTAACAGCACTGCCGTGCAAGGTCGGAGTATCCTTTTTCAAGCGCCTTCTGGTACACATCGAGCGTGCAGTAAGCGCCGCGCGCGATGGAGGAGTTCTTCGCCGCGACGGCAAAGAGCGAACGGAGCGTCTCCTGCGGCGCCTTATCGAGCAGTATCCAGAAGAGCGTCAGGTTGCCGCGCCGGGTGTTGATGATGAGCGCGTTCTGCGAGAGCAGGTCGCGGACGCCGTCATAGTCGCCCTGCAGGGCCATGTCGATGGCCGCCTGCGGAGCCTTCACCGCATCTATCTGGAAATTCTCCTCAATGCGGCGGACGCCGCCTTCGACGCGGATCGCATAGCCGCCGGTCTTGTAGGGTGACTTGCGAAAATCGACATAGTGATCGCCGAGAGGTACCTGTTCGAAAGAGCAGGGGGATATGCAGGTCCGTTCCGCCGAGGTGTCGGGGTCGAGCACTACCTCGACGCCGGCCGGTGAGGTCTTGAAAGAGAGCGTGCCGCCGGTGCCGGGAGCGGAAGCCGCGGCATACGGGCGCGCTGAAGGTTCGCCTCCGAGCGAACCGACGACGACGCGGATCGCCTCGAGCAATCCTTTGGTGTCCTTCTTGTCGAACTCCGCGGCGGCGCCGTGGATGGTCGCCTCCTTCGCGAGATCGACCAGTTCGCACGACAGTTGGCACTCCTCGCCGATGCACGATATCGTGGAGCGGAGCATGGTGTCGGCCGAAAGCGCCTGTCCCAACTGTATGCGGCAGGAGTTGTCGTAACACTCCTTCCACGATTCCTGTTTCGACTCCTTGACGAGTTTCCTGAGCATCTCGGCCTGTCGTGACTTGTCGATGACGACGAAGCGTCCGGTCGCGCTGAGCCGGCCCCGGAGCATCTCGGTCGCGTTGGAAAGGAGGGAGGGATCGAAACTTTTCGAGGAATCCTCTATCTCAAGCACCGCGACCTTTTTTGTCGTCGTTTGCGCGACAGCGGGAAAAGAGAGCAGGAGCGCCAGCCCGAATAGAGCAAGAAATGCGGCCCGTGTCATCGTGTACCCCCGTTGATCAGCATCACACAGCGGCCAAGTCTAGGATACATCATGGGTAAAAGCAAGATAACTCCCCGTTTTTTATTGCTTCGTCCTTCGTGTGGCATATAATGCGCCCGTTCACGGAAGGAGGGCACATGGAACCGACGACCGCACGGCATCAGTGGATAGAACTTTCGCGGAGCGCCTACGCGCACAACATCTTGTTCTTCCGCCGTCTTCTCGGGACCCGCGCCGCGCTCGCGGTCGTCGTCAAGGCGAACGGGTACGGCCACGGTCTGCTCGAAACGGCGGGGCTCGCGCAGGAGAACGGCGTCGGGATGCTGTGCGTCCATACGCTCGACGAGGCGCAAAAACTCAAGGCGTCGGGCTTCACGGGGCCCATCCTGCTTCTCGGTCCCGTGCCGATAGCCCGGAGCGAGGAGGCGGCGCTCTGCGGGGCGGCGCTCGTCGCCTACGATGAGGAGCAGGTGGCCGCGCTCGAACGGGCGGCTGCGGCGACGGGGCGGAAGGTGGACATCCACCTCAAGGTCGAGACCGGCACCCACCGGCAGGGGGTCATGCCCGAACGACTCGGCGCCCTGCTCGACCTGCTCAAGCGTTCTCCGCACCTGCGTCTTGCGGCGCTCTACAGCCACTTCGCCAACATCGAGGATACGACCGACCCGTCGTTCGCGCTTGGGCAGTTGCGCCGGTTCCGCGAGGCATGCGCGGCGGTGGAAAAACAGGGGTTCAGCGGCTTCGAGCGCCATCTCGCCTCGTCAGCCGCGGCGATACTGTTCCCCGAGACCCATTTCGACCGGGTGCGGGTCGGCATCGCGCAGTACGGGCTGTGGCCATCCAAGGAGACCCGCCTGTCGTACCTCACCCGCCACGGCGCCGGCGCCGAGCATCTCCTGCGCCCCGTCCTGTGCTGGAAGACGCGCATCGTGCAGATAAAGGATATCCCCTCCGGTTCGTTCATCGGGTACGGGTGCACCTATCAGACGACCCGGGCGAGTCGCATCGCGATACTGCCCATCGGCTACTCCGACGGCTACGACCGGCAACTTTCCAACAGCGCCCATGTGCTGGTGAAGGGACAGCGGGCCCCGGTCCGCGGCCGCGTCGCGATGAACCTCACCGCGATAGACATCACCGACATTCCCGGCGTCGAACTCGAGGAGGTGGTGGTCCTGCTCGGTCGTCAGGGGGAACAGGAGATAACGGCCGATCGTCTTGCCGAGATGGCGGGCACCATCAACTACGAGATCGTGGCGCGCCTCGCGCCGCATATCCCACGCATCGTCGTCCCGTAAGTCAAAAAAGAACGGGGGGCCCGAAAGCCCCCCGCGAAGTGTCGGAGAAAGAAGAAAGAGTTACGGCTGAGTTATGTAGCCGCTGACGCTGGTCGTGTTGCTGATGAAAGCCCAACGGCGAAGGCCGCCGCCGGCGGCAGTGGCGTCATAGCCATACCATCTGACAGTCAGGGTCTGCCCGGAGGCAACATTGATCGACAGCCCGGTAAGATCGCCGGGAGTGGCGGTCGTCGTCGTGGCGGTGGCAGGTGCTAACTGCGTAGAGGTGGCGAAACCGTCCAGAGAATAGAACACCTGATAGTTCGCCGGTCCGCCGGCATTGGTGCGCTGATGAGTGAAGGTAAGGTCGGTCACCTGTAACGCATAGCCGGTCTGGGGAGCGATCGTTATCTGAAAATATTTGGCGGTATCGGGGGTAGCCGCGTTAGACCACGCACTCGTTTCCGAATAATTGAGGCCACCCGCTACTAAAGTTACACCGAGGTATGAGAAATTGCCGGCGGTGACATTCGTGGCCACATTGGAGGGTGTTCCGTCGGTCGCCAGCGGCCAGTCGGCGAACTTGATCTTGGCCGGCACACAGTCCGAACCGTTCAATTCGTAACCGGTGTCGCAGTCCCAATCGCAGAGCGCCGGGTCTTCCCAGCCGCCGAGCGTGGTGTAGTGAATGGTGACATCCGCGATGACGTCATGACTGTTCAGCGGGTTGGCGTTATCGATGTTACACGGCACATCCTTCTGATCGATGCAGGCGCCGCCTTCCTCGGCGAAGTCGGTGTCGCAGTCCCAGTCGCAGAGCGCCGGGTCTTCCCAGCCGCCGAGCGTGGTGTAGTGAATGGTGACATCCGCGATGACGTCATGACTGTTCACCGGGTTGGCGTTATCGATGTTACACGGCACATCCTTCTGATCGATGCAGGCGCCGCCTTCCTCGGCGAAGTCGGTGTTACATTCCCACGGACAGACATTTCGCTTCGGCATGAAGGTGGTGCCGTCCCAGGTCTGGTCGACCGTGCCGTCGCCCAGATAGTCGCCGTCGGCCTTCCACGATGCATTCAACGGAAGTAGATTGGTGCAGGGCATGTTCCGCGTGTCGGAGACACAGGTACCGGTATTGGTATCCAGATGATAGGTCAGATCGCAGGCGCATTCGGCAACGCCGTCAAGGTCGGCATCGGTGCATACGCCCCTGTGCTCTTCGGTGCAGGCATCCGGATCGAGGCAGGGATCGACATAGCCCGACTCGACCGTAAGGAGTCCCGCCTTGTTCTCTTCGAAGGGGTGTTCGGCATCGGTCCCGTTGTACCCATCGCCCGGGCGGTTCGCGTTACAGTAGGTCCAGGTGGCGCCGCCGTCGCCCGAGAAACGGAAGGTGAAAGCGTATGTCCCGGCCGGAAGATCAGCCGTTGTCGAGAAGATGTATTCATCGTTCTCGCCGATCTCTGGGGCGCTGGCGTTGTCGGGATTCGGCTCTATGTTCTGGCTTCCCCAGTTCCATGTCTCCGCATCGGTGCCGATAGTGCCGAGCCCCATCTGAACTACCAGTTCCTCCGCCGAATCGACCGCCGTTGAAAGATCGGTAAGCCCCGCGACATAGACGCGACCGTACACGGTGATGTCATCACCGGAAGTAACGGTCGGGTCGGTGGGCCACTGCAGATTGCACCAGCCGATCGTGTAGGTTGTTATCGTGTCGTCGTCCGTGAGAAGTTCGTCGGTAACGACATCATCGGTGACCACATCATCGGTCACCTCTTCGTCGATGAAGAACTCGTCGGGGATCGTTTCGTCCGTCAGTTCCTCATCGGGTTGCTCTTCGTCGGGCTGTTCCTCATCCGGCTGACCAGTATCGTCGTCGGTCACTACCGGGGCGTCGTCGGTCACTACCGGGGCATCGTCGGTCACCACCGGGGCATCATCCTTGGCGATAGGGGCGTCATCCTTGGTGACGATACCCTCACCCTCGGGCTCTTCCTCGTCGGTCGGGACTATCCCATCCTCATCACCGAGAAGGGGATCCTCATCGCCGAGCAGCAGCGCATCGGTGTCAGCAACGATCGTGACGTTGCTGCCGCCACAGACGATCAGGAAAAAGATAGCGAAAAACGAGAGGGACATAATGGCGCGACTCATGATAGGCCTCCTTGCCACACTTATTTCGGATAACTCCCACAAGTTGCTAGAATGATTACTCAGAAAAACCTTTTTTGCAAGAAAAAAGGGACCTTCATATCTCCAAACAAACGAAAATCTAACCGCATACTGCTTGCTCCCATTTATGACACCTGAGTTCATAAACAGCACATAAATTCTTGACTATCTTTTACCTTTTGATAACATCGCGCCACTGACAAACGACGATCCGAGGGATCATGCGGCTCTTTACCCGTTGCGCCATGTGCGTTTTCGCACTTCTCCCCGCCCTCCTTTCCGCCAACCCGACCCGCGAACTCATCGGCACCGCCGAGGGGGTGAATCCCTTCAGTGCCCGCATACTCCCGCAGGGTCCCGAGACCGCCTACTACAACCCGGCACTCCTGCTCGATGTCAAGGACAATGTCACCATCTCTTTCTCCTACCTGTATCAGGGGCTTGGCATAACGCTCTTCGACCGTCCCGCCGGGAGCGACATCCTCGGCGACATGAACGCGAACGATGGCTTCGGATCGGGCATCTACCTCGGGCGGGTCGTCCGCGACGGCAAGCCGGACCGGCAACTTCCCTTCAAGGCCCAACCGACCGGGGTGCTCGCCGGTCGCGGCTCCGAAAGCCCCGAGGCCCATGGCTACTACGCCACGGTCGGCGCGGTCGGCGCCATCATCGAAGAGTGGCTCTCGCTCGGGTTCACGATGATACTGCCGCTCACCGAACTGCAGGGACAACGCTCCTTTTTCGTCGACGAGCGCGAGGCGAACTTCTCCAATTCGCTCCACTTCGAACTGTACGGCGATCGTCTGCAGGGCTTCTCGATAACGCTTGGTCTGGGTGGTCGTGTGTACTGGGAATGGCTCACCGCCGGGGTGGGGGTGTCGCTCATCAACAGTACGCAGATAACGGCCGAAGCCTATGTCCCCGATGCCGCCCGCAACGAAAAGGATGTCCTCGCCCGCTCCAGCATCGGCCTGCGGGCGACGCCGCACTTCGCGATAGCCGCCCGGCCGTGGGAAAAACTGCGCATCGCCGCGACGCTCCATCTCTCTTCGCACAACGAGATAGATTCCGATATCGACATGGATTTCTGGCGGATGCAGGGAACGATGGAGAACTCGGTCGGTCAGAGCGCCTTCTCGATCGTCCACGCCTACCTGCCGCTCAACCTCTCGCTCGCCTTCGCGCTCGGCCGGTTCGACCTCGACGGCGTGGGGCTCACCGCGACGCTTACCGGTTCCTATGAACGGTGGAGCGACTACCGCAACCGGCAGAACGCCCGGCCGCAGGACAATCTCTACTGGGACTACGACCTCGAAACGGAGTATACCGACGAGGCCACCGGTCAGCCGTCGACCCTCTACGGCGGCTTCGTGAAGGAGACGATACCGGGCTTCGCGTGGAAGGACATCTTTAAGGTGGCGGTCGGCGTCGCGATGGATTATGAGAAGAACCGCTGGGGGCTCGATGTCGCCTTCACCCCGAGCCCGGTGCCGGAACAGAGCGGTCGGACCAACTATGTGGACAACCATCGTCTCTCGTTCGGCGGCGGCTACTCCCGGAACTGGGAGATAGGCGACTACTCGTTCGATAC
>JAKQHE010000030.1 GCA_029573155.1 bacterium
ATGGTCCCGCCGTCAACGTGCATCTCATCAAAGAGGCAGCCGTCGGCCTGTACGGTAAGCAGGACCGGCGGAAAGATGACCGGGATCGCCGCCGAGGCGAGGATCACCTTGCCGAAAAGCTCCTTATCGCCCCGGGCCGCGATCGCGCCCATGTCCCAGACGATAAACTGCGCGGTGTCGAGGTTCGTCGTGCCGACATACAACCGGCGGCCGGCCTTGTGTTCGGCGGCTATCTTCCGGAGGATGTCGTCGGTGACCATCTTCTTGATCTTCTTCTCGAGCGGCTTGTTGGTGCCGAGCGAATTACCCAGAAGCCCCGCCAGCGGGCGTTTCATCTGCATGATATCTTTCGTCGACATCGTCGTGTACAGCTTCTCGATCTCGGAGTCGTACTCCTTGCCGAGGAAGACGAAGGGCGCGGTAATGGCGCCGGTGCTGACGCCGGTCACGACCTTGAATACGGGGCGGGTCCCTTCTCGCGACCATCCTTTCAGCAGGCCCGCGCCGTAGGCGCCGTTGGCCGCGCCGCCGGATATCGCCAGGATCGGGTAGACTCTCACCCCGTCGGGACCGACCGGATATTCGGCGGAGCGCTCTTCCATCATGGCCGCCACGAGGTTTTTCTGGAGCGGCGAGTCCTCCGCTCCCAAGACCGTCCGGATCTCGGCCATGTCGTTCACGGTCGCTTTCGACACGAGCCGCTCAGGGAGCTGATGGCGCGCCGTGGCGCAACCCGAGCATGCGATCGAAAGAACCGCGAACGCCGCGAGCGGCGACATGGCAATACTGCGTTTCATATGGCTCCTTTCCTCATGATCGTCACTCTTCAAAATCGGATGACGGCAACCCGCCCGCACCCGTGTCGTTCTTTCCCTTTATGATTTTGGACTGAACGAGCCAATGATCCGTTTGAATATCGGAAGATACTGTTCGGCCAGGTCTTCAGGGCTGGAGTATTTTAAAAGATAGAACCCTTTTTCACCCTTGACCACGATAAGCCGCTCGGACATCGGGATCTTCTTCTGGTCGACGGAATAGAGCGGCAGAAAGAGAAAGGTCTTCCGCTCAAACTGCGCCGCGTCCCGCCCGGCTATCTTCGTCGGCGCGACCGGCGTTACCGACTCTCCCGCGATCTTCAAAGGATCATCCGCATCGGCGTTCACCCTGATAAAATCTTCGGAGGACTTGAACCGGCCGTGGTCCGGCGCGTAGTAGATGACGGCGACGCTCACATACGCGCCGTCGGCATTTTGGGGACCGCGCAGATCAACCCCGCATTCCCGCGTTACCGCGCTATCCCCGGCGCCTTCGCTGCTTACCCACTCCGACGGTACACTGACGGTAAAATGGTCATCGCGGCATATGAACTCTTTAAAAGCTTCTTCCGCGGCCCCGGCTGCACCCGAGAAGACGGCCGTCCACATTAATCCGGCCAGGACGACGATCCCTGCAACGCCCGATCTCTTGCCGCATTTCATAACCGCCCTCCTGGGTTCTCTTTACGTAACACACCCCGATCTTAACGG
>JAKQHE010000041.1 GCA_029573155.1 bacterium
GCCGGCAAGCGCCGCGCCGATGACGGCGCCGAGCGACGCGATCTCGTCCTCCATCTGGATGAAGGCGCCGTTCCGCTTGGGCAGTTCCTCGGCCATGTGCTCCGCCACCTCGGTCGAGGGGGTTATCGGATAGCCGCCGAAAAAGTTGCACCCGGCATACAGCGCCCCTTCGGCGCAGGCGATGTTGCCCTGCGTGAACAGGATCTTTTCTTCGGTATGGGCGGTGGTCGTCATGGGGTCACCTCACTGCTTCTCTTTTTCTTTCTTGTCGATGACGATGGCGAAGTCGGGACAGCGCAGTTCGCACATGCCGCAGGCGATGCATTTCTCCATCGCGCTTGCGGTCACGATGAGCCGCTTCCTGTCGAGTGAAAGCGCCTTCACGGGGCAGAACTCGATGCAGATGGCGCACCCTTTGCACAGTTCAGGGATGATGCGCAGGGTGCACTTGGGATTCTCGAAAACCTCTTCCGGGAACTTCTTGGCAGCCATCGGTATCCTCACTGGTTGATAAGGTCATCGCCACGCGGCGCCCGCGCCGTCGAGGGTCATCATTACAACAAAATCGTGCACTGTCAACTCGAACAGCGCTTCGGGACCATATTCTTCGAACGCGACCGCCCCCACACCGCCGGCCCGCGCCCCGTAATAGGCGCCGGCGCCACCTATCGCCTGCAAATACAATATGTTGCAAGAACGCAAGCGTTCCGCATCCTTTTCATCGAACAGACCTTTGCCGATGATCGCCACCGGTCCCGTGTCGCAGAGGAAGGGCAGGTAGGCGGCCATCCGCCGGCTCGTGGTCGGCCCGACCGCGCCGCGCCCGTCGGCAAGACCCGGGGTCGGACCGGCGAAGAAGACGACGCGACCGGCGAGCGGCACCGGCAACGGTTCGCCGTTCTTCTTCAACTCGGCCAGTCGCGCCAGCGTCCGGTCGCGCATCGCGAGCAGGACTCCCTCCAACGCCACGAACTCGCCCATCTTCACCGAGCGGAGCGCATCGAGATCGGCGACCGGTATCTTTCTCACAGCGACACCCCGCCGCGCCGGAAGGCATGACAGTTGAGCAGGACCGCGACCGGCAGCATCGCGATATGGGTCGGCGCCGTGGCGACACGGACCGCCGTCACGGGGCGAACGCCCGGGAACCCGGCGATACCGTAGCCGAGTTCCGGCACCCGCCGCAGGATGAGGTCGCGCAGTTCCGGATCGTCGCCGCGGTCGAACAGAAGCGCCTGCTTCGCGAGCGTCGCAACGGTATCGAAACTCCCACCGACACCGATCGCCACATGGTAGGGCGGACAGCCGCTCCCGCCGGCCTCCCGCAGGGCCGACAGCACGATATCGGCGACCCCTGCGCGGCCCGCCGAGGGGGGAAGCATCGCGACCCGGCTCACATTCTCGGACCCGCCCCCTTTGAGCAGAACGGTGAACTCTAGATCGGCGCCGTCCAACTCCTCGATGTGAATGCTCGCAGGGGTGTTGTCGCCGCTGTTCTTCCGGTCGAACGGATCTTTCACCATCGAACAGCGCAGGCCACCGTCGCGGTAGGCGCGCCGCACCGCCTCGTCAATGAGCGGCCGGAGCGTGCTCGCGCCGGAGAACGAGGCGAACTTCCCCTTTTTCACCCACACCTGTACCATGCCGCAGTCCTGACAGAGGGGGCGCCGCTCGGCGCGGGCGATGCGGAGGTTCTCGTCGAGGATGGCGGCCGCCTCGCGCTCAGCCCCCGTAAGATCCGGCGCACAGAACGCAGTGTCCCGCAAGGAGGGGGGATCGACGACCAGTTCGCCGATAAGCCGCGCCAAGGCGGAGATGATGGTCTCGCCGTCCACGATCCTCATGCCCGCAGTATTGGCACCGCGCGGCGGCAAAGTCAAGAAGAACCGACCTTCGGGGAGCCATCCCCCAAAATTATTGTCAAAGCCCGTTCATTCGGCTATGATGGCGCGGTCGCTTGGCTTATTATTTTCTTCTAAGGGGAGCCCGTTCATGAAGTCGTCGCAATTCTTCGAGAAGATCGACAATCTGCTCAAGACCCACCAGAAAGTGGAATTCAATGTGTCGCGCGAGGAACTCATATTCCACGCCGTGACACGCGGCAAGGCGCTCATCACGGTGACCGGCACGCTCGCCACCTGGACCCCGGTCGAATCGACCGGCCGCAGTCCCAAGGACACGCTCATCGTCAAGCGGCCCGAAAGCGAGACGAAGATAGATTGGACGAGCCCCGCGTGCAACCCCTGCACCCCCGAGACCTTCGAGATGCTCCTCGACGACGCGATCGAGTTCCTCTCAAAGAAGCAGTCGTTCTATGTGACCGACCGAGCACTCGGCGCCGACCCGGCCTACGCCCTCCCCTGCCGCACCATCACCGACCGGTCGCTCGTGGCGCTCTTCACCGACAACATGTTCCGCCCCGTGCCCAAAGATATCGGCAAGAGCATGTTCGCCGACAAGGGCTTCACCATCCTCGCGATCCCCTACAACAAACTCGATCCGGCCAAGTATGTCGGTCGCCTGCGCAAACTGCCCAGCGGCAAAACGACCGACATGGCGATCGTGATGGATTTCGACAACCGTATCGGCATCGTCATCGGGTCGGCCTATCTCGGGACGGTCAAGAAGATGATGTTCACCGTGATGAACTACTACCTGCCCGACGCGAACATACTTCCGCTCCACTGCTCGGCCAACGAAGGGCCGAAGGGTGACTGCGCGCTCCTGCTCGGCCTGTCGGGCACCGGCAAGACGACGCTGTCGGCCGACCCGGAACGGGCCCTGCTCGGCGACGACGAGCACGGGTGGGACGATCACGGCATCGCGAATTTCGAGAACGGCTGTTACGCCAAACTCATTAACCTCAACCGGGAGAAAGAGCCCGACATCTATAACGCCGTCTTCCATCAGGCGCACCACCTCAAGCACGGCGCGATCATCGAGAATACGATGGTGTTCCCCGACGGCACCTTCGACCTGTTCGACGGACGGCTCACCGAGAACAGCCGCGCCGGCTTCCCGCTCTCGTTCCTGCCCCATGTGAAGGGATCGGCCACCAGCGGCCATCCGACCACGATACTGTTCCTCACCGCCGACGCGAACGGCGTCCTGCCGCCGGTCGCGCGGCTGAGCAAAGAGCAGGCGATGCTCTGGTACCTCATGGGCTATACCTCGAAACTCGCCGGGACCGAAACGGGCGTCAAGGATCCCGAGACCACCTTCTCGCGGTTCTTCGGCGAACCGTTCTTCCCGCGCAATCCGAACGACTACATCAACCTGTTCGGCGAAAAACTGGAAAAGCACCATGTCCGCGTCTATCTGGTGAACACCGGTTGGAGCGGCGGCCCGGTCGGCAAAGGTAAGCGGATGGATATCACCGTAACGCGGCGACTCGTGTCGGCGGCGCTGTCGGAGGAACTG
>JAKQHE010000051.1 GCA_029573155.1 bacterium
CCCCGTGGGTCCAGCGGATAACGATGTTCGGCGGCAACCCGACCGCCGAGAACATCGCCGCCGGCAACGACACCGCCGACGAAACGATCTGCCAGTGGATGAATTCGTCGGGTCACCGCACGAACATCTGCTCGCCCTCGAACACCTCGCTCGGCACCGGTTACCATCAGGGCCAGAACTGTTTTTACCGCTACTGGACACAGGACTTCGGCGGCGGCGCGCAGGCGGAACGGCTTTACCCCGGCGCGCTGTTCGAGGATGGCGCGATCCTCAAGGCGGGGCTCATCGTGAGGTCGCCGTCCCCGGTCAAGACGGCCGCCGTCACGGTGGGGACGGTCGAGACCGCGCTCGCCAACACCTTCGGCACCGACCTGCGCGGCGCGTGGACCGCGACCGTCTCGGCGGCGAACTGCGCCGCCTATTTCTTCACCGCCTCGTTCGACGACGGCAAGAGCGAGCGGTTCCCGCCCGCCGGGTATCTGTTCTACAGCGAAACGCCCGAACAGTGTGAGACGCCCGACGGCGATCCCGATATCGACACCGTGAAACCGGATGACACGGTGCCCGACGATGCGGCGTCCGACGACGAGGGGAGCGACACAACGGAGGGGCCTGACGACGAAACGCCCGACGAAGGGTCGTCCGATCACACTTCTCCCTTCGATTTCAACCCGTCAAAGGACGATGCCGGTCCCGCGAACGACGATGGGCCGGTCGATGTGGACCTTGTCTGGCCCGACACCGACCAAAAGAACGATGCCGGGTGCGGGTGTTCGCTGGTTTTTTGAACGATCCGTTCGCCCACTTTTCTTGAGATTTTTTTCACATTCGGGTAGCATGCCGTGCTGTCGAATGTTTTTATCACTATCTGGGGAGAGCCTGATGAAACATGTTGTTGGATGCCTTGGGGCCGTGGCCTTTTTCCTTCTTGTTGCCTCCTGTGGCGACGAGTCCGCGCAGAAGACCAGTGCGGGCGGGACGCTCTCTCTGTGGGAAGAACAGCGTGACGAGCCGCTGTACGGGATGGAGGAGGCGACGCAGGAAGCGTGGCTCGTGACGGTGCAGAAGCGCCTCGCAACGGGCGAGTATCGCATATCGGCGTCGGATAATGGATTCCGCGCAACGAACCGCGCGCAGGGTCTTCGTTTCCTGACCGGGCCGGAGGGACGCTTCTCGGTGGCGCCGCGCGCGGGGGAGGGGACGAAAGTGGAACTGCGGACGCTCCGCATCGTGCAGGGTGGCTCGTCGATCGAGATGGCGGGCGGAGCGGCATCGCTCGGCGGGTGCATGGACGCGGCACGGGTCGGCGGCGACGGCGAATGTCTCCGTCGGCTGGAGCGGCGCTCCGGCGGGGTGACGGAATGGTTTGACAATACTGAAAGCGGCATAGAACAGGGGTTCGATATCGCCGAGCCTCTCTCGGACGATGGCGGGACGCTGACGGTCGAGATGCAGGTCGTCGCGGGAAGCGCGCGCGGCGAAGGGGGGAAGGTGACGCTCCTGTCGGACGGCACGGCGGTGGCCTCCCTGCATAGCCTGTTCATCGTCGACGCGAAGGGAGCGAAGCGCGAAGGGACCATCACAGCGCAGGGAAAGACCATTTTTCTGACCGTCGAGGTGACGGGGCTTTCCTACCCGCTCACGATAGACCCCCTCTACAGCGGCACGCCGGATCGGACACTGGAGGTGGATCAGGCCGGCGCCGCCTTCGGTTCGCCGGTCGCCTCTGCGGGCGATGTGAACGGCGATGGCTACGGCGATGTCATCGTCGGCGCCTCCATGTACGACAACGGGCAGAGCAACGAAGGGGTCGCGTTCGTGTATCACGGTTCGGCGACCGGCATCTCGACGACCTATGCCCGTCTGTTGGAAGTGAATTCCGGGGCAGCCTATTTCGGTAGTTCGGTCTCTGGCGCGGGCGACGTGAATGGCGACGGATACGGCGATGTCATCGTCGGGGCACCCTACTATGACAACGGGCAGGACAACGAAGGGGCCGTGTTCATCTATCATGGTTCGGCGAGTGGTATCGGTGCGACCGCTGTCCGCACTCTCGAATCGGGTCAGGCGGAGGCTCATTTCGGGATGGCGGTTTCGGGTGCGGGCGATGTGAACGGCGATGGGTACTCGGATATCATCGTCGGAGCGCGCGACTATGACGACGGGCAGGCCGATGAAGGGGCCGCTTATATTTACCACGGATCGGCGAGCGGCATCGGTGCCTCCTATGCCCGCCTGCTCCAATCGGATCAGACAGATGCCTACTTTGGCTTCTCGGTCTCGGGCGCGGGCGATGTGAACGGCGACGGCTACAGCGATGTCGTCATCGGGGCGCGGAACTATCAAAGCGGCGCCGGCCAAACCGATGAAGGGGCCATCTATATCTATCACGGTTCCTCCTCCGGTATCGGGACCTCTTACGCCCGCATGATCCAGGCAGAGCAGATATCAGCGTATCTCGGCGATTCGGTCGCCGGAGCAGGCGATGTGAACGGCGACGGCTACAGCGACATCATCGCCGGCGCACCGGGCTATGACAACGGACAGACCGACGAAGGGGTCGCCTTCGTGTATCACGGGTCCTCCAGCGGCATCGGAACGACCTACAACACCATCCTCCAATCAGATCAGGCGGACGCCCAAATGGGCGGTTCCGTGGCCGGCGCAGGCGATACGAACGGCGACGGGTACGCCGATGTCGTCGTCGGGGCGAACTATTACGATTTTGGCCAGACCAACGAGGGACGCGCTTTCATCTACCACGGTTCAGCGACCGGCATCAACACGACCGCCGCCGTCACCGTCGAGTCGGATCAGACGAATGCCCAGTTAGGCGGCTCGGTCGCCGGAGCGGGCGATGTGAACGGCGACGGCTACAGCGACATCATCGTCGGGGCAGCCGGTTACGATGGCGGACAGACCGACGAAGGTGCCGCGTTCGTGTATCATGGCGCGGCGAGCGGCATCGGGACGGCCTATAACCAACTGCTCGAGGTGGATCAGGCGAGCGCCTCTTTCGGCTACTCGGTCGCCGGCGCGGGCGATGTGAATGGCGACGGCTATGGCGATATCATCATCGGGGCATACAAATACGACAACGGTGAGACCGACGAGGGGGCCGCGTTCATCTACCACGGATCGGCGAGCGGTATCGGGACGGCCTATGCCCGGAGACTCGAATCGGATCAGGCCAGCGTCTTTTTCGGCTACTCGGTCGCCGGAGCGGGCGATGTGAACGGCGACGGATACGGGGACATCATCGTCGGGTCCTATTTTTACGACGACGCCGAGGGGGCCGCGTTCATCTACCACGGCTCGGCGGCCGGCATCGGTGCGAGTTACAACGCCAGAATTGAAGAGAATCTGGCGCTCGATCAATTCGGCTCTTCGGTCGCCGGCGCCGGCGATGTGAACGGCGATGGCTTCGGCGACATCATCGTCGGGGCTCCTTACTACACCAACGGAAATACCAACGAAGGAGCCATTTACATCTACCATGGTTCTTCGGGCGGCATCAACACGACTTATGCCCGCAGGATCGAGTCGAATGTGGTGTGGGCCGAGTTTGGGTCATCGGTCGCCTCGGCGGGCGATGTGAACGGCGACGGTTACAGCGATGTCATCGTCGGCGCGCATAAATATTCCAACGGCCACAGCGAGGAAGGAGCCATCTATATCTACCATGGATCGGCGACCGGTATCGGCACGACCCACGACCAGAGAATCGAATCAAATCTGGCGGACGCCTGGTTTGGCCATTCGGTCTCCGGCGCGGGCGATGTGAATGGCGATGGCTACGGCGACATCGTCGCCGGTGCACCTCGCTACGACAATGGTCAGACCAATGAAGGGGTCGTCCTCCTCTACCACGGTTCGGCGAGCGGCATCGGCACATCCTATGCCGTCAGACTCGAACAAAACCAAGCGGACCTGCTTTTCGGCTGGTCGGTCGCGGGGGCGGGAGATGTGAACGGCGACGGTTACGCCGATATCATCATCGGCACCCCGTGGTATGACAGCGCGCAGACCAACGAAGGGGCCGCCTACATTTACCATGGTTCGTCGAGCGGTATCGTAGGGGCCCATGTCCGGAGACTCGACCCGCTGAATCAAACGGGGGCTTA
Organism: bacterium; assembly: GCA_029573155.1. GTDB lineage: Bacteria > UBP6 > UBA1177 > UBA1177 > JAKLFG01 > JAKLFG01. Next base: position 4,125 of record JAKQHE010000051.1, read on the forward strand.
TTTCGGCTGGTCGGTCGCCGGGGCGGGCGATGAGAATGGCGACGGCTACAGCGATATCCTTGTCGGGGCTCAGTGGTATGATCAAGGCCAGAGCGATGAAGGTGCCGCCTTCGTGTACCACGGCAACAACGGCGAAGCGCTCCGGATGACGGGACAGCAGAAGAAAGGAACGACAGCCGTCTCTCCGCAGGGAAAGATCGGGGACGACGACACGCTGACCCTGTCGGTGTTCGCCCGCTCCTTCATGGGGAGGAGCAAAGCGAAGATGCTCTACGAGGTGAAGGCGCACGGGGCGCCCTTCAACTACACCGGCTTCCAGAGGGCAGGCGCGTGGACCGATACGACGCTGGCGGGGACCACGCTGACCACCGGCATCGATCTTGACAAGGCGCTGTATCACTGGCGGGTGCGGTACCAGTTCATGGACGGCTCTATGTCGCGTTGGTTCGTGTTCGACCGGAGCGCCGGCGTCTATACGCCCGACCTGCGCGTGCTGAAGGGACAAGGGGAGACCTGCTCGGCGGGCAGCGAGTGCGGTAGCGGTTTCTGCGCCGACGGGTTCTGCTGTGATCTGGCCTGCGGCGGCAGCGATACCACCGACTGTCAGGCATGCAGCGTGACGGCGGGAGCAAGCGTGAACGGGACCTGCAAGGTGCTCGGTAGCGCGCACACCTGCCGCGACGCCGTAGATGTCTGTGACGCCGCCGAGGTCTGCAACGGCTTTGATACCGCCTGTCCCGAGAATGTTTTCGCCCCCACCGGGACCCCTTGCGCCAGCGACGACCTCTACTGCACCGGCGACGAGACCTGCACGGGGGGCTCATGCGGATCGGAAGGATATCCCTGCGAGACCGACTATTTCTGCGACGAGGATATCGACGACTGTATCAATGAAAGACAGGCGCCATGCGACACCAATAATGATAACCCGGCGAATAGCCATGACACCATCGCGAATGTGACGATAACCTACACGACCGCCGGCGGCTGGACCGCTCCCGCCGACTGTGCGTGGACCTGCGACACGAACTACGCCGAGGAGGGTGGCCTCTGTATCAACTCGAAGGAGGTGCCGTGCGACACCGACAACGGCAATCCGGCGCACAGCACCGACACCATCGCGAATGTGACGATCACCTACACGACGGCCGGCGGCTGGACCTCACCGGCCGACTGTGCGTGGACCTGCGACACCGACTATATCCTCGAAGGCGGTCTCTGCATCAACTCGAAGGAAGTGCCGTGCGACACCAACAATGACAACCCGGCCAACAGCAGCGACACCATCGCGAATGTGACGATCACCTATACCTCGGCGGGCGGCTGGACCGCTCCCGCCGACTGTGCGTGGACCTGCGACACGAACTACGCCGAGGAGGGTGGCCTCTGTATCAACTCGAAGGAGGTGCCGTGCGACACCGACAACGGCAATCCGGC
>JAKQHE010000063.1 GCA_029573155.1 bacterium
CCCGGATCGCGCGCGACGATCATCCGGAGCTGACGCTTAACGATGGGGACACGGTGATCTTCTCCTCAAAGATCATTCCCGGCAATGAGCGCGCGATCTTTGACCTGCACAACGACCTCGTCGATCTCGGGGTGAAGGTCATCACCGAAAAGGACGAGTTCGTCCATGTCTCGGGCCATCCTTGCCGGGATGAGCTGGCGCAGATGTATCGCTGGGTGCGGCCATCGCTGTCCGTGCCAGTTCATGGCGAGGCGCGGCATCTGGAGGAGCATGCCGAATTTGCGTTGTCGCTGGGCGTCGGAAAGGCGCTGGCGCCAAGAAATGGCGACATCATCCGACTCGCCCCGGGGGAGCCCGCGTTTATCGACGAGGTTCCTTCGGGCCGGCTCTTTCTTGACGGATCGATTCTCGAGCCGGAGGGGTCCCAGCCAATTCGGGAGCGGAAGAAGCTCGCATTTGCCGGCGTTGTCACCATCGCGCTCGCTATAGACGCTAATGGGGACCTCGCCGGACCGCCACAGATCGCCATGATCGGCGCTCCGCGCCTCGGCGGCGGCGGCGAGGCGATGGGCGGGGAACTCGAGGAGGCCGCCACTGAGGGGTTCGAGAGCATCGCGCGCAAGAAGCGCAAGGAAGATGAAGCGGTCGTGATCGGGGTGCAGCGCGCCGTTCGCACGCGCCTGCAGGCGCTCTGGGGCAAGAAACCGGCGGTAGGCGTGATGGTATTGCGGGTGTGAAGTGTGCGGGCTTCGGCCCCTAGCGCCGGCTTGATGTTCTGCGACCGTGCGGGCACCTTGGACCGCGGTCCTAAATCCCCGGGTTGCGGTTCCCCAATGAATCCTGTCGGCGCCATCATCATCTTCCTGCTCGTTTGGTGGTGTGTGTTTTTCACGATGCTGCCGACCGGCGTGAAGGGTCGCTGGGAGAGCGCCGACGACGGCGTTATGGGCGCCGATCCCGGAGCCCCGTCAGATCCGAAACTGAAACAGAAATTCCTAAGGACGACGGCAATCGCCGTTGCTGTATCAGCGGTCATCGTCGCCGTGGTCGCGAGCGGCGTCATCGGTTTCAGGGAGTGAGCTTATCCCGCCCCTAAAGGCCGGACGAATAGGATTTGTCTTTTCGGCAAGCTGCGCTAGCAGTCGGTCTGGTCGATCGGTCTCAGTTGAAACCTGAAAAAAGAGGGCGTGCCATGAGCGAGCCGGCCGCCTTGGAGGAAAAGCCGCGCCCGAGCGAGCCGGCTCCTGCGCCCGACGTCGATGATGCCGTCTCTCATCTCGAAGAGGGCCGGACGCTCGCCGACGCCTATGCGCATTCTGTGGTCGATGCTCTCGCGGCGGGCGAGATCGAGGCCGTGCGGCAGTTCATCGCCGAGTTGCATCCTGCCGACTATGCAGATCTCCTTGCGCTCCTCAGCGACGAACAACGGGCGAGCGTCCTTCAGATTGTCGGCCCAGTCGGGGCGGAGGTCCTTCCCGAACTCGCGCCGGATATCGTCGAGGACGTCGTCAATGCGATGTCGGCGGAGAAAGTCGCCGAGGCGATCGCCGATCTCGACACCGACGACGCCGCCTTCGTCCTCGATGAACTCGACGACGAGAAGCGAGCGGAGGTTCTTGCCGAAATACCAGCGAGCGAACGGCTCGAACTTCATGCCGCCCTCGACTATGAGGAGGAGACCGCGGGCCGCCTCATGCAGCGGCACTGCTTCGCGGCGCCGCCCTACTGGACTGTCGGACAGATCATCGATCTCATGCGGGGGTCGGACGAGCTGCCGGATCGCTTCTACGAGATTTTCGTCGTCGATCCCGCGTTTCGCCCCATTGGCGCCGTGCCGTTGGCGACGCTCCTGAAG
>JAKQHE010000125.1 GCA_029573155.1 bacterium
TGGAAGGCGACCCGCACCAGATGATCGAAGGGATCGTGATCGGCGCCTACGCCATCGGCGCGACCAAGGGCTTCATCTACATCCGCGGCGAATACCGCAAATCGATAGAGACCATCGAGAAGGCGATCGCCGACGCCGAGAAGAAGAACTTCCTCGGTAAAGGCATCCTCGGCTCCAAGTTCGATTTCGAGCTCCGGGTGGTCGAAGGCGGCGGCGCGTATGTCTGCGGCGACGAGACGGCGCTCATCGAATCGATCGAAGGGAAGCGCGGCGAGCCGCGCATGAAACCCCCGTTCCCGCCGGTGGTGGGCTTGTGGGGCAAACCGACCATCGTCAACAACGTCGAGACCCTCGCCAACGTCCCGCACATCATCAAGAACGGCGCGGCGTGGTTCCTCAAGAAGGGTCCGGCCGGTTCGCCGGGGACCAAGATATTCATGCTCGTCGGCGATGTCAACGAGCCCGGCGTGGTCGAGACCACCTTCGATCATTCCCCCAAAGATATCGTCGAGAAGTTCGGCAAGGGCGTCGACGGCGGCTTCAAGTTCGCCCAGATCGGCGGCTCGTCGGGGAATATCTTCACCGCCGATATGATGAACAACCCCATGACCTACGAGCGGATGGCCGAGATGAAGGTATCCTACGGCACCGGCTCGATCTTCGTCGCGAACGAGAGCCGTAATGTGGTCGAATTCCTTTCGACCGTCGCCGAGTTCTTCGAGCACGAATCGTGCGGCAAGTGCACCCCGTGCCGCGAAGGCACGCACCGCATCCGCCAGATCATGGAGAAATTCGAGTTCGGCGAGGGGACCATCAGCGACCTCGAACTGCTCGAAGAGCTCGCGCTCGTCATGAAAAAGGCGTCGCTCTGCGGCTGCGGCCAGGCCTGCGTCAACCCGTTCCTTGACGCGCTCAAGAACTTCAAGGGCGAGATCCTTGCCAACTAAAGGAGGAATTATATGACCGATAAAAGAGTGAAACTGACCATCGACGGGATGCAGATAGAGGTCCCGGCCGATCTCACGATCATGCAGGCGGCCAAGACCGTCGGCATCGACATCCCGGCGCTCTGCTGGCACAACGACCTCCGCGAGGAGGGCAACTGCCGCGTCTGCGTCGTCGAGGTCGAGGGCCAGCCCACCTACCAGCCCTCCTGCGCCTACAAGGTCGCCGACGGGATGAAGGTGAAGGTCAACACCCCCGAACTCATCAAGGCGCGCAAGATGGTGCTCGAACTCATCCTCAGCCGCCACAACATGGACTGCCTCAACTGCGAGCGCAACACCCACTGCGAACTCCAGACGCTGGCCGACAAGTACGGCATGCGCGGCAACCGTTTCGAGAACGAGCCGCCGCAACTGCCCATCGATGCGTCGGGTGTCGTCGTCCGCGACGCCTCCAAGTGCATCAACTGCGGCCGCTGCATCCGCGCCTGCAACGAGGTCCAGACCGCCTACGCCCTCGATTGGGACGGCCGCGGCTACGAGAAGATCGCTTCGACCACCGCCGGCAAACCGCTCGCCGAGACCACCTGCATCAACTGCGGCCAGTGCATCAACGTCTGCCCGACCGGCGCCCTCATGGAGCGCGACGACACCGCGAAAGTGTGGGAATGGATCAACGATCCCGAGATCCACACCGTCGTCCAGACCGCCCCGGCGATCCGCGCCTCGGTGGGCGAAGCCTGCGGCCTCATGCCCGGCTATCTCTCGGCCGGTAAATTGGCGGGCGTCCTCAAACAGCTCGGCTTCAGCAAGGTGATGGACACCAACTTCACCGCCGACCTCACGATACTCGAGGAAGGCACTGAGTTCCTCACCCGCGTCACCAAGGCGGTGAAAGACGGCGACAAGTCGATCGCCCTCCCGATGATCACCTCCTGCTCGCCGGGCTGGATCAAGTTCATGGAGACCTTCTATAGCGACTTCATCCCCAATCTCTCCACCTGCAAGTCGCCCCAGCAGATGTTCGGCGCCCTCACCAAGACCTACTACGCCGAAAAAGCGAAGATCGACCCGGCCAAGATCCGCATGGTCTCGGTCATGCCCTGCACCGCCAAGAAGTATGAATGCGATCGTCCCGAGATGTGCGACAGCGGCCATCAGGATGTCGACGCGGTCCTCACGACCCGCGAACTGGGCCGGATGATCAAACTGCACGGCATCAACTTCGATATGGTCAAAGAGACCAACTGGGATGACCCGATGGGCATCTCCACCGGCGCGGCCGACATCTTCGCCAACACCGGCGGCGTCATGGAAGCGGCCCTCCGCACCGTGTACGAACTGGTCACCGGCGACCCGATCCCGACCATGCATTTCGAGCCGGTCCGCGGTCTCGAAGGGATCAAGGAGGCCGAGGTGAAGATAGAGAAGACGGCGAAGGGCTACGAATTCCTCAAGGGCGTCACCGTGAAGGTGGCGGTGGCCCACTCGACCGGCATGGCGCGCAAACTGCTCGACGCGGTCCGCAAGGGCGAGAAGTCGTTCCACTTCATCGAGATCATGGGCTGTCCCGGCGGTTGCGTCGGCGGCGGCGGCCAGCCGAGACCGACCTCGTGGAAGATCAAGACGGAACGCGCGGCGGCCATCTACAAAGAGGACGACAGCCGCGAGATGCGCAAGTCGCATGTCAACCCCGGCATCACCCAGATCTACAAGGAGTTCCTCGAGAAGCCGAACAGCCACAAGGCGCACGAACTCCTCCACACCCATTACCACGCCCGCGACAACATCCGCTAGTATTCAGTTTTTCGTATTTACAGGGGCGGCCCGCTGTGGCCGCCCTTTTTTTGTCGCGCACATGCGGCATTTTCGGAAGGATTTCTTGCTTCGCCGCCCGGGAACGGATAGGATGGGCGGCGTGAGGACCGTGATGAATAGGGACGCATGATAGATCTCGAACGCCGCCATATCATCCGCGAACAGTGGGCGCGCTTCTGGAACGGTGAAGCGGTCGACACCGCCGTCATCCATCCGTACCTGCTCGCCTCGTGGGAACGGAGCCGCGCGCTGGGTGTGCCGCGCCATATCGAACGGCTGCCGGTCGCCTCGTCGGGCGAACTGATCAACCGCATCCACGAAAGCCGCCGGATGCTCGGCGTCGCGGTCCCCTACATGAAGAAGATCATCTCCTTCATGAACGACCCCGAGAGCATCATCATGATCACCAACGGGCAGGGGATCGTGCTGGAACTGTTCGGGTCGCCGGAGATGCTGGCGCGCGACACGGCGCCGAAACTGGGGAGCCGCCTGCGCGAAGAGGATATCGGGACCAACGGCGTCGGCACGGCGCTCATCGAGGACCGGACGCTCGATATCTGGGCGGGGGAACACTATCTCGAGGCGCTCCACTACTGGTACGCGAGCGCCGACACCATCCACGACAAGGAGGGGAAGATACTCGGCTGTCTCTGCCTCATCTGCCGGTGGGATCTCGTCAACGCCCATTCGCTGGGGCTCGTCGGCGCGGTCGCCGGGGCGATAGAGCGGCAGCTGCACATCGAGGATGCGCTGGCCGAAAAGACCGTGGCGATGCAGAAACAGCAGGCGATCGTCGGGTCCATCGCCGAAGGGATCGTGGTCATCGACGGCGACGAGAAGATACGGGAGATCAATCCGTCGGCGCGGCGGATGCTCGGGCTCGGGCCGGAGGATCATGCCGGCCGGTCGATATACACCGTCATCCCCGACGGCATCAATTTCTTCAAGATCATGGCCGACGGCGCCAATATACACGACCGCGAGGCGGTGCTGTCGCTGCGCGACCGACGGAAACTCCACTGCGCTGTGTCGGCCGCGCTGATACAGAGCGAAGGGGCGGTCGGCGGCATGGTCATCACGCTCAAGGAGGCGAAATCGCTCCATCAGCTGGCGGGCAAGATCGCCGGTTCGCGCGCCTATCTGTCCTTCACCGACATCATCGGCACCTCGCAGGCGCTGCAGGAGGCGGTGAAACTGGCCCGGACGGCGGCCAAGAGCCGCTCCAATGTGCTCCTCCTCGGCGAAAGCGGCACCGGCAAGGAACTTTTCGCCCAGTCGATACACAATTTCAGCGACCGCGCGCCTCATTCATTCGTCGCGGTCAACTGCGGCGCATTGCCGCGCGATCTGGTGGAGAGCGAACTGTTCGGCTACGAAGGGGGCGCCTTCACCGGTTCGAAGAAAGAGGGGAGGCCGGGGAAGTTCGAACTGGCCGACGAGGGGACCATCTTCCTCGACGAGATCGGCGATATGCCGCTCGAGGCGCAGGTCAACCTCCTGCGGGTCCTCCAGAGTTCCGAAGTGGTCCGTGTGGGGGGCACCTATCCCAAAAAGATAGATGTCCGCGTCATCGCCGCCACCAACCACGATCTCAAAAAGGCGGTCGAACAGAAGGCGTTCCGCGACGATCTCTACTACCGGCTCAATGTCCTCGCCATCACCATTCCGCCGTTGCGCGAACGGGTGGATGACATAGAGGCGCTCGCGCTCCATTTCGCCAAGCGCTCGGCCCACGCCATGAATAAGCCGACCCCCGCCGTCACCCCCGAGGCGATGCGTCTGCTCAAGTCCTATCCGTGGCCCGGCAACATCCGCGAACTGGAGAATGTATTGGAACGGGCGGTCAACATCATGGAGCGCCCCGAGATCACCCCCGTCGAGCTGCCCGATCACCTGCGTGCCGCCGGTACCGAACGGTCTCCGCTTCCCGAAGGTCCCTCGCTCAAGGCGCGGGAGTACGAGACGATACTCCGGATGCTCGAAGAGACCGGCGGTAATCTTCGCGCCGCTTCAGCACGGCTGGGCATCGCGCGCGGCACCCTCTATAATAAGGTGGTCAAGTACCGGATCGATCTCGAAAAGTTCCGGAGCAACGGCTGATCTCAAAGCGTTCAATTTTTGAACATGCTCAATTGAACATGTGTATATTGGATACAATATGAAGATGGGCGCTTTTTAGAGAAAGTCCCCGCTCGGAAAAAATATAATCCAATAGTTCAATATAGTTACAAAACAAAAATCTTTGTTTTGGTCTTTGGCATGGCTTTTGTGCTATGTATCATGTTTTTTGACGAGGTGATGTGATGCGGCTCCTGACCAAGTTCATCCTGACAACGGTGGCGATCTTCCTGATGCTCGCCATCGCCCTCTCGGCGGTCAGTACCCTCTGGATAAATCAGAATACGATACGCGACGCTCAGCACCGGGTCGAAGTGGCGATCCGCTGGGCGCGCGAGGCATTCAACCAGAAGAACCGCGACGCCCATCAGGTGCTCGCGGTGGCGGCGCAGAATGAACTGCTCCGCGATTTCCTCGATAACCCCCGCGACCCGAAACTGGCCGCCGCGGTGCAGGAGAAGTTCAACAACTTCCGGCTCCAGTATCACATGGACCTTCTCAACATCGTGTCGGCCGACGGCACGGTGCTCTTGCGGACGCGGCCGCCCTTCAATAGCGGCGACGATATCTCCGACAATCCCTTTATCCGTCATGTGCTTCTGAACGGGAAGAGCATCGAGGGGACGATCGTGCTGTCGCGGTCGGCGCTGGCGCGCGAAGGGGAGAGTCTGCTCGAACGGGCGGTCGACGCGACCGGCGAGCCCAACGGGATGTTCACCGGCACCGCGGTCCCGGTGATGCGGGGCGGGAAACTCATCGGGATCATCTCGTCGGGTATCCTCATCAACGGCAACAACGACTTCATAGACACCATCCGCGACGCGGTATCCTACGGCGACTACTACAAAGGGCGTTCGGTCGGCACCGCGACGATCTTCATGGGCGACAAGCGGATCGCCACCAATGTCGTCGGCAACAAGGCGGGCCGGGCGACCGGCACCGCGGCGTCGGCCGAGGTCGCCGATATGGTGCTCCTGCGCGGCCGGTCGTGGTCGGGGCGGGCGTGGGTGGTCGATGCGTGGTACCTCTCCTACTATGAACCACTCCGCGACCCCGACAACAACCTCATCGGCATGCTCTATGTCGGGGAATTGGAGGAAAAATACCGCGACATCCGCTTCAAGGCGGTGGCGAGCGTGGTGTCGGTCATCTTCGTCGCGATGCTGCTCAGTATCGCCATGTTCATCCTGATCGCGCGCTCCATCCTCGAACCGGTCGGGAAACTGCGCGACGCCACGGCGCGCCTGATAAAAGGAGAGCGGTCGGCGCGGGTGACCGAGGAATTCGGCGGCGAGATGGGCGATCTGACCCGGTCGTTCAACAACATGGCCGACGACATCGAGAAGCACACCGCCGAGATCGAACGGAAACAGTGCGAACTGGCCGCGCTCAATAACGAACTCGAGATGACCAACCGCAACTACATCGATATGCTCGGCTTCATCAGCCACGAACTGAAAAACCCGCTCGCGAGCGCGGTCCTGAGCCTCCATACCGTTAAGGACGGCTATCTGGGCGAACTCAACGATAAACAGAAGAAAGGGCTGGACAACGTCGCCGAGAGTCTCGACTACTTCAAGGAACTGATCCGCAGTTATCTCGATCTTTCCAAACTCGAGAAGGGCGACTATGTCATCAACCGCCGCAATACGGCGCTCAAGAACGCGGTGATCGACCCGGCGATACAGGGACTGACCGAAGAGATCCGCCGGCACCACATGACGCTCGATATCGGCGTCCACGACGACACGGTGGTCGACGCCGACCCCGATCTGCTCCGGATCGTCTACGACAATCTGATCGGTAACGCGGTCAAATATGGCCGCGAGGGCGGCGCGATCCGTCTGCGCGAAAAGGTGCGGGACGGCCGGCAGGTATTCAGCGTCTACAACGAAGGGGCGGGAATACCGCGCGAGAAGATGGATATGCTTTTCAAGAAATTCTCGCGCATCTATTCGCAGGATACCGCCGGGAAACGCGGTTCGGGGCTGGGGCTGTACGCCTGCCGCGAGATCGTCCGCAAGCACGGCGGCGATATATGGGCCGAATCGGAGCCCGGCAAGTGGGTCGAGTTCAGTTTCGAGATAGGATAAGAGGTGAGAGATATGACTAGAAAGATCCTTATCGCCGACGACGATGTCCAGATGGTCAGCGCGCTGCGCACCCTGCTGGAGAATGTCGGATTCGCCGTCACGGTGACCCACCATTCCAAAGAGGTGCTGGAACTGACCCGGCGCGAGAGGCCCGACCTGATACTGCTCGATGTCCTGTTCGCCGGGATGCCGGGCCCCGACGGGTTCGAGGTGTCGCGGAAGATCGCCAAGGACGCCGAGCAGTATCAGGTCGGGCATCCCG
>JAKQHE010000150.1 GCA_029573155.1 bacterium
GGGAAGAGGGCGTAGAGCGTCTTCTTGCTCATCCGCAGGTTCGCGGCGATCTCGTCCATCGTGATGCGCCGAAAGCCGTACTGGTAAAAGAGCCGTTTCGCCTCGGCGACCACCAGTTCGCGGGTATCTTCCGCCATGGGAACCTCCAAAACGAAGGAAACTAAAAACTCTAAATGCGTTTCCTTTATACTCCATCGTTTTCAGATTGTCAATAGGGTCGCTGGAATCTTTACTTTTTCTCCGTTCGTCAGTAAGGTCCCCCGTTCTTTACCGCGAGAAGGAGCAGGTGTTGTCGTCGGAGAAGTTCGGCACCTTCAAGGGGGTCTTCACCCCGTCGATACTCACTATTCTCGGCGTCATCATGTACCTGCGTTTCGGGTGGGTCGTGGGGAACGCCGGTATCGTCGGGACCGTTCTCATCGTGTTGTTCGCGCATGTGGTCTCGTTCGCGACCGGCATGAGCATCAGTTCCATCGCCACCAACCGGACGACCCGTACCGGCGGCGATTACTACATGATATCGCGCAGTCTCGGCCTGCCGATGGGCGGCGCCATCGGCATCGCGCTCTTTTTCGCCCTCGCCTTCAGCACCAGTCTCTACCTCATCGGCTTCACCGAATCATTCCTCGAGTTCTTCGGCCTCGGGAACACGATAGAGATGCGGCGGTTGGTTGGCACCATCGCGAACATCGTGGTGGCGGTCATCAGTTACATCAGCACCTCGCTTGCGCTCCGGATACAGTATTTCGTCCTGCTTGCCATTGCGCTCTCGCTCGTTTCTCTTTTCACCGGCGCGCCGTTGTCGGATGCCGGTGCGTCGGCCCCGCTTTGGTTCTCCGCGAATTCGGCCGGTTTCGAGACGGTGTTCGCGGTCTTTTTCCCGGCGGTCACCGGTTTCACCGCCGGCGTCGCGATGTCGGGCGATCTCAAGGACCCGCGCCGCGCTATCCCGCTCGGCACGCTTACGGCGGTCGCCGTCGGTATGCTCGTCTATCTGGCGGTCCCGATCTATCTCGGCGCGGTTGCCGACGGTGCGACGCTCCGGAACGATCAGATGGTCTGGTTGAAGATAGCACGATTCCCGGTGCTGGTGATCGCCGGCATGTTCGCCGCGACCCTCTCGTCGGCGTTCGGCAGCATCCTCGGCGCGCCGCGCTACCTGCAGGCGCTCGCTATCGACGGCGTGGTGCCGCGTCTGTTCGCGCGGGGCCACGGGCCGCTCAACGAGCCGCGTATCGGGCTCGCGGCGACCTTTTTCATCGCCGAAGCGGGCATACTCGTCGGCGAATTGAACCTCGTCGCGCCGCTCATCACGATGTTCTTCCTCTCCAGTTACGGGTTCGCCTGTCTCGCCTGCGGCATTCAGACCTGGTCGCGTATCCCCAGTTTCCGTCCCACCTTCAAGACGCCTGCATGGGTCAGTTTCGTCGGGGCGGTCACCTGTTTCGGCATCATGTTCAAGATAGACACACTCGCAATGCTCGCCGCCACCGCCGCCATGATTACCATCTTCATCCTGCTGCAGCGCCGGCAGATGCAGACCCAGCCGATCGACACCTGGCGTGGCTTCTTCACCGCGGCGGTCCACCGCGGCATCCTCTACCTCGACAGTCGCCCGCCCGACGGTAAGAACTGGCGCCCCAACGTCATCGTGTTCGGGGACGATCCGGGCAAGCGGCGTGCGATAGCCGACATGGCCGGTTGGTTGTTCCACTGGCGCGGCGTCACCACCTACTGTCATGTCGTCCCCGGCCTTTTGAAGGAAGAGGCGCCTCGACTGCGCGATATGGAAACACAGACCCGCGAGGTCATCGAGCAGGTGGCTCCCGAGACGATGGTGCGGCTACTGGTGACCGAGGAGCCGGAACGGGGCATCCTCGATGCGTCGCAGGCGCTCGGGTTCCCCGGCATGACACCGAACACAGTTCTGATGGAATGGGCCTGCCCCCGCATGAAGCACGAGCCGTTCACCGAATTGGTCCGCGGTCTGCTGGCGCTCGACCATAACCTGTTGTTCCTGCGACATCACCCCGATCGTTCCTTCGGTATGCGTAAAACGATAGACATCTGGTGGGGCGGTCGTGAACGCAATGTGGAATTGATGCTCCTTCTGGCCCATTTCCTCGTTTCCTCCGACCCGTGGAGCGGGGCGAAGATACGGCTGTGTGTGCTGGTCGATTCGGATGCCGCCGCCCGCAAGGCCGAAGCGCGCCTCGGTGCCATCATCGCGACGGCACGCATCGAGGCGACGCCGTATCTCATCATCCGCGATGAGCGCAACACCGGAGAATTGCTGGGGGAGGTCTCCGAACGGACCGATCTGGTCCTTGCCGGGCTGGCCGGACCGCCCGACGAGGGGCCGGACGGCTATGTCGAGCGGATGGACACATTGCTCTCAGGTGTCGGATCGGCGCTACTCGTGCGCGCCTCGAGCCAGTTCGATTATCGACGACTCCTGCTCGACGAAGAGTGAGGGGAGAGGTTATTTCGATAATTCCTTCAGCGCGACGAACGAACGGACATAGACCGGGTTGGTCGGCTTCAGACTGTTTATGATCGTTTCGAGCGTTTGTCTTGCCCTGTCGGGCTCGTCACCGCTCATCGCTATGGCCGTTTCATACAATTTGACCGTCCGCGCCCTTATGAGGTCTATCCCCTTCGCCGCCTGTTTGTTGGCGGGATCGTGATAGAGCGCCCGATGGTAATGTCGCCGTGCTTCGGGCAGGTCGTCGTCCTTGAGTGACCGGTCGCCGAGCATCGCGTAGGCCGTGCCGAGCAGCGCGCCTATCTTTTTCGTGGCCGCAGTGCGTTCGATGACGCGGTTGAACACCGGCTTGAACCGCGCGGTATACCGTTTGGTTATCATCTCTTTTTCCCGTGCTATCACCTTCTCCTTTTCGGTGTTCAGCCGTTTTTTCAGTTGTTCCCGTTGTTTTTGCGCCTCCCGCCCGGCGGCGGCTATCCGCTTTTCGCTGTTCTTTATCAAGGCGGCGATAAGCCGCTCTCTTTTCTCCCGTTCCTTGTGCCATTGAGCGACCTGTTGCTTGAAGCCCGCCTCTTTTTTCGCTATCCGGTCCTGGTACCCTTTTACAAGAGAAGCGTCATTCTTCTCAAATTTTGACAGTTGGTTGCGAACCTCATCGACCTTTCGGTCATATTTCTTCAGATGCTCGTCGGCCCCCCGGCGGTACTGTTCGGTCAGCGCCGCCTGTTTTTTCTCCAGGTCGGCCTCGAGAGCCGCCAGTTTCTTCTCAAGCGCCCCTATCGCTTTTTCGTCGGGAGGATCCTTGCTTTCCAGAGCCGTTATCTTTTTCGATATGTTCTCCTGTTCCTTGAGAAAACGGGCCTGCAACTTTTCAAGATCAGTATTCCTCAGTTCGTCGGCGCGTCGCTCGACCTTGTCGATGAATTCGTTACGGCCTTGTTCCAGAGAATCGATGCGCTTGCGAATGATATCCTTTTTCTTTTCCAGCAGGCGAAGTTCCGTTTCCTGTTTTTCCAGCAGTTTTCGTATCTCTTCGTCGACGACCGCCCGCCGCTTATCCGTGGCGGCTTCTTTTTTCTCGATATCTTTGCGCGCCTGTTCTATCTCGTACTCTACCGCCTCGATGGCCTTTTTTTCCCGATCCGCTATGGCGCGTTCCTCGCCGGCCCGTGTTTTTTCGATGTCGCGGAACCGGCGCTCGAACTCCGAGTGGATCTTGAGGAGATCGTCGTAAAAATCGTTCTGATCGAACTCGCTCCGTTTCGTTTTCTCGGTCTCACGGATATACGATATCACCTTGAAGCCGTTTTTCCGGATATCCTCATCTTTCTCAAGGGCGGTCTGCAGGTCGCCGATGGCGTCACGAACCTCGCCCCGTTCAATGGACTTTTCCGCGCGCGCAAGGAGGGCGTCGACCTCGCCCGTAAGGCCGAGTAATACCGCATCGCCTGCTTTTTCGAAAAAGCGCAGGGTCTGGCCGATGTCCCCTTTTTTGTAAAAGGTGAAACCGCGCCGGAGCGCCTCCTTCACCTCGTAGGGGTTCGCCGGTCGCGCAAAGAGATCGTGCGCGTTCCGGAGCGCCGTCAGATAGAGCGCCGCGGTCTCCTCGGGGTCGGCGTTCCGCTCTCCCCGGAGATCCTCACGGTGCAACAGGTCGCCGCGGGTATTATAAAAGGTGACACGCAGGGAGGGCGTTCCCTTTTTCCGTGAAAGCGACGAGAGAACGAGGATGTCATATTCTTCAAGCGCCCGGGCCTTTTTTTTCAGACAGGCGTACTTTCCCTTGCATGCACTCAAGGTCTTCTTCTGTTTCAGCGGGAGAGCGGTGGTGGCGCAGTAACCGTCTGCGTTCTTGATGGCGGGAAGAAGATCGTCGCAATTCTCGTCCATATCCTGCGCGAAGTTCTTCAGCGAAGAACTTTCCCAGGCCGGGGGCAGGATCAACACCTTGCTCCTTGCGAACACGGTCGGTGTCGCCATGAGCAGGGCAAGAAAAAAGAACAGCATACTTTTCATGGATCCCTCCGTTATCTATTATCTATCATCTTTCGATCGGCGTATCTCGTCGAATTCGGCTCGCCGGTTCTGCGAATAAGCCGTTTCGTCTTTGCCGCGCGCGGCCGGTCGTTCCTCCCCATATGAAACGACACGCACCCGTTCAGGGTTGATGCCCCGTTTCTGCAGTTCGCTTCTGATGGCGATCGCCCGTTGTTCGCCGAGCGAAAGATTGTAATCAAAACTGCCCCGCTCGTCGGCGTGTCCGGCGATGACCAGCGATATCTCTTTATTGTTTATGAGAAATTCCGCTAACCGGTCAAGGTGGGTGCTGTCCCGGTAAAGGATCGCGGCACTATCGAAATCGAAATAGAGGGTCTGGTAGGAAAAAGAGGCCGGCTCTTCCTTCGCGGGCGGTGGTGGTGGCGGAGTTTTCTTTTTTTCAGACAGGATTTTTGGTTTAGGTGCCGGGGGTACGGTTGACGATTTTTTCGAAGTAGAACAGGAGAGATCAAAAGAAAAAATGAAGGCTACGATGAGTAAAAAAATTATAGGTAACGATCTCATAACTCCTTCCTCCTATTAGTTTTTTCAAAGACCATTTTCTTGGTCCACAATTAAGATTATAACAGCAGAGATTATTGATGTCAACAATTGTAGATATTTTTGTCTATAAGTTATAGATATTATGTCTATTGCAAAGCGCTGCAGGTGTTGACATTGGCCCGATTTTCAATATGATGCGCCCGTTAGTTCGTTGACCTGTGAGTGAGGATGTTGACATGGCCAGTCTGGTTCCCAGAAGGAAAAAAGCGGCTCAAAAGGTGACCTTTTATTTGAGCGACGACCTGTTCGAACTCTATCGGAACAACCGTGAACGGGCCAAGATCCTTAACATGACCATCGATTTCACCGGCGATTTCCACAAATGGTTCCTCGACCAGAATAACTTCGTCAAACAGCAACTCGACCAGTTGGTGGCGGTCAAACAGGAAGAGTCGGAATAAAAAAGTGGCTGCACCTGGATTTTCTTATAAATTTTCATGAAGTTCGCAAAGAGGACTCTCGTATGTTTCGCATCCGAAGATTAGCGGACCCAGATTTCCCGGCTGAAAAAAAGGTCATTCAGCAGGTACAGGAAATTATCCGGCGACAATTCCCGCTACTTAATTCAGATAAGGTCGATCGGTTACCAGACCAGTTGAACGATCCCCTAAAGTATGGCTTCCGCGCATCGCTTTTCATCGCCGAGGATCGCCGCGCGCAGGTAAAAGGTTTTGCCTTGTTATTCTACGCTCCCGATCTCCGTTTTCATTATCTTGATCTTATTGCCGCCGATTCTTTTAAGACCACTGGTGGCGTGGGGGGCGCACTGTATCAACGCGTCCGTGAGGAGGTTGGAAGGGTGGAGGGGCTCGGACTTTTTTTTGAATGTCTGCCCGATGACGAGAGTGTTTGCCTCGACAGAACGAGTATTCCGCAGAATATCGCACGATTGAAATTCTATGAGCGATTCGGAGCTCGGCCCATTATAGGCACGGCCTATGAAGCCCCCGTGACCGAAAAAGACAAGTGCCCTCCCTTTTTGGTCTACGATCCGGTAAAAGAAGGGCGCGTTCTTTTGCGTCGGGACGCCAAACGGGTTGTTCAGGCAATTCTGGAGAGATGTTATGGCGACCTATGTTCTCCAGAGTATATCTCTTTGATCGTGACATCATTCGGAGATGACCCGGTCCGCATACGGAAGCCGAGATATTCAAAAGGGAAAAAGATACCCGCGCCCTCGCTGGGAACAGCGAGCCCCCCTTTTCATCTAGTGATGAGCGCCCGACATGCCATCCATCATATCAGGGAGCGAGGCTATGTGGAGAGTCCGGCCCGATTGGAAAGTATCCTCAAGGATGTGAAGGAGACATCGTTGTTCAATTTCTTATCGGAGGAAGAGTTCTCCGAGGCACACATCCGCAGGACGCATGACGACAAGATGGTTGATTTCATTAAAAATGCCGCTTCGTGGATGGAGAAAGGCGAAACACTTTACCCCTACATCTTCCCGGTTCGCAACCCTTTAAAGATCCCGAACGACCCTCATGTGCAGGCCGGGTACTATTGTATAGACACCTTTACCCCTATAACTTCTGATATCTGGGCGGCGGCGCGCTCCGCGGCGAACTGCTCCCTGACCGCGGCGCGTCTGGTGCTCGACGAAGGGGGTGTAACCTATGCGCTGGTTCGTCCTCCGGGGCATCACGCCGAGCGAAAAGTTTTTGGTGGTTTCTGCTATCTCAATAATGTGGCTGTTGTTTCCGATTTTCTTTCCCCCCATGGTAGGGTAGCCATCCTTGACGTCGATTTTCATCACGGCAATGGTCAACAGGAGATCTTTTACGAACGATCAGATGTGCTGACCGTCTCTTTGCACGGGCATCCCTCATTCGCATATCCTTACTTCTCAGGGTTCGCGAACGAAAAGGGAAGGGGACAAGGTGAGGGATACAATCTTAATTATCCATTGGCAGAAACGACGTCTTTCGCCGAATATCGAACGACGCTCTCCAAGGCGATCCAACATATCAAGAAATTCAACCCCGCCTTTCTTGTGGTAGCGCTGGGGCTTGATACCGCAAAGGGTGACCCGACCGGCACCTGGCGTTTTCGCGATGGAGACTTCTTTCTCATGGGAGAGGATATAGGGAACATGAACTTGCCGACGGTCGTTGTTCAGGAGGGAGGATACCGCACCCTCAATATAGGACTCAATGTCCGCCGATTCTTCGAAGGAATGGCTTCTTCCCGAGCACCGGAGTGATATGAAGGATCGCGATGCTCGGAAAAACGACTCGACCGGAAGAAAAAAGACCGGCACGATATCTGCGGACCTGTTAGTAAAGAACGATATTTTTTCAACAACGAGGACATTGGCGGAGATACGCCTTTTGCAAAAAGAAGCAACGCTGACTCACGAAGAACCCTATCTTTTTCTCGTGCATGCGCTTTTCGGCGCAGGTCATCATCTCACCGAAAAAGAGGCGCTCTCCATATGGAAAAAAGTGATAAGGCATCGGGGGGTTTTGGTCAAGTTATTGGAAAGACCGGTAAATCTTCGCGCAGTGGCGATCGATTGGCTTTCTCTACAGAAAAAGAATGATCGCCCCTTTTCTGCGGTAGTGGTCTCCCGAAGAATGTTATCGCAACTCACCAGAGAAAGCCGTCATGACCTGTTGACGGGGCTTCCCAATAGACGTTATTTCTTTGAATTGGCTATGCGAGCCATGCAATCGCGGTCCGGAAAATACGGGATGGTCGCCTATATCGATCTTAACGGATTCAAATCGATCAACGACAGATTGGGGCATGCGCAAGGCGATGCACTATTATGTCTTTTCGCCGAAACAGCCCTTAAGACATTAAGAAGTCGCGACATAATTGCCCGGATAGGGGGAGATGAATTCGCCGTATTCCTTTTGGAGAACGACCATCGAAAGGGGCGGGCGGTGCTGATGCGTTTGAGGTCTGTTTTTGAGAAGGAGTCGTCACTTATCTCCGGGGAGCTCCCCGTTTCGTTCTCTTTCGGGATCGTGACGATAGGTAAACATTCCATATCGAAGGCGCTGGAAGAGGCAGACGCGCGCATGTACCGCGAGAAAGTTGCTGGAACTTGACATGCTTTGAAAGGGAAGATACTATTAAAACAACGAGGGACGGCTCAGCCTAGACACTTTCAAAGGGGTTCGATCGTATGAGCATGATCATCTTCACCGATATCGACGCCACGCTGATAGGGCATGACGATTACCGGTACGAAGAGATACGACCGCTTATGAGGAGATTGATCGAACACCGTATCCCGGTGGTGCTCGTTTCTTCCAAGACCTTTGCCGAGACGGTCCCGCTGCATCGCGAACTGGGCCTCACCGAGCCCTTCATCGTCGAGAACGGCGGCGGTATAGCGATACCCGAAGGCCATCCGATGGCGGCGGAAAGCGACGGGAGAGAACAGAACGGATTCCTTCTTGAGCCGCTCGGTGTCCCGTACGCGACGATCCGGCGTTTTGTCGTTTCGCGCCGCATGAAAGGAAAGATCACCGGTTTCGGTGACCTGACCGTATCGGAGGTGGCTCGACTGACCGGGCTTTCGGAGGGGGCCGCGGCGGCGGCGAAGGAGCGCCTGTTCTCAGAGCCCTTCCTGCTCAAGGATCGGGACGATCTCGAATTTGTGATCGGGCAGGCATCAGAGGCGGGGCTTGCCGTCACCACCGGCGGTCGTTTTCATCACCTCATCGGGGCGGGGATAGACAAGGGGTCTGCGATGGGGACGATGCTTGAGCGGTACCACCGGTACGGTGTCGGTGCCGGTCCGGTCATAGCGCTGGGCGATGGGCCGAACGATCTGCCGATGCTCGCGCGGGCCGACATCGCGGTGCTTATCCCGCGACCGGGCATGGCGCATGAGCCGTTCGAGCATCCCCGGCTTATGCGGGCCGAGCATCCTGCCCCGCGCGGTTGGCGGGAAAGCGTAGAGATATTAATGGATAACTGATAGGAGTTCCCATGGCCAAGAAACGATTTTTTTCGGCGATGCGCGACGCGACGCGGCGAGAGATAGAACAACTGGAACAGGTCGATATCGTGGTCGGCATCCCCTGCTATTTCAGCGAAGCATCGGTGACCCATGTGATCCGAATGGCGGCAGCGGGTCTGCACCGCTATTTCGGCGGGATGCGGGCGCTCATCCTTGCTTCCGACGGAGGATCGACCGATGACACCCGCGAGACGATAGAAAAGGTCGCGATGAACTATCCCAATGTCCACAAGATATCGTCGATCTACCGCGGTATCCCCGGCAAAGGCTCGGCGATGCGCGAGATACTGGAGGCGGGGGTCTTTCTGAAGGCGAAGGCGATACTGTTCTTCGACAGCGACCTCAAATCGATAAACCCAGAGTGGGTGCAGAATCTCGCGGGGCCGCTCTTCTCGGGCTACGATTTCGTCGCGCCGCAGTACCGTCGTTACAAATTCGACGGCACCATCACCAACACCATCGTTTACAACCTGACCCGTGCCCTGTTCGGCGCCCGCATCCGCCAGCCCATCGGCGGCGATTTCGCGGTGTCGCGCACACTGGCCAAACATTACCTTGACCAGGATGTGTGGGAGACCGATGTCGCCCGCTTCGGTATCGATATCTGGATGACGATAACGGCGGTCACCGGGGGCTTTCTCGCCTGTCAGGCGCGGCTCGGGGCAAAGGTGCACGGAGAGAAGGACCCGGCATCCGACCTGTCGGGCATGTTCCGGGAGGTTGTCGGCACCGTGTTCCAACTCATGGAGGAGCATGAGGCTTTCTGGAAGAGGGAGCATCCCGAGATAGAGGTGCCATCCTTCGGGAACTTCGTCGGGGCCGAGGTGAAGCCGTTCGAGATAGATGAAGCGGCGCTCATCGAGTATTTCAAGGTGGGGTATCAGAACTTTGCCGGTGTCTGGGAACGGATCATCGGTCCGGAAGATTTCGCCGCGGTGAAGCAACTGGCCGGAAGCGACTGCTGCCCGTTGCGGCTTCCCGACGAGGCGTGGGTCCGCATCGTGTACGACTATGCCTGCGCGCTCAGGGCGACGCCGGTCCAGCGGTTCAAGTTGCTCTCCACGATGGTGCCGCTCTACTATGGCCGGGTGGCGAGTCTGGTACACGCACTGAAGGATCGTGACGGCGACGGTGCCGAGGCGTTCTTCGAGGAGCAGGCGGCATTGTTCGAGCGGATGAAACCGTATCTGATAGAAAAGTGGGGAAAAGGAGGGTAACATGTCTGATTTCTTCCAGAATGGCGTCATTGCGACGCTCCAACGCATCGGCGAGCGACCGCTTGCCGACATCGAGACCGAACTGACGGGATTCTCGCGTCAACGTGCGGTGATCTTGCTGTTGCCGGCGCTCTACAGTGAATTCGAAGGGGCCGCGATGCCCCGTATCGTCGAAGAACTCCGGGGCGTGCCGTATCTCAAGAAGATCGTGCTCTCGCTCGACAAGGGGCGTCTCATGGCCGATCCGATTCATCGTTTGGAGCGTCTCGATCATGCTGTGCACGCCAGTCTCGCCCTCGCCTACGCAGCCATTGGCGCGGGCGATCTCGTGGGCATGCATGCGTATGCGCTTCGGCCCGATGTGTATGTGCCGCCCGCGGGTGGACGAAAACACCTCGACGTGATGCGCCACGCGATGGCATCGCTTCGCACGGAGGACGTCGAGACGAATCAC
>JAKQHE010000153.1 GCA_029573155.1 bacterium
TCGCGGTCGGTGGCGCGTGGGGCCGCGAGAGTTACAAGGGCGGTGTCTACCTGAACAACAAGAAGGATACCGTATACACCGGCGGCCTTGTCGATGTATATCTCGTCAATCCGGCGCTCAAGCTGTCGCACAAATACTTCGAGGTGGCGGGCAAGTTCTTCTGGGGCCAGAATCTCGATGTGTTCGGCGCGTTCGGTGGCGGGATCGTGAGCGAGACGGTCGATGCCACGGAGAGGCGGGTCGTCGATGGTCAGCGCACCATGGGCTACTGGGCGCAGTTGACCGGTAAACCGATCGAGGGGTGGACCATGCATGTGGGCTACGGCGTCGAGGACCCGGACGAGCGGCAGGAAAAAGCGAGCCCGCTCTATTTCCGGAACTCCTCGATATGGGTGTCGACCTTCTACACCTTCTTCGAATATGTGACGCTCGGCTTTCAGTGGCAACAGATACGGACCGAAGGCCTGAGCGTGACCGGTGCGCCGCGCGAGGATGTCACGGGCAACGCCCTGATGGCGAACGCCAAACTCTCTTTCTGATCCTTCTTCGATCAGGACCTTTCGGGAGCTCTTCATGCGTCAAGGGGTCATTGCTCTGGTCACCGGCGCCGCATCGGGCATCGGTCGCGCCGTTGTCGATGAACTTGCCGTTTCGGGCATCAAGGTCTACGCGCTTGACCACGACGCCGTACGGCTCGACGAGTCGGTATCGCACTGGCGATCGTCGGGACACGCGGTCGAAGGTCGCGTGCTCGATTGCAGCGACCGAGAGGCCCTTGCGGCGCTCGCCGCCGAGATCGACCGCGTCGACGGGCGGCTCGACATACTCATGCTCAACGCCGGCATCCTCGTCGGCGGGCCGATAGGGGAGATAGCCGAGGCCGACATCGAGCGGATCGTCGCGGTGAACCAGATGGCGGTCGTCCGGGGCGTCCGCGTCTTTCTGCCGCTTCTGCGCCGCACCGGGCCCGGCGCCGCCATCGTCATCACCTCTTCGGCAGCCGGGCTGTGCGCCTTCCCGTTCGTCGCTCCCTACTGCATGACCAAATTCGCGGTCGCCGGGTTCGCCGAGTCGCTTGCCGCCGAACTCGCCCCCGAGGGTATCGCGGTGCTTTCCGTATTCCCCGGGATGGTTCGGACGGCGGTATTCGATAACGGTCGCATCACCCTTCCGGGGCGCGGCCTCGAGGCGGTGCTTTCGATATTCGGTCGCCGCGCGCTCGACCCCGCTACGATGGCCCGCCGCATCGTGCGGGCGATACGGCGGCGGCGTCGCATCCTCACGCAGTTAGGGGCCATGTGGCCGCTCCATCTGATAAAGCGTCTTTCTCCCCGCGGCTATCAGGCGCTCTGGGCCTTTGTGACCCGCCGCATCGTCGGACGTCTCGAAAAATAACGCGGTCCCGCTAAAAATTGCCTCTGGTCCCCGCTTGTGTCATACTGCGCCGACCGGAACGGGAGGAGTTGTTCATGGCGAAGAAGAAACACACGATGTTCGTCTGTAGGAACTGCGGCAGTCAGTCGCTCAAGTGGCTCGGGCGCTGTCCCGAGTGCGGCGAGTGGGACAGTTTCGACGAGAAGGACGAGACCGCGTTCACGGTGAGCGCCCGCGACGGGAAGGAGCCGCTGATCGTACATATCGCCGATGTCGCGACGACCCCGGCCGACCGGGTGGACTGCGCATCGCCCGAATTCAACCGCATCCTCGGCGGCGGCGCGGTGCGTGGCAGTTACAACCTCATATCGGGCGCGCCCGGGGTCGGCAAGTCGACGCTCATGCTCCAGATAGCGCTCAAACTGGCGCATGGCCGGAAGGTGTTGTACCTGAGCGGCGAAGAGTCGGCGGCGCAGGTCAAACTGCGGTTCGGGCGGCTCAGCCGCAGCGACGCGCAGAGCGGGCTGTTCATCAGCAACGAGAACAATGTGGACCTCCTGCGGGGCATCGTGGCGCAGGAAAAGTTCGATGTGGTGTTCGTCGATTCGATACAGAGCGTCTTTTCGAGCGCCGTGCCCGGCATCCCCGGCTCGGTGAGCCAGATAAAGGATTGTGCGGTCCGCCTGCTCGAGATGGCGAAGAAAGATAACATCACGCTCTTCGTCATCGGCCATGTCACCAGATCGGGGACCATCGCCGGCCCGATGCTCCTCGAACATATGGTCGATACCGTGCTGTA
>JAKQHE010000173.1 GCA_029573155.1 bacterium
TCGCCGAACTCGCCCGGCGGCATGACCTCGTCGTGACACGTGTCACCGTCAGGGCTCAGCGTACCGTCTGGGGTTCATGCGCGGTCGACGGCGGCATCAACATCAACTGGAGAACGGCGCGACTCCCCGACGCCCTGCGCGACTACGTGATCCTGCACGAACTGGCCCACCTGATCTACCGCAGCCACGGCCCCCGCTACTGGCGCACCCTCGATCGGCTCGTCGGCGGCGACGCGCGGACGCTCGACCGGGAACTCCGGCGCTGGCCGCTCGCGGCGCTCTGACATTCTTGCAATACCGCGGTCCGCCGCTATGATGTGTACGACAAAAACGGAGAGAATGGTATCGCCGCGATGACGCTCTTGCTCGAAGGTCTTCTTCTCGGGCTTTCGCTCGGGGTCACCTGCATCGCCACCTGCGCCCCGGTCTACGCCCCTATCCTTATGCAGACCGAACGGGGCACGTTGGGCGCGTTGTGGGCCGTGGTGCTCATGAGCGCGGGGCGTTTCCTCAGTTACGCCGCGGTCGGCGTCGCCGTCGGGGCGATCGGGGCCGCCGCCGCCGGGACGCTCCCCATCCCGACCATCGCCGCCGTTTCGTATCTGTTCATCGCTCTTTTTCTCATATACACGGCGCTCATCCGGGGACGCGCCGAAAAGCACGGCAACTGCCCGGCGGGGCTCATGTCCCGTTTTGCCGGGAACCCGTTCGTCGCGGGGCTCGTGACCGGTTTCTCGGTCTGTCCTCCCTTTATCGGCGCCATCACGCGCGGCTTCGATACCGGCGGCGCGCTCGGCGGGATGCTCCTGTTCATCGGCTTTTTCGTCGGCACCACGCTCTACTTCATCCCGATGGCGATCCTGCCGCTCCTCGCGCACCGACGGCTCATCCGCATCGCCGGGATATTCTTCTCGCTCTGCGCCGCGTTCTGGTTCACCCTCCTCGGTCTCGATCATTTCCTCGACCTGCGGATCAAGGCCGAGATGTATCTTGAGGATGCCTATCTCGTTGACTATTCGCAGGCGGAACTGACGCTGGTCGATGCGACGGGCGATCCCGCCCTGACCGAACGGGCAGCGCGGTTCTTTCCGCATGCCCGGGCGATGACCGCCTCCGCGGAACGATATGCTGAAACACTCGCTGCGCTCGCCCCGGCGACCAATGTCCTCCTGTTGGTGACGACAACGCCTGATGAGAGCGTGAGAACGCTCGCCATCGAGAAAAGACTCAACATCGTCTGGGCCATCGCCCCGCGCACCGACGCCGGGACGGTCGAACTACGCGATTTCCTTGCCACCTACATCATCAAGGCTCGCCAAAGCAGAGGGTTCCTGTTCCGCCTGCCGCTCGACCCCCGGTGACCGTGCGGAATCGCACTGAGGGAAATCTTGATTTTCCAAAGTAAATCCTTCACCATGGGGACGGGTTCTTCTTTTATGTGACAAGGGAGGTTTCAGGTCATGAAAAAGATGGTGTTCCTGTTCTCGCTTTTCGCGGCCATCGCGCTCAACGCCGAGATCAACCGCCCGGTGTACGAGACCGGGTATGAAAGTTACGCGCCGCTCGGCAATACGCCGGTGCTGTCGCAGTTCGTCACCTTCGAGGACGCCTACTGGCTCCCGTCGGTCCTGCCCGAACTCGGGAAGGGCTGGGTCTACATCAACAACAACGGCCAGTACGGCGGCGTCATCTTCCCGCTCCTTGAACGGAAACTGTTCATGCATGTCTTTGTCGAATACGACCCGAACGAAGCGAACTACACGCGCAACAGCCCGCGGCAACTGGTCGAGATCATGCGCGGGGTCAGTTTCGACACCCTCGGTAACGACGAGTACATCGCACCGCTCTCCAACATCTTCGGCTTCGGTTTCGCGGGGGATGTCGGGACCTTGTCCTGGGGCATCAACCTGAAACTCTACGCCGACCAGTACTCCCGGAAAACGACCACGCCCGCGACAACGGCCACCCTTTCGAATTCGACCTTCCGTTTGGAATTCACCCCGTCGATCTCCATGAAGCGCGATGAATGGCGCATGGATGCCGGATTCAACCTGCTCGGACAGTGGATATCGAACGAGACATCCAATCAGACCTTCGTGTACCCGTACGATTACGCCGGCAACGCCGAGTTCGCGATCTACGGCCGGATGATGTACGATATCACGAAATACACGACGCTGATGGGCAACCTCTCCTTCGGGTACGCCGGCGCGTCGGACAAACTGGACAATGACCATGTGTCGCTCGACAACACCTATCTCGTCCTGAAGGGCGGCGCGCTGATAAAGCCGGTCGAACGGCTGACGCTCGGCAGCAACTTCTCTTTCTACCATGCGTGGCAGGGGCTCAACCGCACGACCTCGCCCGGCGGCGTCACGACCAAGACCGAGGATTCGGGCAACCTGCTGGTGTTCAACTTCACCCAGACGGCCGATTTCAAGCCGTGCGACTGGTTCACGCTCAAGGCGGGCATCGGCAAGAATATCTTCGTCAATGTCAGCACCGACAAGGTCATCGTCCCGGCCGGGACCAGCACCGACGACGACTACGACAACAATTTCGATATCGGCAAATTCATCGGCTTCGCGATAGACTACAAGGAATTCAACTTCACCGCGGTCATGAACTTCGATGTCTTCACCGAGGGCCCGTACCTGCTCACCGGCCGCGCGTGGGCGAATCCGATGGCCTTCGTCGCTTCCCTGAATTACCAGTGGTAGTACCCCTTTTATCTTTTCTTGACTCGCCTAGCGTCTGAATCTATACTTTCTCTGGTACACGGGGCGTATTGTACATGGCAAATCTTGAAGTAGACCGAGCGGTCTTCAGTGTCGGCGATCTTGCTGACGACACCGAAGAAAAACGCTACTGGCTTTCCTGCACACCCGCCCAACGGCTTGAGGCGATAGAAACCAATCGACGGATAATCTATGGTTATCTCGACACTCCCCCCCGACTTCAAAGATTTTTTGAGGTTGCTGAACTCAAAGCAGGTTGAGTATCTGCTGGTCGGCGGGTATGCCGTCGGCTACTACGGATACCCCCGCGCCACCGCCGATATCGATGTCTGGATAGCTGTTTCGGAACAGAATGCGGGGCGCATCGTCTCGGCGCTCCGTGAATTCGGATTTGCGGTGCCCGATCTGAAACCGGAGTTGTTCCTTCAGAAGGGCCGGGTCATTCGCATGGGCGTCCCGCCGATCAGGATAGAGGTTATCACTTCAGCCTCCGGCGTCGATTTCGCCGAATGTTATTCACGGCGGCTTGTTGTGGAGATGGATGGCATTCCGGTATCGCTTATCGAACTGACCGACCTGAAAAGGAACAAGAAGGCGGCCGGACGGCCTAAGGACCTTGCCGATCTCGCTCAACTCGCGTGATCTTGTTCACCTAGAGCACTTTCCCCGGATTCATCAGGTCATACGGATCGAAGAGTTTCTTGATGTCGCGCATCAGTTCGCGTGTCGGCTCATCGATGAACAGACCGAGTGCCTCGCGCCGTTCGCGACCGATGCCGTGTTCTCCCGATATAAGGCCACCCAGTTGGCGGGTCTGGCTGACGATCTCTCGCTGGATGCGTTTCGCCTCGACCGCGAGATCCTGTGAGGAAAGCAGATTGACATGAAGATTGCCGTCGCCGAGATGGCCGAACACGAACAGTTCCATACCGGCGGGAAGCCGCACGCGCAACTGTTCGGCCCACTGGAGGAATTCCGGTATCCGCGAGAAGGGCAGTACGATATCCTGCGCCGTCTTGCGCTCGCCGAGTTGATAGGAAAGCGGCGACAGCAGTTCGCGTACCGCCCAGATCTCCTTCTTGTCGCGTCCCATGCGGAAGAACCGCCCTGCGGAGGTCAAACGACCGGCGATGCGGCGCTCCTGTTCGGCGAGTTCCGCCTCGGTGAAGGCCTCGAGCCGGAGGAGCAGATAACTCTGCCGCGAGCCGGTCACCAGTTCGCCCGCCCGTGCATCGAGGTATTCGAGCGCCGCCGGGGCGAGCGAACGAAGCGTCGCGAGATCCTCGAAGGTCGGGGCGACCACCTCGATGAAACTGGCGAAGCGTGGGTAAGGTACCAGTTTCATCCATGCGCGGGTCACCACGCCGAGGGTTCCCTCGGAGCCACAGATCATGCCGGGGAGAAAGTAGCCGGTCGAGAATTTATGGACCGCCGCCCCCAGTTCGCGCACTTTCCCGGTGCCGTCGACGATCCGCACCTTGCGCAGGTGGTCACGCGTCGTGCCGTATTTGAGCGACGAGGGGCCGCCGGCGTTGGTGGCGATGTTGCCGCCGACGGTCGAATACTCATGACTCGCCGGGTCAGGAGGATACAAGAGTCCCTGTTTCTCGGCCTCCTTCTTGAGGTCGCCGGTCAGCACCCCCGGCTCGACCTCGGCGATGAGGTCTCTCGCGTCGATGCGGCAGGCGGTGAGCCGTCCGGTGAACAGCACGGCCGATCCCTCGGGCAGGGCGCCGCCGGTGGTGCCGGTGCCGCTGCCGCGTGGCGTCATCGGGATGCGGTGCTCCACGAGTATCCGGACCGCGGCGACGAGTTCCTCCTCGGTCGCGGGTAGGACGACGAAGAGGGTATCGGGGGCGCGGAAGGTGGCGTCGGCGCCGTAGGCGAAAGCGGCGGGGGCGCCTCCCGACAGCGTTTCAATACGGGCTGCTTGAAGTTCTTTGAGTGCCGCGACGGCGTTCACCGGGATATCTCCTCGGGCTGGACGTCGGAAGACCGCCGCTCATCCTCGGCGGGGAGCAGGACGAGCAGTACACCGAGCACGATGGTGAGGACCGCGATGATCTGCGAGGTCGAGAGCAGGCCGCCGAAGAACAGGCCCCGCTCGTCGTCGCGGAATATCTCGATGATAAAACGGATGATCGCGTACCCGATAAGCCACGAACCGAACATGACCCCCGGCTTTGTCACCCGCTTCCGGGCGAAGAACAGCCCGAGGAACAGGGAAAAGCCCAGCACCGCCTCGATCGGCTGGGTCGCGATGACCGGATAGGGCATGTCGCGGAGCGATGCGAGCATCGTATCGGTGAACTGTTTCTTTGCCGACAGGCCGTTCACGATGAAGGTCAGGGAGAGCGGCCCGTCACTCACCTTACCGAAACAACAGCCGTTCAGCGTACAGCCGATACGGCCGAGCACGAGCCCTAAGGCGCAGGGCAGGGTGAACAGATCGAGGTAGCGCATCACCGGCCGCCTCACCACCGTCAGGTAGAACACGATGGCGGCCGATCCGAGGACGATGGCGCCGTAAAAGGCGAGCCCCCCCTTCCAGAAGTAGAGCATCGCGATCGGCTTCTGCAGGTATATCTCGAAGAAACCGTCGAAGATGATGTGCTGGATGCGCGCCCCGAAATAGCCGAATATCGCGGCGTAAACGCCCGCGTTGAAGGCGACACGCCGGTCGAGTCCCTGCCGTTTCGCCTCGCGGTCGAGCAGGAAGAAGCCGACAATGACGCCGAGCATGCCCATCGTGTAGTAACTCGGCAGGGAGAACCAGCCGAGATCGATGAGCGTCGGTCTCATGCGGCGACCTGCCCGTTCTTCCGTTCGCGGAGGAAGAAGGTTTCGAGTATCACGAGCCCGATAGCGACAACGATGGCGGCGTCGGCGATGTTGAACACCGGATGATGGTACAGGTCGCCCAGATGCCAGAAGATGAAATCGATCACGAACCCGTATGCGAACCGGTCGATGAGGTTCCCCGCCGCGCCGGCGATGATGAAGGCGTAGATGACCGGGTAGAGTTTGTGCGGCGTCCGGACGAAGACGAGCGCGAGCACAACGAGCGTCACAAGCGTCGAGAAGCCGCGC
>JAKQHE010000174.1 GCA_029573155.1 bacterium
CTGGGCGTGTTCGTCCTCGCGCAGGGCGGCGAAGTGGTATAGTTCACGGGCGTTGAGTTTGATGAGCACCCGGCGCCGGTGGGCATTGGTGAGTATGTAGTCCCTCTCTTCGGGTATCTTCCCGGCGAGCGTCGCGTAACATTCCTCGCCGCGGGCGATCGCCGCCTGGAATTCCTTTTCCATTCCTATCTCGATGATGTTGGGCGGCACGGTGACACCAAGCGCGGGCTCATAGTCCTGCACGAGTTGTGTCGTCATCCGGTGGCGTTTGAGTTGCGCGTAGTTGGTGGCGCTCACGATCAATTCGAAGGAGAACTCCATCGCCTCGAAGGCGCGGTCGACACGGTCCCAGCAGGAGCGCTGAGAGAGCGCCGTCCGGACGAGTTCCCGTCGATCCGCGGCGCTCATCGCGCCCGCCGCCGCGCGGGCCGCGTCGTAGGCGACGCCGCCGTAGCGGAACAGCAAGGCCGCGCAGAGGGCGAGATCCGGATCGTCGGTGTGCGCCACGAGCCGCACGAGTTCACCTGAACTTCCGGTCGCTTGAGACAGGGTTCTCTGCGCAAGAAGGGCCAGTTCTTCGACGCGGTCGGTGTCGTAGCCGGTCGGCCTCGCGTACTTGATGATGGAAGGCGACAGCGCCGCAAGCGGGGCATGGAGCGCTTCGGCCAACGTGCGTATCTCGCCTCGCCGGTCTGCGCGGAGGCGGCGCAGGACATGCTCCAGTTCCCGGGCGTTCACGGTCATGCCGAACTGCGTCGCGGTGGCGAGACCCACCACATAGCGGGCATCCTCTTTCGCCCAGCCGTCGACCGTCCGTTCGCCGTTCTTCGTCGCGAGGAGATCGGCGTGCTTTTTGAAAAGACGGGTCTTGAGCGCCGCGTAGAGTTCGCGATAGGTGTCGTTCTGAAAGGCGACCGCCGCGCGGAACTTTTTTTCAAGCCCAGCCGCCGTGATGCCGGGCGGTGTCACGAAGTCGCCGTCGAGGGTGATGTATCTCTGCGATTTCTCGGTATAGGCGGCGAGCCGGAACTGCTGGACCGCCTCGGCGGCGAGCCGCGAGACGCCGATGATGTCGAGGTTGAACACGGCGTGTTCGGCGACCGACGCGTGGCCAAGTCCGAAGATGATGGTCTCGTTCGACCTGCGCGCCTTGTCGGTCGCGGTGCGCGAATCGGCACGCAGTTCCTCGATGTCGCGGGGATCGCGCGATATGCGGGCGTAGGCCGCCGAAAGCGTTTCGGGCGTCACATTGTCGGCGTCCCAGCGCGATTTTTCCTTCAGTTCGCGCAGTATCTCGGCATCGACATTGTAGCCGGCGAGAACGACCTTCATGTATGCCTCAACGTATCTGGTACGCATCGACGGTGATATCGACGATGCGGGGGTCGAACTGCTTGCCGGCGTTCTCGCGCAGTTCGCGGAGCGCCATCTGCCAGTCGCGCTTGCGGTGGTATATCCGTTCGGAGGTCATCGCCTCGAACGCGTCGGCGACCCGCAGGATGCGCGAGGCGAGCGGTATCTTTTCTCCCGACAGTCCCTCGGGATAGCCGGAACCGTCGTAGTTCTCGTGGTGATGCAGGACATAGAACGCTATCTCCTGCAGACCCGAAACGGCGTTGAGCGTTTCGTAGCCCTTTTCGGGGTGGGCGCGGATGGCGCGCCACTCGATGTCGGAAAGTTTCTCCGACTTGGTGTAGATCATGCGGTTGCTTGTCACCTTGCCGATGTCGTGCAGGAGCGCCGCCCAGCGCATCTGGAGGATCAGGCTCTGGTCAAGTTTGAGCGACAGGGCGATCTGCTCGGCGAATTCGGCGACCCGCAGGGAATGCTGTTTGCCGATGGTCGTCACATTGTCGATGAGCATCGCCGCCATCTCGAAGAACCGGTTAAGTGAATCGGAGGCCGAGAAATAGTACTGGTCGGTCATCGACTGGCATATCTCCCGGAACCGTTCACGCACGAGGTTCTCGTCGAGCAGAAGCGGCAGCGTGTCCGGTCGCCCGAGCAGGGAGACGAACCGCTCGTAAGACTGAGGGTCGAACTCTTCTCCGGCGCTGATGTCGAGGAAACTCTTTATCTCCTCTCCGTTCTGTATCTCATGGAGACGCAGGATGATGTCGGTGGTGTCGGCGATCCGTATGATGCGGGCAAGGAGCGGGATGTCGTCGCCCTTGAGTCCCTGCGGGAAGCCCGAACCATCGTAGAACTCGTGATGGGTGTAGACCACCTCCGCTATCTTGCGGAGAGTGGGGAATCGGCTCAGGACGGCATACCCGCGCGCCGAATGGAAGAATATGCGGAAATCGGTCTTCTGACCGAAGATGTCGGGGACCTCGGTGAGCCGTTTCCAGATGTGCCCGGCGGTGGAGATGCCGCCGATATCGTGCAGTAGCGAGGAGAAGAAAAGCTCCTTCTGGGTCTCCCGTGGCAGGCGCATCTCCTGCCCTATCAGATGGGAAAGAAGAGTGACCCGCGTACTATGCCCGATGGCCTGCCCCTTTTCGCGCTCGAAGGCGCCGATGAGCGCCGTGACGAAATCGGCGGCGAAAGTGGGCGGCAGACTGAGATCGTGGAGCGATATGAGGGTGAGCCGTGCGCGAGAGGAGGGGTGACGGGTCACGGTCAGATGGCTCCGGACTCGGAAAGCACCTTTTTCCAGCGATCGAGTTTCTGCACCGACAGGTCGATGACCGAGATGAGTTCGTCGATATTGTCGAATGGTTTGAGCAGGAAATCGTTCGCGCCGCTTTCAAGTGCCGAAACGATGCGGTCTATCGTGCTGTAGGCGCTCATCATGATGACCTGCGTGAGTCCGCTGATCTCCTTGACGATATTGAGCACCGTGATGCCGTCCATGTTGGGCATGAGGATGTCGAGGAGCGCGACATGCACGATGTTATTGCGGATATAGTCGATCGCCTCCTCCGGCTTCGATTTGACGATGACCGTGTAACCGCGCGCCTCGATGGCGCGCTTGAGCGAGGAGAGGATGTTCTCCTCGTCGTCGAGGACCAGTATGCGGATATTCTTCTTGTTCATCGTCGCCCCCTATATGTTGAAGAAATCTTTTACGATGTCGCGCGAGTGTATCATCTTGAGGATCGTTTTGTAGTTGTTCCAGAAGTAGTTGCGATCCACGAACTCGACGACATCGCTTTCGGAAAGATTGAGGGTGTCTATCACCTTTATCTGCACATTGAATCCGGTCTTTTCGGCGATGTATTCCTTCATCTCCGGCACCGAAAGGGAGTGGGCGATGATCGTGAGCACCACATCGCTTCGCAGGTAGGTCACGAAGCCGGCCAGCGTCTTGGGGGCGTATTCTTCGACATAGGATCCGGCGGTCTTCATGATGCGGCTGATGGTCCGTTCCTCCTCTTTGAAAAGGTTGAGTACCGCATCGTGCAAGATGTGGTTCTCGTTGAGCCGGTAGTGATAAGCATTCCCGATATGCTCGCGGCTCACGAGCCCCGTACCGAGCAGGAAGTCGAGAGCCTTCTTGTTCGAGTTCGGGTTGGTGCTCGAAAGCGTCGCGATCTTGCGACCGGTGTAGTTCTGCTTGCTCACGAGGATCCTCAGGATATCCACCTTCGCGCGGGACCCGAGAAGATACGAAAGCGGCAGATAGGTCATCTAGCCCTCCACGATCGGACAATAAAAGTAAAACGAATATAACACAAAGATACAGAAAGTCCACTAAAATTATACAAAAAACGCAACTCTTCCCAGAGCCGGTTCCGGAAAAGTTTGTGTTTCGCCGCACTTTGCACTAGTATCGGGTTCCGTAACCACTTTTATCACCGGTGAACCGGGAGGAGGACCGCGATGGCCCGCAAGAAAAGCGTCACCCAGAAAAAAGCGCCCGATGCCAAGCAACTGGTCGAAAAACTGTGTCATAAGAAACGGTCGGGCTGGGACGGCATCTCTGTCGCCGAGGAGCGCGAAATAATGGAGTTCGCCGAGGACTACAAGCGGTTCCTCGATGACAGCAAGACCGAGCGCGAGGCGGTCGTCACCATCGGTCGTATCGCCCGTCGCGGCGGCTACCGTCCCATCGGCGAGGCGACCAAGAAGGACTCCCGGCTCTTCATCGATTTCCACGGGGTCTCCTGCGTGCTCGCCCAGATAGCCGATCCGAAAAAGTTCGCCGAAGGGTTCCTGATGGTCGGCGCCCACATCGACACGCCGCGGCTCGATCTCAAGGGTGCGCCGCTCTACGAGGCGGAGGACATGGCCTATCTCAAGACCCACTACTACGGCGGCATCAAGAAGTACCAGTGG
>JAKQHE010000177.1 GCA_029573155.1 bacterium
GGGGTCCGTCGTTGCATCCACCGAGACCTCCGGCGTAAAGGGCGCCGCTTCGGTCGCGACCGGTAAGGGCTCTTCGCGATACTCCATGGGTATAATCAAAACGATGTCATTCAGCGTTTCGCCACCGATATCAAGCGTACCCGCCTTTGAGGAAAGAGGCGGCGCCTCCGATCCGGCGGCATCATCCCCCGATTCCATAACGCGACGCGCCTCTTGTTCTTCCTTCTCACGCTCGTCCTTTGCCGCAAGTTCTACTACCTTCTGACGCTCACACGCCTCTTGCAATCCCCCACCGCAAGCCTTTTCGTAAAGTTTTGCCGTAAGAGCAAGAGAGCGTTCTATTCCCTTGCCGGCCTCGACGAAACCGCCCAGGGTGAGACAGGAATGCGCAAAACCCCACGCACAGGCGTTCCAATTGGCCTCGATCGTTGTCTTTTCGTCCTTGCCAGCGGCCATGGTCGCCACCTTCTCACAGGCGGTCCCTATGCCACCACGACAGGCTGTCAGGTAGAGAGCGGTCGCAACCGCCGGTCGATCGCGTTCCGCATAATGAGCCGCTATCAGACACGACACCGGGCTCTTATCGTCACACCCCTTTTCCATCTCCTCCCGGAATTGGGGAGTATCTATTAATTTCTTCATCGCCTCAGCAACCACGGGATTACGCAATTCAACGAATAGCGCGTCAAGATCACCCACGCCGTAGTAAGGACTATAGACGACCAGATATTTTTTCAACAGGTCTTTTTTCTGGTTCTCCGGCACAACAGAAAGAGGCAGTATCTTCATAAGTGTCTTGCGGTCTTTATCGCGCTGTTCGGCAAAGGACTTTTTCTTTTTCTGGTAATCATTCACCCTTTCTATAAAATCCTTCCATGCCGCTATCCGTTTTTTCGCCATATCGAGGTAATCGTTGTCCTTCTCTATCGCCGCGACCTTTTCCCACTGAGAAATGACCAGCTCAGGGAAGAGATTCCCATACTTGTCATTTTTTTTCGCTTTTTCGTATCGTTTCTGAATAAACTGTTTTTTTGTGTAGACGCCCCACATCTTCTTCCGTTCGTTCGCCTGATCAAGGAACGGGTTCGCCCCTTTAAATGAGGATACATGACCCCATGCGCGGCTTGCACTGCGGGGGTCACTCTTACCCTTCCGATCGGCCTTAATGGCGGCATCATAAAGAACGAGCAGATCGGCGCTCACGTCCGACGCCGTGACCGGTATTGGCTTAAGTGCAGGTATCTCGGATGCCGGCAGTGGCACCGGCTTCGATTCCTTGATAGCGAATGGGGAAACAAGCGGGATGTTGTCCATGGTTTCCTTACCGATGTCCTCGGCGGCACCAAGCAACATGGAGAACATCAGACAGATGACGAACAAAGATCTTTTCATTTTAAACTCCTATTTAATCGTTCTCGCGAATCAGATCGTCTTGAGTTCGTTGCAAAGCCAGACACCCTCCCAAAAAGGTGCGGACGGTCGATTATATCTTTTTCCTAATACTATGCAAAAAATATTCGGGACATTTATGGCGCATGAAGGGGGCGGTGTCTCAGTCTCTCCTCTATCGTCGGAATACACCCCCATCTTCGCGTTTATAAAAAACGGCCAGATGTTCGTTTTTCGTTTTTTGATGCGCTAGGGACAATTACAGTCGGTAGCTACGCAATCCAGCAGTTTAACTGTAAAAGAATAGTCTCCTCCATCTTCAAAAATGGTTGCTCCGTCCACAACGATGTAGTACCAACTATCAGCCGGGGCAGTATAGATCGTTGTCCCGCTAAAGTTGTCGTCACACCATGATTGGGCCGCCGATGCACACCCGATATCATTGTATATGGCAAGGGTCGCATCCCACGAAAAATCCTCGTAAAACGGACAAGCCATATCAAGAGCAAGGGGCATTGCCGCTGTTTCACTTGCTCTCAGATATATGCGATATACATGGTCCGCCCCAGCATCCCAGCATCCGCTCGACTGATCGACACGATTGTATGCGTAACAGGTGTTGTCCGATATGGTATAGCCGCTCGATGTCTTTGCGGTGCTCCGGCCGACGACGCGTGCGTTCGAGCAACGATCACGACTCGGGGTGCCGGTCGAGCAGGCTTCGGCTGGCACGGCCAGTACGCACTGATTGGAGACATTGCAGACTTAACCCGGCGAGCAGTTTCCATCATCCCACGCTCCGTCTTCGATCCCTTCCTAAGTCATAGGGGATGATATCCTCATCGTCCTTAAAAATGGGGCCTGAAAGCTGATTATATCTTTTTAAGGATCGCAGGCAAAGAATCTTCTAATGTCACTCTTCTAATGTCACTCTTCTACTGGCCCTCCCGCGTGCCGTCAGGCGATCCGGCGGGGAACGCCGCCGCCGAAAGATCGGCCAGCCGCTTATCGCCGCGCGGCGCGACGCCGAGTTCTATCAGCCGTTCACCCTGCGGCCGCACCCGTTTCTCGTAACTGCCCGCCGCCTTACCGAACGCATCGTTGGCCACGGCGAGCGCCTTGCCTATCCTGTCGAAATGCTCGGTGAATACCGTTATCCGTTCGTAGAGTTCCTGCGCCGTCCGGCTGATGATCTGCGCGTTCTCGGCCTGCTGGGCCTGCTGCCAACTGACGCTGACCGACCGCAAAAGCGCGATGAGCGACGCGGGAGTGGCAAGCAGTATCTTCCGCTCGGCCGCCCAGACGATGAGGTCGCGATCGGCCTCGAGCGCCGCGCTGAACAACGACTCGGCCGGCATGAACAGGACGACATGGTCGAGCGCGTTGGCGAATTTGGCGGGATATCCGCGGTCGGCGAGCCCCTTGACGGTGTCGCGTAGTTTCTTCGCATGACGGGAAAGCGCCTCGGCGCGCTGGACGGCGTCGGCAAGATCGAGCGCCGAAAGAAAATCGAGATCGGGAACCTTGGCGTCCACGATGATGACCCGCTCACCCGGCAGGCGGATGATGAGGTCGGGGCGCGCCTCGTCGCCGCTCATCTGCTCCACGAAGTCGCAATGGGCGCTCATCCCGGCCGCCTCGACGACGCGCCGCAGGGTCTCTTCACCCCATTTACCGCGGGCCTGCGACGATGAAAGGACCATGCGGAATTTCTGCGTCACCTCGGTCAGCGTCTCGCTCTGCCTGCCGATGGTCTCGAGTTGTTTTTTCACCTCGCCGAGTGTCGTCGCCTGATCCTTTTCGCTCTGCTGGAGCCGCTGTTGGTATATCTTCAACTGCTCTTCAAGCGGTTTGAGCATGCCCGCGATCGCCTCCTGCCGCTTGGCGAGATCGCCCTGCGCGGTCGCCTGCAGTTTCCCGAAATTCTCACCGGCGAGCCGCAGGAATTCGGGGGCCTGTTCCTTGAGCGTATCGGCCGACAGCGCCTTGAAGGCGTCACGCATCTCGGCGAGCGCCGCCGCGTGCTGGGCCTTGAGATCGGCTATCTGCTGGGCGAAGAACGATTCCTTGGCCGCCATGAGGTTCTGCATCGCCTCTTTTTCGGCGGTCGCCCGCGCCGTCGCGACCCGGACGGCGATGAACCAGCCCGCCGCGAAACCGGCCACGACGCCGATGAGTATTAAAAGCGCCTCCATCAGGAACCTCCCTCCGAATTCGTGGTACTGATTCTAATAGGCGGTCACGAAAGCGCAACTATTTCAGGAGAACCTGAGCGCCAAGGCCGAGAAAAAGGCATTTCTTTCTTTTGTGGCCGATCATCAGTTCAACCTTCCCAAAGGCTACCGGTTCGACCGCAAGATTCACTGCTGCACGATTAAAAGTCAGCCGTCAGCCGAAAGACTATTAAAGTCAGTAGATAGGTTCGAAAGTTTGCCCGGTGAGCTTCAAAATGAAAAGTCCTAATTCGGCAAATTCTTTTGTGCCACGGCTTTCGCCACGACTGTCAGGAGACCAACGGATAACCACATGGTATCTGTCAACGGTCTTCGCTTCGAGTATCCACTCAGATCCGTCGGTGCCCTGTGGAGATTTATCTTCTGATAGTTTCCAATAGTTGGCTTTGGTTAAACTTTCTTTGAATGCAAGCCAATCTTTTTCCGAAAGATCAACTTTCTTGTCAACCGCCAATTTCCCGGGGCAAGATTCATCGCGCACTTTGAGATAAAGAGAATATGCTTCAGCGTTCTTCTCAATCTTGATTATTACCGGTGGATGAAAACTTCTTAGCCACAAGAGCCGATAACTTTCTTGTCCTTCCTTTATTGCTTGGTCATACAGGGGGGGCTCTTTCATGCTATTAAGTTGCTTGGAAGCCACGCTGTTCCAAAAAGGATCTATGGTATTGGGAGGAAAATACCATTTTTCGGCTTGGGCGCCATGCGCCAAGAGGTATTTGATCATTTCCTCATGTTGGCAAGGGCACGATTGATCCTTGCAGATTCTTTCGCATGAATTCTTTAACTTAGAGAGTATCGTTTGCCCCAATCCATTGGTTGCATTTATGTCCGCTCCTTTTTCCAGAAGAGTGTGGATGGCTTCAGTTTGGCCATTCAATGCCGCAGAAAATAAGGCAGAACCATAAAACATCCATACCCTTGACGGTGCATTGACTTCTGCCCCTGCGTCTACCAGCGTCTTGATGTTTTCGGTGTCTCCAAGTTCTGCGGAAAGGATCAACATCTCATTAAGGACATCTTTGCGGCTTTTGCATTTCTCAATAAGACACTTCTGAACATTTCTTTCTTTCTTTTCTGCCGCGATCAGGAAGGGATAGGTATATTCATATTCTTTCTTAATTTTTACCGTTATTTCCAGCCTCCTGTACTTCTCGTTCTTTTTCAACCATAGTTCCGGGAAAGTTACCTTTTCAAGATACTCTTTCAGGCAACCATGGGGTATGTTTGTGTTCTTTATAAGCTTAACTTTGCCATTATCGGCCAAAGCGATTTTAAATTGGTATATCTTATTTCTCTTATGATTCTGTGGATTTTTCTCTAGGCATTCACCAAGAGCATGAATCTCCTCGCGGCCAAAAACAAAATTAAGGGCCACATCGTCACTGCTCTCAACTTTCTTGTCAGGAATGAATTGGCGCGAATATGAAAATAATTTTAAGTATCCCCGAAGATGGGTTGAATACTTGACCGTATTCGAACCGCCTACCCCCTTGGATCGGTATTCATAATCCGATTTTGTGATAAGACCCTTCTTTTCAAGCATATTGACACAGGCCGAAATGTCCACCGGCTCAAAAGTCGACTTTTCAGCTTCGGCTACAGGAAGAGTTTTCTCATCGACGCTTTTTCCTTTGGCAGTCTCTTGTGTCGGAGGCGGTGGCAAGAGGTGGTCAATATCAGGAACAGATACCGGCGTTGCTCCCTCTTTGCAAGCGAGAAGAAGAATTGTTACCGTGGCGAGGAAAAGAATTTGTTTCATACGCCCCCTTCATCTACAAAATCATCTGCCCGCTATGAGCGCGTTGAAGCCCGCTTCGTCGAGGACCGGGATGCCGAGTTCTTTGGCTTTGTCGAGTTTCGAGCCGGGGTCTATTCCCGCCAGCACATAACTCGTTTTTTTCGACACCGATCCGGTGACGCGGCCCCCTTTCGATTCGATGAGTTGCTTGAACTCGTCGCGCGGTTTCGAGAGTTCACCGGTGATGACGAAGACAAGTCCCGCGAGCGTCGCATCGAACGCCACCTTTTCGGGGTAGACGATGTTGAGGCCGTCGGCGCGCATCCGCTCTATCTCGCGGCGGTTCACCTCGTTGCCGAAGTAGGCGACTATCGCCTGCGCCACCACCCCGCCAACCCCGTCGATGGTCAGCAGTTCCGCCTCGGTCGCCCGCATCAACTCATCGAGCGTGAAGCGTTTCGCCAGTTCGCCCGCCATGAATTCGCCCACCTCGGGGATGCCGAGGGCGAAGAGCATGTTCTGGAACTTGACCGTCTTTGCTTTTTCTATCGCGTCGAGGAGATTGTAGACCGACTTCTCACCCCATCCTTTCTGCCCCATGAGCCACATCGACCAGTCCTTCAGCCGGAAGATGTCGGCGACCGACTTGAGCCACCCTTTTTCGTGGAAGAACTCGACCTGCTTGTCGCCGAGTCCGTCGATGTTGAATCCCTTACGCGAGGCGAAGTGAATGATGCTCTCGACCACGCGGGCGGGGCAGGCGGGGTTGGGACAGCGGAGCGCCACCTTGTCGGCATCGCGGGTGAGAGGCGTATGGCATTCGGGGCATTCTTTAGGCGGAATGATCACAAAAGAGGGCACATTGTCTCCAGCAAGGGAAAAGGCGGCAAGTTCTTGGGGCGAGTAGGTCGCATTCGCCGTCGAGACGACCTCCGGTATCACGTCGCCGGCGCGCCGCACGAAGACCTCGGCGCCGAGATAAAGCCCCTTGCGTTCGATCTCTTCCATGTTGTGGAGCGTCGCGTTCTCGACCATCGTCCCCATGAGTTCTATCTTTTTCAGCCGTGCGACCGGGGTCACGACCCCGGTGCGGCCTACCTGCCAGTCGACCTTTTCGAGGATGGTGCTCTTCTCCTGCGCCGGGAGTTTGTAGGCGATCGCCCAGCGCGGCGTCCGGGTGAGAAAGCCGGCGATCTCCTGTTCGGCGAAGGAGTCGAGTTTTATCACGAGCCCGTCTATGTCGTAGCCGAGTTCCCCGCGCGCCGCGATGGTCTTTTCGATGACCGGCGCAAGGTGGTCGATGGTGTCGACGAGGGTGAAGTCGGGGGTCGAGAAACCGAGGCGGCGCAGGAAGTCGTGGAGCGCCGACTGGGTGGCGACCGGCGGCGCGCCGTCCATACCGATGCCGTAGGCGAAGAATTTGAGGTCGCGCCCCGCCGTCACCTTCGGGTCGAGTTGCCGCAGACTTCCGGCGGCGGCGTTGCGCGGATTGGCGAAGGGCGCATCACCGGCGGCAAGCCGGTCCGCATTCAGTTTCTGGAAACTCGCCTCGGGGAGGTAGACCTCGCCGCGCACCTCGAATTCGGCCGGCACCTGTGCCGCGTCGAGCATGAGCGGGATATTCTTCACCGTCGCGACATTCTGCGTCACCTCTTCGCCGATCTCGCCGTCGCCGCGCGTAGCGGCCTGCACGAACCGGCCGTTGCGGTAGAGGATCGACACGGCAAGACCGTCTATCTTCTGCTCAACTATAAAGCCTCTCGGCAGTTCCATCTTGAGCCGCTCGAAGAAAGCGCGGACCTCCTCGGCGGTGAAGGCATCCTCCAGCGAGGTCATACGGCGGGGATGGGTCACTTTTTTGAACCCGTCGCGCAACGGTCCGCCGACACGCATCGTAGGAGAATGCTTGACCTTCCAGTCGGGATGCTCTGTTTCGATGGCGCGCAGTTCGCGCATCTTCATATCGTAGTCGACATCGCTCATCACGGGAGCGTCGAGCGTGTGGTAGGCGGTCGATGCGCGGCTGAGTTCTTGGACCAGTTCTTCGTAGTCGCGCTGCGTGAGTATCTTCATCGCCCCTCGCGGTCGCGCACGAGGTTCTCGTAGGTCCGGTCGTAGGTCCGCTCTTTCTCCTTGGAGAAGAAACAGGCGGGGAATTCGCCCATGCGGTTGTGATAGGCGATGCACTCGCAACAGATACCGTGGCGCGGACACCCCTCATAGGTGCAGGTGCACCGCGAGATGTTCTTTTGTCTGTTCGCACATTCCATGAGAGGAACCTCCCGAAAACGACCCTGTCCTCCTGGTTGTATCAGATGCCCGCGATCAAGTCAATGGGAGCGCCGAGCGACACAAAATAGTTGCAAAGCCCTGAACGACGCTATACCATCGTATCCGCAGAAAATAACTGCCGACGGGGTTCGTGATGGAGATGAAACACTTACGGAACGGTCTGGTTTTGTTCTTTCTCTGCACCACCTTTCTGCTGGGTGCGCAGGAACCGTCCGAAACCGATGCCCCGGCGGCGACCGGACCCGCGCCCGCCTCCGAAGCGGTCGTGGCAGAGTCTGCGCCCCCCGCCGAATCGCCAGTCCCGGCGCTCTTTGCCACCGAGGAACAAATGCCCTTCGACGAGGCGGGATCGATCATGGCGATCGATCTGAACCTCCGCACCCGCTACGGACTCTTCCCCGACCTGCCCGGTTTCCGGCAGGCGCTCCTCTTCAAGACATCGCGCGGCTTTGAACTGGCGCTCACGATCGAGGAGAATGGCTCTATCGTCGACCGACGCATGGCGATAACCGAACAACAGG
>JAKQHE010000189.1 GCA_029573155.1 bacterium
GTCGCCGCGGTGAAGCCCGCGCCGGTGAACGAAGAGGAGAGGATCCGTTCGCTCAAGGTGGTGAAGGTCGAGCCGACCCGCCAGATAGCGGAGGATGCGCCGCCGCTCAAGGTGGTGACGCTCGCCGCGAAGGGAAAACTCAAGAATCTCTTCTTCCGCAAGTTCCCCGAGTTCTCACGCGTCACGATGGAGGTGACCGGCGATCTTGACTATGCCTTCCGCGAGATAAAGGGCGGCTATGTCATAGACATCCACAACTTCGAGAAGATACCGAACTACCTCCTGCACATCATTGACGCCCGCGCCTTCAACGCCGAGGTGCAGTACCTCTACCCCAAGAGGGAAGGGAAGATATTCAAGATATACATCAAATCGAACCAGAACATCGCGGTGCGTAAGTCGGAGGAGGAGGGGCTCATCCACTTCGACTTCTTCGTGCCGACGATGGAGTGACGGGTCCTTACGGCGCTATCCACGCTATCTCAGGATCACTCTTGAGCCACGTCATCTGGCGTTTGGCGAGTTGACGGGTATGGATGACGATGAGTTCTTCGAGTTCTTCCTTCGACGCGATGCGGCCGTCGAGGTGGTCGAACGCCTCGCGGTAACCGATGGAACCGAGCACGCGGCAGTTGGCCGGGGTGAAGCCCTTGGCGTGGATGGCGGCGACCTCGTCGAGCAGGCCGCCCGCGAGCATCTTTTTCGTCCGGGCGACGATCCGCTCGTTGAGTACTTCCCGTTCGACGGAGAGCGCTATCTTCCTATACTGGCCGCCCCAACCTTTCTCCCGCGGTTTTTCATTCCACACCGAGAGCGGCGTGCCGGTCAGGTGATACACTTCAAGGCCGCGCAGGATCCGCTGGCGGTCGTTGGGCGACGATATGGCGACGGCCCAGCGCGGATCGGCGGCGCGTAGTTCCGCGTACAGGGTCGCCGTCG
Source organism: bacterium (assembly GCA_029573155.1). GTDB lineage: Bacteria > UBP6 > UBA1177 > UBA1177 > JAKLFG01 > JAKLFG01. The sequence goes on from JAKQHE010000189.1 coordinate 940, forward strand.
CCACCGGGGCGCACCGTTCGGCGAACGAATCTTTTTTCTCTTCGTCAAGTTCGGGGACCGGCGAGAGACCGGTCAGAAAGGCGTCGACATAAAAATTTGTCCCGCCGACGAGGATGGGGGTTTTCCCCCGGGCGACAACCTCTTCGATGACCGGACGGGCGAGTTCGATGTATCTCCCGGCGTTGATATCTTCGGAAAGGTCGAGCAGGCCGATGAGGTGGTGCGGGACAGGTCCTCGTTCTTCAGCGGTCGGGGCGGCCGAGCCGATGACGAGGTCCCGGTATATCTGCACCGCGTCGACGCCGATCACCTCGCCGCCGATCTCCTTCGCAAGCGTGACGGCATAGGCGCTCTTGCCCGATGCGGTCGGGCCGAGGAGGACGATCATCTGCCGATCCCGCGCTCGATGTCGCGTTTTGAAACGACGAAGAAGAAGGGCCTGCCGTGCGGGCAGGTGAGCACCTCGGAGGCGTTGATGTCGGCGATGAGCCGCTCGATCTCCTCGGGGGCGAGCGAACGACCGGCGCGCACCGCCCGTTTGCAGGCGCGGTCCGCCGCGATGCTCAGGAATTTCTCGTCCCATGCCGACGAGAAGCCCTGTTCGCGGATGTCGGCGAGCAGGTCCTGCACGAGGGAGGGCCACGAGGGATCGAGCGACAGGGCCGGGACGCCGCGTATGACGAGCGTCTCGTCGTCGAGTTCTTCGAGCGTGAGGCCGATGTCGGCGAACATCTCGCGATGCTCGCGCCAGACCGCCATCTCGACGGGGGAGAGGTGCACCGGCTCGGCGAGGAGCGTCAGTTGGGTGAGCCCGCTTTTCTTCTCCATCGCCTCCCGCAGACGGGTATAGACTATCCGTTCGTGGCTCGCGTGCTGGTCGATGAGGTAGAGCGCGTCGCCCATCTCGACGGCGATGTAGGTGTCGAAGAGCGTTCCGAGGACACGGTACCCCGTGATCCGTATCGCGGGGGAGAACGAAGCGGGGGTGGTGTCGGCCACGCCGGTCAGCGGGAGCGGCGGCGAGAAGAGTTCGGTCCCCGTGGGGCGGGCCGACGGGGCGATGCGTGGAAGAGCGGCGTGAGCGGGGGATGTCGGTGCGCCCGGGAAGAGTTCGGGCGACCGTTCGCCGGTACGGAGCGCCGCAAGCCCCTTGCGGAACAGCGCTTCGATGAGCGCGAAGACCGCCGATTCGTCGCGGAACCGCACCTCGCTCTTGGCCGGGTGGACATTCACATCGACCTCTTCGGGGGGGAGCGATATCGACAGCGCGTAGACCGGCCGGTGGTCGCCGCCGACCGATTCGCGGATGACACGGTAGATGACGGCGTTGACGCGTCGGTCGGATACGATGCGGCGGTTGACCGTCACCGTCGCGGGGGCGGCGAAGGAGCGGTAGGGCGACCCGAGCAGGAGCGTCCCGGCGGTGTGGCCGGCCGTCTCCTCGACGAGCGTCGTCTCGTCGCGTCCCGCCTTCCAGACCTCCGCCGCGCGGTCGGCGACCGAGGTCGCGGCGGCGAAGGAGAGCGCCGTGCGCTCGTTGTGTATGAGCCGGAAGGCGATCGACGGATGGGTCACCGCGAGCCGCTGGATGAGTTCCTTGATGTGGGCGAACTCGCGTTCCTCCGATTTGAGGAACTTGCGGCGCGCCGGCAGGTTGAAAAAGAGCCGGCCGACGGTCGCCTCGGTCCCTTTCGGGCGGCTGACCGGTCCGCTTTCGGTCATCACCCCGCCACGAGCGGCGACCCGGAAGCCGTCGCCGTGCGCGAGCGCCGAGGCGAGCGAAAAGACGCTGACCGAGGCGATGGAGGGGAGCGCCTCGCCGCGGAAACCCATCGTGGCGATGCGCGAGAGTCCCTGCGCGTCGGAGAGTTTGCTCGTCGCGTGGCGTTCGAGCGCCATGAACAGGTCCTCCTGCCCCATGCCCGAGCCGTCGTCGGCGACCCGTATCATCTCGCGACCGCCGCGGGCGACCTCGACGATGATGTCGGTCGCGCCGGCGTCGAGCGCGTTCTCGACGAGTTCCTTGACCACCGATGCAGGGCGTTCGATGACCTCGCCCGCCGCTATCTGGTCGATGAGTTGTTCGGGGAGTCGTTTGACGATGCCCATGTTACGCGAGGTTCCTCAGTACCGATAGTAATACCACGAAAAAAAGCGCGAGCGCGGCGCTCGCCGCGATGACGATGAGTTTTTGCTGGCGCCGCGAGAGCGTTATCGGCTCCTCCTCGTCGCCGACGACCGTCGTAAAGCGGCGGTACGAGGAGACCGAAAATAACGCGATGCCCGCGGCGGCGACCGCGGCGATGAGCCACCAGACGATCGCGAGCCGATCCTTCTTGCGCGCCTCGAACGCCTGCTCGTCTTCGGTGCTCGAGAAGATGATGTTCAGCCGTCGAAAGAAGGCGGCTGGGTACCGATCGAGGAGGATCGCGGCGGCGTCGGGACGGTGGCGGTCGAGGTCGTCCAGAAGCGCGCGAAAGTAGGGGTCGGAGATATCGCGCGGCGTCGCGCCGGCGGCGCGGACGAGGAAGTTGCCGCCCGGGTCGTGCGAGTCGCCCGACACCTGTATCCGGTCGCAGGCGGCGTAGTGGGACGGCAGGGGTCTCCCCGTCGGCGGGACCGTGACCACATCGGTCACCTCCCAGCGGTCGCCGCGCCAGCAGTCGATATGGATGTTGTTCATGTCGACGAGCGTGCGGGCGACCCAGCGGTCGTCCTCCTTTTCGAGCGAGAACATCTTCCCGGGGTAAGGAAAAAGGAGCGGGACGACGGTGTCATCCGGGAACCGCGCCATGATCTCCGCTTGGAACGATGGGGTCAGCGTCCCTGTGCCGATGCCGTTACGGAGCGCGAACGACGACGCGCCGATGATGACCCGGTCGTCGGTGCAGGGACCCGCATCGGTGAGGCAGAAGAGGGTGATGTCGTTGGGCTGTTCGCCGAACAGTCGGATGGCGGCGGGAACGACATAGAGCCGTTTTGATGCTGTAGCGATGCGGCGAACGGCCGCCTCCGCCTCCTGTATCTCCTTCTCGGTGAACCATGCATCGGGGAGGCGTCGCGCGCTCTTTTCAAGCATCCGACCGAAGTCGGCCTCATATTCGTATGCGGTGCCGCCGATGGTCAGGGTGACGGTTCGGAAGGGGTGCGTCGCGTCGAAGATCATTCCCGGGGTCGGTCGACCGTCCAGTTCGATGCGGGCGTCGGGCACGAGGTAGCCGTCGCGCGACACGATCCGGGCGAGGAGTCGCGGCGTCGTCCGCAGGTCGTCGCCGAGCAGATACAGGTGGTAATCGCGTTTTTCGCCGTGCAGCCAGAGAAATACGCTGACGAGCGCGAAGATGACCGCGAGAAAGGATACGATGGCTATCGCCGTCCGTTTCGCATCGGTGTCGCCCGGTCCGTTCATCGAGAGGTCCTCTCCGCAGGATGGGGCATTATAGGTGTCCCGCCGGCGGGAGGCAATTTTTTACTTTTCCGCGGGAAAGAAGAGAAAGCGTGTCGACCGGATCGTCGGTGCGCGCCGCGGTTCCTTGCTAAATATCCTTAATGTTCTTAGTGTGTTGATCTTTGAAGAGCCATCCCTCTCTAAAAATGCCAAAAAAAATTGAAAACGGGGCTGTCGCCGCTTATAGTGCCTGTGCCGAAAACCTTTGTTCCACATAAGGAGGAATGCATGAGTTTTGAATCGACGAGGGTCAAGGAGATCCTCAAGGACTATGCGCCCGAAAAGGGCAACCTGATGGCGGTGTTGCGCGAACTCCAGAAGGAGGGCGGCAACCACCTGTCCGATGAAACCCTCAAAGAGGTGGCCCGGACCACCGGCATCCCGCTGAACCGGCTCTACGGCTTCGTGTCGTTCTACACGATGCTCTCGACCGCGCCGAAGGGACGCCACATCATCCGCGTCTGCAAGGACGGCCCCTGCAACTTCGCGGGCGGCTGGGCGACGGCCGAACTGCTCGAGAAGGAACTCGACATCGAGATGGGCGAAACGACCGAGGACGGCCGTTTCACGCTCGAGCACACCGCCTGCCTCGGCACCTGCACGGCGGCGCCGGCGATCATGATCGACGATGAGACCTACGCCAACGTGACTCCCGAGAAGCTCGGCGAGATCCTGAAGAAGTACAAGTAAGGGGGACGTAATGAACTACAACGCGAAGATACTTTCCGCCGACAAGGACCATGTGCTCCTCAAGAACGTCGGCAAGATCGATCCGATGAGCATCGACGCCTACGTCAAGGCGGGCGGTTATGAAGGACTCAAAAAGGCGCTCGCGATGGACCCGAAGAAGGTCATCGACGAGGTGAGCGAATCGGGACTGCGCGGCCGCGG
>JAKQHE010000249.1 GCA_029573155.1 bacterium
TGCTCGGCAAAGGTGACGGCATCACCGGCGCGAGTCTGAAGATGTTCGTGAAGGATTTCTCCAAATACACCGTGTCGGGCACCGGTGCCGCCGCGCTCAAGGCGCTCAAAGGCCGCATCGACGCCGACGCGGCGCTCGCGCTCCGGGTCACCTACGAGGCGGGGCGGCTCATCCATGCCGAGTTCGATTTCGGACGCGCCTTCTCGCGCGCCGCCCGCGGCTATCTTACGGTGAACGCCGCAAAGGCGCCCCGCTCGTTCGTCGACCTCCTGACGGGTAACGGCGCCCAGATATTCGATTCCTACCTGCGCAACTGCGACTACTTCGAGGTGAAGGATACCGTCTTCTCGAAAAAGGACCGCAAAGGACTCGTGCAGGAGGCGGCCGCGGCAGGCGTCCCGATCGCGATCATCGCGAACATCGCGAACAACAACGACCTGTGGGTCGCCACTATCGAACTCATCCACGCCCCGTCGGGCCGTACGCTCGTGACGGCGCTCGGCAACGACGCCGAGCCGTTCGCCGCGATGGACAAGGCGGTGCGCGACCTCGACGTGAAATACCGCAAAGGACTCGCCAACCCGCAACTGCGCAAGGACCTCAACCTCGGCGGCGAGGCGCAGAAGGCGGCGGCGGTGACCGACCGGTTGGCCATCGAGCGGTTCGAGGCGGGGCAGATATTCCCGGCGCTCCTCCCCTCCTATCGTCAGAACGGCATCGGCACCATCGTGCTGAAGAATCTCGCGGGCCGCAAACTCACCAACATCGAGGTACGCTATCTCATCGGTGACAAGGTCGCCGGCACCCACAAACTCGCGGCGATCGATGCGGGCAAGAGCGAAACGGTCCCGGTAAAACTGGCGATCATACCCGAAAGCGGCGAATACGGTCAGCTGGCGGCGACCGTGCAGTACCAGGACGGCGAGATATGGGGGAGCAAGGATGCCTATGCGCCGCTCATCCTCCACAAGAAGAATGCGATGAACTGGGCAGCCCCCCGGACGCTCGCCTCTTTCATAGACCCGGCGCACAAGACGGTCCGCGAGCTCGCTACCAAGGCGATCGCGGGCGATCGCCCCAACAAACTCCTGACCCGGCAACTTATGAACGCGGCGCTCATATTCGGCGGGCTCTGGCACCAACCGCTCAAGTATGTGACCGATCCGGTCAACACCAGTTTCGCCGCCGACATCGACACCGTGCAGTTCCCCGGCGAAACGCTCGCGCGGCTCGCGGGCGACTGCGATGACCTGACGGTGCTGCTCGCCTCGCTCTACGAGTCTGTGGGACTTGCGACCGTCATCATCACCACACCGGGCCACGTCCTGCTCGGCGTGGAGAGCGGCATACTCGCGGGCGGCAGTGTCGTGTTCGATCTTCCCGAAACGCTGCTCGTCAAGGTTGACGGCGCCCTGTTCGTCCCGGTCGAGGCGACCGCCATCGGCTCGTCGTTCCCCGAAGCGTGGCTCAAGGCGGCCGACATCATAAACAAGTCGCGTAAGGACCTGCGGACCTTCCGTACCCGCGAGGCGTGGAAGACCTACCCGGTCTTTACGGTGGACGGCGGCAAAACGACGCTCGCACCGAAAAAGAACGATATCGCGGCGCTCAATGCGACACTCGATAAGGTACGCGCCGGAGCGGCCGAGAAGGCACCTGCGTGGGCGAAGGAATTGAACGATGCGCTGACCGCGGGCCGTGCCCCGAAGATAGAGCCCGGAGCGACCGGCAAGAACGCCCTTGCGGCCGCAAACATCCTGTGGCTCGCGGGAGACCGCGACAACGCCGTCGCCCGGTCGGGTGAACAGTGCGCCAAGGATATCGTCGAGGCCTGCTATAACATGACCGTCATGACGATGTACGACGCACTGGACCGCAACGATCTCAATATCGTGCAGGTCAACATGGAACAGCAGCATTTCGCCGATGCCGTGGCGGTGCTCCCGGCCAATGTCGTCTCGATGCTCCTCGACAACGGCGGGCTCGGCATGGGGGACGAGGCGTCGAAGGAATCGGAGGCCAAGAAGAAACTGGCCGAGGTGCTCAAGCAGGCACGGGCCAAGATACAGGAAAAAAAGGCGAAAGGCACGATCAACATCAAGACCTCTCATGTCGGAGGCCGAAAAGGGGCCGATGCGTCGCAGACCAAGTCGACCGCCGGCATGCTGTTCTGGGCCACGGTGAAATAAAGTGGAGTTCCTCAAAAAGAGGAAATATCTCCTGCGGCTCGTCGCCGCGATCGTCGGCGCCGCGCTCGGCATCGGCGTCGCCCACCTCCCCTTTTCCGAAAAGATCGATCTTTCGTTCCTCGACCTGTCGCAGAAATATGGTCTGCCCGAGCGCGAGCCGGGCACCGTCATCATCGCACTCGACGAGAAGAGTTTCATGGTCTACGGCTGGCCCATCGGCCGCGAACTCTACGCCGCACTCATCATGACGCTTCACGGGGCCGGGGCGAAAAGGATCGGCTTCGATCTTTTTTTCGTCGACAGTTTCGAGTCGTGTCAGACCACCGACGAGGGCAGGGCGTTACTCGAGGAGAACGAGGAGTTCCTCGGCCAAGCGGCCGCGGCGAGCCGGACGGTGCTCGCCAGTTTCGTCGTCGAAACGATCGACGGCGACCCGGCGAAATTCCCACCGACACCGCCCGAGGCGCTGTTCGACTGCCGCGAGCGGGACAGCGCCAGTTACCTCAAGGAACTGCTCCCGGGCATCGTGAAACATGCCCCTGAGATGGCCCATGTCCACACGATACCTTCTACCATAGACGGGGTGAACCGCCGGATACGCCCATGCCGGTCGCTTTATGACGGCTGCGTGATCGATCTCGCCTCGGCGATGACCGACGCGCCGCTCGACCCGGTCACCTGCATGGAACCGGTCCTCGTCCCCTTCTTCCGCTCATACACGCAGTTCCCCCACCTTTCGATGGTGGATGTCCTCGAGAAGTCGGACAACGAGCAGGGTCTCGAAGAACTTTCCCGTATGGTCAAAGACAAGTACGTCGTCATCGGGGCGACCGACCAGACACTCAAGGATGTCGGGCCAACGCCACTATCGGACCTCGACCCGCTGGTCGTGACCCACGCCAACCGCATCGAAGGGATACTCGCCGGCATCGCGATACGGGAACTTCCCCTGGTAACGATAGTGCTTCTCTCGGCCGCCGTGGGACTCGCCATCGCGCTCCTGGTGGAGAGCGGTGGACTTTTGCTCCTCTTCGGCGTGCTCTGGGTGGTCCTTTCGTTCGGCGCCGCATTCCTTCTATTCAAGTGGCAGTTCCTCTGGGTGCCCGTCGCACCGCTCTTCCTGCCGGCGATGTGCGGACTGTTCGCCGCCGCCGGCTATGTGGCGTGGCATAACTTCCTGTTCAACCAGATGCTCTCTCAGGCCTTCGACAACTATGTGTCACCCGAGATACTCGGCTGGCTTCGCGAAACGGGCGGCGACGCGCTCCGGTCCGATTCGGCCGAACGGCGTGACATCACGATACTCTTCTCCGATGTCGCCGGCTACACGACGCTCTCCAACGCGCTCGACGCCGACACCATCATGCGCTCACTCCGGTTCTACCTCGATCGCATGCTGGCCATCATCCAGCGGCACAACGGGTATGTGGACAAGATAAACGGCGACGGGCTCATGGTGCTGTTCGGCGCGCCGAAACACTCCGATCACCACGCCGAGGAGGCGGTCACCACGGCGCGGGAGATGCAGGAGGAGGTGGCGCGGATGCAGGAGGAGTGGCGTCGCTTCACCGACCGGCCCCTGCGGATACGGGTCGGCGTCGCGAGCGGGCGGGTGTTCGTCGGTAACCTCGGCGGCACCGGGCATATCGAATACACCGCCATCGGACAGGATGTCAACCTCGCGGCGCGACTCGAGAGCGCCTCGGAGATAGGCGGCATCCTCATATCGCCCGAATGCTACGCCAAACTGGAGCGGAAACCGATCGCATGGCCGCGCACGGTGCATCTCAAAGGGTATGCCGACGACCTCGCGGTCCATCAGATACCGCCGCTCGCCGCACTCGTCCCCGACCCGACCGGCGCCGGGCGCATCCTGCTGTCGCGCGAAAGTTACGAGGAACTCAAGGAGAAACCGGCGGGCGCCTTTATGGAGATACCGGGCGAGACGGGTCCTCGACAGGTCTTCAGGGTCGATACCGCCCAAGGTTGACTTTTCAAAAACACCCACCGGCCGCGTGGCGCGCCACCTCTCATTACTTCCTCGCCCTGTGAAGGGAGAGGATCGAGGCTTGCCGGGGCGTAGCCACAGGCGAAGACCGGTGAGGGTGTTCTTTGTAAACCCTCATCCGCCGCTATCGCGGCACCTTCTCCCTCTACAGGTAGAAGGTATATGTAAGGTACAGCGTTTTTCTTGAACTGGCGGTCGGTTTCGGTTACACTGCAGCATCTTCGACGGGGAGGCTTTCATGCGGAACATCTTGATTCTTTTTACGGCGTTGGTCATCGGTTTCTCGCTGGCGGCCGAAGAGAAGAAACCAAAAATCGCCGTCATGGAGATAGAAGACAAGTCCGGCAGGATCGATAAAGAATTCCTTGAGAACGCCGCCGAGGCGCTTCGCGCGGAACTCATCGCGACAGACAAGTTCATCGTCATCTCAAAGGACCGTCAGCGAAAGGCGATGATAAAAGGAGCAAAAAAGGAAAGTTGGAAAGAGTGTTACGATCAATCGTGCCGGATTGAACTCGGTCAGGCACTGACCGCAGACAATATACTGAGCGGAATCATCACTTATTTCGGTAAGAAGTACACTCTCTCAATAGAGATGATAGACCTCGCAAAGGAGGCGACCATCAAGGGGGCTTCGGCCGATTTTGACGCCACCGAAGAGGTGAGCATAGCAAAAGCGGTCAGGGAGACCATCGCCGTCGTGGTTGGGGTAGCGTCCAAGCGGATAAATGCGGTGCAAAGTGTTGACGGCGGTCAGGGAGAGAGCAAGTACGCTTCCATGGTGAACAAGGAAAAAAGAGAAAAGGAAAAACTCGACGCGGCATGGGCTGAGGTCCGCGACATAGCCCTTGACAGAAACATACCTAAAGAAAAGCGGGTAACGGTACTTAATGAGTTCCTGAACGATTTTCCCAAGAACAACGATCACGAGGAAAAAGCGGAAGAACTGATAGACATCCTTGATGATGATGACGAACCGGAAATGGTGTGGGCCCAGAAAGAGGCGGATGAGAAAAGAAAGGGAACCTATGAATACTCTCTGCTGGAAGGGACTGAATGGTTCGCGTTCAGAATAGAAGCAGGCAGTCATGGTGGTGGCGGGATGCTTTCATTCTTTACTCTGCGATGGAAATGGTTTTATTGGGAGATACTGAGAGGAGGGGGAGCATACGGGGGCCCGGGTTTGCTGGGGAGTTCTGCTTTTTACGGGTTGGCTGGTGGGTCTTTTGGCGTACCAATACGATTCTCAAATGTTCTAGAGCATGAGATGAGATTGGGAGTCGGTTTTTACGGTGGAGCGATGAACATTGAGACAGGCGAAGGTTATTCTTCTTATAGTTACGAAGGGCTCGCCTCTATGGGCCTAGAAATCGGTTATGTTTGGCACATTAGCAAATGTTGCTCTCTGCATGGAGGGCTAGAAACATACCTTTCTTTGTGGCCTCACTGGGATCCTACCGCTATCATGGTTTTTGTCGGTATGAGGTTCCGGTAAACGACTTTTCATTTGTAAATCACAAAACTTTTGACTCTCTCCCGTTCGTGGATACCATCGGTGCGACAACCTTTCTGACGGAGGATGACGATGGTTGATGTGCGGAGCATTCCCGACATACACTTCTTCTGTGCCGGAGCGAGCGAAGGAAAGACGGAACTGACCTCGTTCGACGGCGCGCTCATCAAGGCGGGCATCGGCAACACCAACCTGATAAAGATGAGCAGCATCCTGCCACCGCGCTCCACCGAAGTGAAAGCGGTCGCGATACCGCCCGGCAGTTTCCTGCCGCTCGCCTACGCCGCCATCACCTCGACCGAACCGGGTGAGACGATATCGGCCGCCGTCGCGATCGCGATACCGGATGACCGGTCGCTCAACGGCGTCATCATGGAGCACCACAACCACGCCCCGCTCGAATATGTCGAGGCCAAGGTCCGCGAGATGGCCGAGGAATCGATGGAAATGCGCGGCATCAAGAAATTCACCGTCCGCAGCAAGGGTGTCGAGGCGAAAGTGGTCCACGCCGCCACCGCCTTCGCCGCCGTGTGTCTGTGGTATAAGGATCTAATGTAGCGGCGGTTTCCCTATCGCCGCGATGCCCGACCGACCGTCCATCCTGACCAGCACCGGTCTTTCCAGCCGCACATGCCGCGCGTACTGTTTCTCGGCGACGAGCGGTTGCGCCGCAAGCCATTTCCAGTCGATAAGGTCCTCTTCGGAATGGGCCGCCACGGTAAAGTAGCCGATGTTCATCGAGGTGATGTTGTGGAAGAAGTGCGATCCGAGCGAGGCGTCTATCGAGAAATCGCTGAGCCCCGCCTCGACGATGACGCGGGTCTGCGATATCGCCGACCAGTCGACCGGCACGCCGAGGAAGCGGTCCGACGAACCCCAGCGCCCCGGGCCGATGAGGATGTAACGCCGATTCTCGGCCTTGAGCACCTTGTTGATGGCTGCGATCTCGACCGCCATCGCCTCGGTCTTCAAGCGGTCGAAACGGTCGGGGCTGATGTAGACTATGTCGCGCACATCCTCGACGATGCCGTTCCCCATCCCCCGCGTCGTGTAGAGAAAGAGGTTCGACCGGTCGAGCGTCGCCGGATCGATGTGGTGGTCGGCGGTGTTGCGGACGAGCGGTTTGACCTGCAGGAGATAGAGCGTCGGCGCGCCGTTGTCGGCCTCGTCGAGATCGACGGCGAACTCTATCTCGACCGGCGTACCGAGCGCATGTTTCATGATGTCGAGCGTCGTCTGTATCGCACCGGCGAGCGGGACCTGCTTGTATTCGAGGATGTAGGAGAAATCGACGATGCGCGGCCCGGCGGCGTGAAGCCCCGGCTTTTTGAGGTTCTGAGCGCCGTCGTAGGTCGATACGCACATATCGAGCATGCCATCCTGCTCCGCCTCGATCACCTCGGGACGAACGAGCGTGGCCATCTCGCCTTCGAGGAGATCGGCGTCGCTTTTGCGCATGTCGAGCGCGTAGAAATAGCGCTGTGAGGCGTTCAGCATATCTTTGAGCGACTGGTTGCGCGCCTTGGGGTACCGCGGGCAGAAACGGAACACCTGCTCGCCGTCGACCACCGCCTTGCCAAGACCCACCGCGAGGAGCGCGATGCCGTCCTCCGGCTTCATCTTGGCGAAGGGATAGTAGTTGTAGGATTGCGCGACGCCCGAGATGTGTGGGTAGAAGCGGTCGCCGCGCCGCCGGCCGACCAGTTCCTGGATGATGACCGCCATCTTCTCCTCTTCCATCTCGTACTGCACCGAATCGAAGTAGGAGCGGGCGAGCGGCGAATAGACCGACGCGAACACGAGTCGTATGGCCTCCTCGAGTTGGCGCAGGCGCACCTCGGGATCGGGGTGGCTGTTGGGGAGGAAATAGGTCTCGTAGATGCCGGCGAACGGTTGCGAGAGCGAGTCCTCGAACAGACCCGACGACCTGACCGCGAGCGGGCCGGTGACCTTGCCGAGGAGGACCCTCAGGCGCTGGCGAAGGGTGAGCGTCAACGGAGTGCGCAGGAACAGCGACCGGACCGCCCCTTCGTCGTTCATCTGCAGGATGCGTTGCTGGCCGATACCGTCCACGAAGAGGTGGAACTCGTCGGTGCCGATGATCGCCGTGCGCGGCAGGCGGATATTGAGCCCGGGGACCGCCGCGTCGAGCCCGGCGCGATGGAGCACATGTTCGATGAACGAAAGGCCGCGCCCCTTGCCACCCACCGACCCGCTCGCGAGCCGCATGAAGAAGAACCGTTCGGCAAGCAACGTTTCTGAATAATTCGCCATCGATTCGCGGGTCCGTTCCCCGCGCTTGGCGGCGAGTATCTCGGCGAGCATGCGGCGGATACCGACGGCGCCGTCGGGGAATTCCGCTATCGTCAGGCCGCGCAGGGCGATGGCG
>JAKQHE010000257.1 GCA_029573155.1 bacterium
TCCGCGCCTTGAGCCGCTCCTCTATCGCGAAACAGCGGGGCGAAGCGATATCCTCCAGATTTATACCACCGAACGACGGTTCGAGCGCGGCGACGATGTCGATGAAGCGGTCGACATCCTTTTCGGCGACCTCGAGGTCTATCGCGTCGATACCGGCGAATCGCTTGAAAAGGAGCGCCTTGCCTTCCATGACCGGCTTTGAGGCGAGTGGACCGATGTCGCCAAGCCCCAGCACCGCCGTCCCGTCGGAGATAACGGCGACGAGATTGCCCCGTCCGGTGTAGTCGTAGACCGCCTCCGGTCGCCCGGCTATCTCGAGGCAGGGCCACGCGACGCCGGGTGTATAGGCGAGCGAGAGGTCTCGCTGGGTCCGGCAGGGCTTGATCGGCTGTATCGCTATCTTGCCCGGCGCGGGCAGACGATGGTACCTGAGCGCTTCTTCTTTCATCATGCGGTTCACCACCATGCTATGAGATGTATCCATAAGAAACGATCGGCAAAGAGCATCACGATGCCGCCGATCGCGAGGAACGGGCCGAAATAAATGACCCGTTCAAGATCGGATTCGGTTCCCTTTATATCGTCGGTCGTGACGGTGTCGGCGATGCGGCGGCGCTTGAAAACGAGCCGCATAAGCAAAAAGAACACTATCCCGCCGGCAGACGCGATGAAGAGGACCGGCGGTAGTTTTGCCGGTCCCAGATAGGACCCTATCATCGCAAGTATCATCACGTCGCCGCCTCCCATCCCGATCTTCTTCGTCGCGATGTAGAACAGGACGATGACCAGCAGGAGCGAGCCGCCGCCGAGCAGAAGCCCGGCGGCCGCCTCGACAAGCATCCGTTGCGGTGCGAGATAGCCGTAGAGAAGCCCGAGCAACATCCCGGGGACCGTCAGGACATGCGGCACTATCTGCGCCTTGATATCGATGCCGGCGATGACGATGAGGAGACTGAAATATGCCAGAATAAAAGGGAGGTCGACCGAAAGTCCCCATGAAAGGTAGGCAAGCAGGAAAAGCAGACCGGTCAGCATCTCGACGAGCGGATACTGGACCGATATGGGAGCGCGGCATCCCCGGCACCGCCCCCGCAGGGCGATCCACGAAAGGACCGGTATGTTCTCGTACCATGCGATGGGACGACCGCACCCGGGACAGGCGCTCGACGGCCAGATGATGGAACGACCGAGAGGGATACGGTAGATGCAGACATTAAGGAAACTGCCGACAGCAAGACCCGTGAAAAGCAGGAAAAGCGCTACGGCCTGCCGGAATAAAGGGTGAAGGAGGAGTTCTTCACTCATCGTCAGTCGCCCCGCGCAGATTGAGTTTGTCCATGCGGTAACGCAGGGACCGTTCAGTGATGCCGAGAAGCGCCGCGGCAGCGGCCCGTTTCCCCTTGACCTTTTCAAGGGCCGCTTGAAGATAACGGCGTTCGGTATCGGCGAGTATCCGGTCGAGATCGACCGGTTCGGCAAGCGGAAGCGGCGCTTCCGCGATGTCGCTTGCCGGACGCACCGATATCGCGTCCATGCCTATCTCGGGACCTTTTGTGAGGACGGCGGCCCGCTCGATGATATTGTGCAGTTCCCGCACATTACCGGGGAACGGGTATTCCATGAGGAAGGCACGGACCTTGTCGCCAAGGCGCAGCGACCTGCCCTTGCGGGCCATATCGCCGAGGAACTGTTCAACGAGCGGTACGATATCCTCCTTGCGTTCCCGGAGCGGCGGCAC
>JAKQHE010000001.1 GCA_029573155.1 bacterium
GCGACGATATCCGGCGCATCCTCCAACTCGGCGCCGCAGGCGTCCAGATGGCGACCCGCTTCGTCGCAACCGACGAATGCGATGCTGACATCCGTTTCAAGGAGGCCTACATCGACTGCGCGATGGATGACATCACCATCATAAAAAGCCCGGTCGGGATGCCGGGACGAGCCATCCGCAACGACTTCCTCAAGGAGGTCGAACGCGGCGAGCGCAAGGATTTCCACTGTCCGTGGCGCTGTCTCGAATCGTGCGACGCCCGCGAGGTGCAATACTGCATATCCGAGGCGCTCAACAACGCACGAAAGGGAGAACTCCGGGACGGCTTTGCCTTTTGCGGATCCACCGCGTGGCGCATCGAAAAGATCGTGCCGGTGAAGGAACTGGTCGGCGAACTCAGGGAGCAGTACGAACAGGCGATGGTCGCCTACTATCAGGAGGAGTTCGCAAAGTTCAAGGAACGGCTCGCCGCCGCCATCGACGAGAGAAAGACGCTCATCGGTGCCCGCATAGCCCAATGGAAAGAGGAGTACGACGCCGCGCTCGCACGGGTCGCCGAAACAAAGAAAGAGTATGAAGCGGCCTACGATCTGAAGGTCTCCGAATTCAAGAACGGCTACGAGCAGAGACGGATCGCATTGGTCAACGGGTACGAACAGAGACTCGCCGACTTCAAGAACGGTTACGAGCAGAAGCGCGCCGCCTTCGCCGAAGAGTACGAAAAGGCGCTCGAACGGGCCGCCGCGCTCAAAAAGGAATACTCCGACCGCCTCGCCGACCTGCAGGCGGGCGACGCCATAACCGCCCAATAAGAAATAGACAAGTGATAATGTATGGTTACTACTTTTTTATCCGCCATTTGATAAAAGTATCCCGCTCCTCGCACCATAATAGTGTCGTTACCCCTTGACATTGAGGAGGCGGGTCATGAGAAAAGACTTCCGCGACATTTTCCGCCTGACGGCGTTCTGCGTTTCGGCGTGCGCCCTGCTGATCTCCTGCGAAGGGACCTTTGTGCGCGACGGCGCGACGCCATCGGGAGGCGACCCTTCGTCCGGAGACCCCTACGGCAGTATCTTCGAACAACAGGAAGGAACGGTCGAGCAGGGGGCGGATCACGACTACAATGGTTCGACGGACACCACCTACTACCCTGACGACACCTACAGCGACGAAGTGCTCTCCTCCGACTCTTCCGGAGGCTATTCGGACGGTGATCCGGCCCCCCATAGCGATACCGCGACCGCAAGTGACTCCTACGCATCCAGTGACTCATCGGTGGTACCCGACAGCGACCCGGGATCTTCGGAGGATGGCCCGGAGATACCGGGAGAAAGCGACATACAGCCGGGGCAGGTCACCGCAAGCGAATGGAACGACCTGAATAACTGGGAAGAGTGGATCGCCCTGCTGGACGACGAATTCTCCTTCTACGAGACCGCATGGGGTTTTGTGACGCGTGACCGCATCCCGGTGCAGGTCGTTGACGGGGCCGGTTCACCGATAGCCGACGCCGAAACGGAACTATCGTGCGAGCAGGAAGGCATCGTCTGGCGCGCCCGCACCGATGTGGCGGGTCACGCCGATCTTTTCAGTGGCGTCGCCGGGGTCCCGGCGGCCGGCCCCTGCAAGGTGGTCGCCCGCTACTACGAAAAGAGCGCCTCCTCGGCGAAGATCAACAGCCCCGTGACCACGCCGATAGCGCTGACGCTGAACACTGTGGAACAGGAACGCGACCTGCTCGACCTCATGCTCCTGTTCGACACCACCGGCTCGATGAGCGACGAACTCGAGTACATCAAAGCGGAGATGAAGGATGTCATCCTGCGGGTCAAGGAGAACGAAGCGAAACAGTTGCGCGTCCGCCTGTCGCTCAATTTCTATCGCGACGAAGGCGACGAGTATGTGGTACTCCCCTTCCCGTTCAGCGAGGATATTGATGAGGCGGTGACGATACTCGCCGCGCAATCGGCCAACGGCGGCGGCGACATGCCCGAGGCGGTCCACACCGCGTTCCTCAGCGCCGTCGACCACCACGAGTGGAGCGCCGAGGCGCGGATGCGCCTGCTCTTCTGGATACACGACGCGCCGCCCCACGAATTCCCCGAGGTCATAGAAAGTCTGCAGGGCACCATCGCCCGCGCGGCGGCGAAAGGTATCCGGATCATCCCGGTCGCCGCGAGCGGCGCCGACAAGAACGAGGAGTTCGTCGCCCGTTCCTTCGACATACTCACCGGCGGCACCTATGTCTTCATCACCGACGACTCGGGCATCGGCGGCGAGCACGGCGAACCGAGCGGCGAGGTCGAGGCGGGGGTCGAATACCTGAACGATCTCATCGTCCGCCTCATCGGCGAATACCTTTCGGGAGAGAACCGCTAACTCATGTCTCAGGAACTCATCGCGGTCATATCGCTCCTCGAAGGGGCGCTCTATCAGGAGACCAAGAATCTCTGGGACCTCTGCGCCGAGCGGTACGGCACGAAGGAGGTGCAACTGTTCCAGCATCCATCCTTCACCTTTCAGGGCGGCTCGGTCGATACCGCTAAACTGCCCGAGATGCGAAAACAGTTCTCCCGGTTCGCGGCGAAGGTGAAGCCTTTCACGCTGTCGGTGCGCAAGATGGGGAACGCCGGGAAGGAGATGCTCTACTTCGAGGTCGAACGGACCGAGGAACTGGCGGGGACCCATCTCATGGCGAACGCCTTTCTCGATATCTTCTGCGACCGCACCATCGAGGAGTACCTCCCGGAACGCTGGCACCCGCATGTGGCGCTGGCGATGCACGACCTGTCGGAGCGTGGCTTCACCGAACTCTGGGAGGACTTCGGCGCGGTGACCTACGCCTTCGATCAGGTCATCAACAACCTCATGCTGATACGCTTTCTCCCCGACGGCGACATCGAGGTGTTGGAAAAGGCCAAACTGACTATTTGAATATGATGTAGTCTTCCTGACGGCTGACGACCTCCTGCGCCGCGGCGCGGAACGCCGGGTAGTCGGCCGGCGCGAGCATGGTGCACTCCTTGCGGTAGCGGGTCGTCACGGTAAGGGCGTTCGGGCCGCCCTGCGCCGTCCGTTCCACGCTGAAACAGGGGCCGTCACTCCGGAATTTCTCGGGGGCCGAGAGCACCTTCGTCTTGGGCGGCAGAGAAACGGAGACCGTCACCTCGGTGAGCCCCGGTATGCCGAGTTCCATCGGCAGGACCCGCTCAGCCAGTTTTATCATGTCGGCGCGCAGCATATCGAGCGGTATGCGTAGCCGCTTCCGGTCCCCCTGCCGCACCAGAAGATTCGACGCGTCGGCCGTGAGCGTTATCGTGAGCGGCCGTTCGATGTCCTCGATGTCGCCATACTCGGCACCGATGAGCGTCCCGCCCTGAAAGAGCCGGTTGACGAGCCCCTGGAAGAACCGGTCGGCCTCCTTGCGGGTACGAAGCGTCTGCCTGATGTAGGACGAGTAGTTGCCGCGCAGGATCAGCGTCGCGCGCGCCGATACCGAGCCGTCAGGCGACACGGTCAGCGAGATATCCTGTTTCTCATAGTTGAGTTCGGCCGGCTGGTACGGTATCGGGATGAACCGCCACTGCGCGGTATCGACATCCATGACCAGACTCTCGACCCCCTGATCGTCCTCGCGCAGATTGCCGATCTCGAGCAGGTCCACCGTCGGGTCCATGAAGAACGACTCCTCGACGCCCGGTTGGGCCGGTATGTGGACTATGGCGTGGTTGAACTGCTGGTTGGGTATCTTCTTCTGCAGTTGACCGGCTCGGCGGGTCCGCAATATCGCGTAATCGGCCTTGAGCCCCGCCTCTTTGGCGAGTTGGATGAAGAGCACCGCCTTGTCCTTGCAGTCACCGTAACGCCGTTCGATGACCTGCGCCGGGCTGTGCGGCTTCACTCCCGCGATGCTCGTTTCGTAATCCTGCTGATAGCGGATATCCTGCGCGACGAACCGGAACAGGGCGTCCAGTTTGGCGCGCGGCGTCTGTTTCCCTTCGGTCAGGCGAGCGGCCAGTTCACGCGTTTCCCGGGTCGAAGCGAACACATTCTTAAGGAGCGCCCGTTCCCAGTTGACATAGTCCTCCCAGCCCTTGATGGAACTGATGGTCATCTGATCGAGAAAATCGGACACCGGCGGCGCCATCGGCTCCAGCATGAGCGGCGGGCGGTCCACCGCCGTGAAGGTCCGCATCGTCAGCCCCTCCACCGTCTCGATCCGTTCCTCGACCGGCGCGCGGATGTCGAACACCAGTTCCCGCTTGGGATTGTGGATGAGCCGCAGTTCCGAGTAGAGCATCTGCTGGGAAACGGTCTGGAAATACCACTGGCCGAGAAAATGGTTGTCGAGGAAATGGGGCGGCGGGCTGTAGTGGATGTACTGCACCACCGTCACGGATCCCTTGTCGAGTTGACGGAACCGTATCTGTCCGCCCCGGATGGACGACGCCTCCTGCCGCATCCCCTGCGGGTCGAGCGAATAGGCCTTGAGTATCTTCAGCCGCCCCATGAAGGGAAGCGATTCACTGATGAGCATGTCGCGGCCCGCGTCGTTGACCACCAGTTTCACATCGGTGATGTACCAGATGCTCGACCCGTCGTCGTTGATGTGGACCGCCGCCTTGTCGAGCGCGATGATCGCCTGCGCTCCGGGATGCGGGGTCACCGCCTTCGCCGCGGCGATACGGGCATTCATCTCGGCCTCGGAGGGCAGGTAGCGTTCGGCGATGTCCTTCTCGCCGACCGACAGGTAGGTCACCCGCTCCGCGAGCGACGAGTTCTTCGGGTTACGGTCGAGCGCCTTCTTCCACTGGGTGAGCGCCTCCTCGCGCCGTCCCTGCTCCCACGCCAGATCACCGAGTTCCTGATAGGCACCGGGGGACGACGGAGCGAGCGCGGCGGCATGATCGAGGAATTTCCGGGCCTCATCGTACCGTTTCATGCGCCGCAGGAGTTCGGCCTGTTCGGTCGGATAGGCAGGGTTATCGGGGGCCAGCCGGGCCAACGTCCCCACCCACCGGAGCGCGGCGGGAAGATCGTGCCGCATGCGGGCCATCGTGGCAAGTTTGCGGAGGAATGCCACCCGCCCCGGTTCGAGCGCGACCGCCGCGACGAGGATCCGTTCCGCCTCATCGAAATAACCGAGCGCCTCGGCGCAGTCGGCCTCTTCCCGGACGATATCGGCGTCGTCGGGCCATGCGTCGCGCATCGCCTTCACGATATCGCGCCGGTCCTTGTGCCAGCGACGGTCACGGAAAAGACCGTTCAGCCCCCAGTAAGCCGCGGGAGCCGCGGGATCCAAGGCTCGCGCCGCCTTGTAATCGTCCTCGGCGCTGTCGCGGAGCCCCTTGCGCCGGTAGAAATCGCCGCGAATCGCGAGGAATCCGGCGGTCGGCATCCCCTGCGGCGACAGGGCACGGTTCAGAAGATCTATCAGGCGGCCCTCCTCCTCGTTCTCGATGAGCCCCTGCGCGGCGAAGAACATCGCGAGCGGATTCTGCCCGTTCCCCTCGTACAAGGAGATGAAAGCCTGTCGCCCCTTTTTCCGCAGGCCGTTGCGTTGATCGGAGAGCGCCTGCAGGAACGCCTGTCGATTCTGCTGGGCGATGGACGGCAACAGCTCCTCCTCCGGTGCGGGCGGCGCCGGCTGAGCGACCGGCGTCGCGAGCGCAGCATCGGCGACGGTCCGTGAAAAGATCGCGCCGCGCAGCGGGGCGCCCGTCGCGTCGGTGAGCCGCGCCGCGAAGAGCCAGCCGCGGTTCTCGGCGGCCGATTTGACGAGAAGACGGTTCCATCCTTTGGCGAGCCGCACCGGAACGCTCACCGTATCGTAGAAAAAAGAATCGATCCGGTCGTTGGCATGGACCGCCGCGCCATTCAGCCAGACGGCGGTCGGATTGCCCGTGCTGATGACCACCCTCGCGTCGGTCTCGGCATCGACCCTCACATGGGTGAGAAGATAGGCGGTGGACCAACTGCCCGGATACAAAAGGTTCTGAAGCGACAGCAGACCGTCATGACGCGTCGGCAGGACCGGCATCCAGCCGATCTCGCCGACCTTTCCCTTGTATCTCTTCGCCAGATCGATCTCCGTTTCCGGCGGATAGGCCTCGTAGAATCCCTTGCCCTGATCGTTGTCGAACGAACCGATGACCGACCAGTCGGTGATGTAGCCGATGCCCTTTGTGACCGCCCGCGCCTCTTCGACGCGACCGAGGTCGAGCAGGATCTCGCTCCACATCGCCGCGGCGATCGGGCGGAGAACGGGGTCGGGGTGTTCGACCGACAGGACCGCCAGCACCGGCAGGAACCGCCGCTTCTCATCGGTGGACAGGGCGTCGCGAAGAGCATGCAGATAGATGTCGGTGCGGGGGCTCGCAAGGTCGCAGGCCGCCTTCATGTAGTGATGGACCGCGCGACGATCGTCGCCGAGCATGGTCTGCCACCACGCCGCCATCTCGTGCAGTTCATAGGCGTCCGGATACTTGGCGAGCGCCGCGTCGAGCAACCTGTCGATATCGCCGACGCGCGGTCCCACCCCGAAGAATATCTCGGCGAGCAAAGCCGCTTCGGGACCGGTCGGTCGTACGGCGGGTATGCAAAAGGGAGCGGTCCCGGGCGCGGGGGCCGCCGCGACGGACGCCACCGGGGTCCGGTGAACGGTAGCGGCACAACCGGCGAGCGCGAGGATCAGAAGGGCAAGCAAGGTCCTTTTCATGCGTCACCTCTCTCAGAGAACGGATGTCGCGACACCATAACACGCGGCGCCATATCACGCAAATTTTGTTTTCCCGCCCTGCGGCAGTTTTTTTAGGTACCTCTAAAATTGCAATGGGCCCGCCTTTTTGCTATAGTGCCCCGAAACAACGGCCGAGACGCCATGAACGACACCGCCTCCTTCGGCAACACGCACGCTCCCGACCGTGTCCCGGAACACCTCCGCGGCTACAACGACTGGACCATCGGCGCGATGACCGATCTGGTCAATTTCGCCGCCATCACGCTCGAGCCGGCGCCGCTGGAGACGATACCGTCACAGGTCGTGTCGTTCCTCGCCCGCCCCCTCTTCGATCTCTCATTCATCGGACTGTTCCGTTTTGACGCGGCGACCGCGCAGTGGACGGTCCTGGCCTCCCACGGCACCGGCGACATCGATCTCGATGAGGTGCCGAACTTCGAAGGCAATACGCTTCTGGAGGAGGACCGCGAGATATACTCGTTCTTCTCCATACTCGACGAGGCATTCCTCGTGCTCGTAACGCGCGCGCCCGATCGCCCCGTGTTCTCCCCCTCCGAATACTCTTTTATGTCGCTTTTCTCGACCCTGTTCTCTTCGTTCTACCAGATGAAGAAACTCGCCAAGCAGGTCGAGGAGAAGATAGTCGAGATGTCCAATCTGTCCGCCTCCTCGAAACTTATCGCCGGCCTTCGCGAGAACACCGTCACCGTCGAGGAGGTGTTCCTCGAACTCGCCGACACGCTCTCGCTCGACGCCTTCGCGCTCGCGCTCTGCGACGAAACGGTCGAAAAGCCTCACGTGGTCCTCGCGCGCGGCATCGACGAGAAGGACTGGGACACTCTGCTCGCCGAGATATACACCGACGAGAAGCATTTCCCCGACGAGTGGGAGATGTTCTCTCTGTTCGACGAGAACCTCGTGCTTTTCGGCGCTTTCATATGCCGCCTCGCCAAACAGAATCCGACGCTCTACGCGATACAGCGCCGCGTGCTCGACCACACCGTCGCGCAGGTCACCACCATCCTCTCCCAGCGACAGTTCCACACCGAGGCGCTCACCGACCCGCTCACCGGCATCGCCAACCGCCGCAACATCATGAAGGTGCTCAAGGAGCGCATCCGCGCCGCGCGGCTTGACCCGCTCTCCAAACTTTCCGTCGCGATGATAGATATCGACCATTTCAAGAAGGTCAACGACACCTACGGGCATCCGGCGGGCGACGCGGTACTCAAGGCTGTCGCGCAGGCCGTCGCCTCGGCGCTCCGCGGCACTGACCTCGCTGCAAGATACGGCGGCGAAGAGTTCCTCGTCGTGATGCAGGCGGGCCGGAAGGGCGCCTACCATGTATCGGAACGGATACGCCGCAGCATAGCGAAACTGCGCGTCAAGGCCGGCGACCACACACTCTCGGTCACCGCGTCGGTCGGCTATGCCGTCTGCACCGGGCTCACGCTGTCTCCCGAGGAGATCATCGCCCGCGCCGACGCATTTCTCTACCAGGCGAAGGAAGCGGGTCGCGACCGGACCTTCGGCGACCGCCCGGAGGAGGCATGATGCCCCGGCGACGGTTTCTCATCTTTATCCTTCTGCTGTGCGCTGCGCTCCCCGCCGCCGCCGCGAAGAAAGGTGGCGGTCAGGGTAACGAAAAACTGCTCTTCGCGGTGCAGGCGATGGATGTCTCGCGCGCTCAGGCGGCGGTCAAGGCGGGAGCGAACATCAACGGCGCCGACGAGGACGGCTGGCCCTTTTTCATCACGGCGGTGACGAGCGGCTCCACCGAGATGATAAACTTCTTCATAGCGCGCAAGGTGAAACTCGACCTCAAGGGGCCCGACGGCAAAACGGCGCTCATGCACGCCATATCGTCGGGGAACACCGAACTCGCCCTGACGCTCCTGCAGAAAGGGGCCGGGCGCGAGACCACCGACAACACCGGCAAGACCCCGCTCATGTACGCCGCCGAGAAAGGCAATGTCAAAGTGACGCAACTGCTCATCAAGAAGAAGGCCGACCCCTACAAGACCGACAAGGAGGGGCGCAACGCACTGGCGCACGCCGTCGAGAACCGCCAGCGCGAGGTCATCAAGATACTCAAGGTGTTCGAGATATCGCCCGATGAACTGGCGACCGCCGTCATAAAGGGCGACACCGTCGCGGCGCGCAAACTGATACTCAAGGGAGCGAATGTCAACGCGCCGAACTACGAGGGACGTCCGCCCATCATGATCGCCATCGAACAGAACGACAAGACGATGGTGCGACTCCTGCTGGACAGCAAGGCGAACCCGAGCATCAAGAACGCCAAAGGACACTCGCTCCTCATGTTCTGCTTCGCCTCCGGCAAGTTCGATCTCGCCAAGATGCTCCTGCGCTACAAGGCGTCCGCCGACCTCGATTTCCAGTACGGCAAGGGACGCACCGCCCTCATGATAGCGATACAGCGCAACGATCGCGAACTCATCCGGATGCTCCTTGAACGGGACATGAACCTGAACATCCAGGATGAGGACGGCAACACCGCGCTCATGCTCGCCGTCGAGAAGAACATGAGCACCATCATCAAGGACATGCTGAAAAAAGGCGCCGATCCCGACATAAAACGGGGTGACGGACTATACGCCGAACTCATCGCCAAGGCGCGCGGGTACACCTACATCGGACGGCTCCTGCGGGAGAGTTCGGGCAAATGACGCGACAGAGACGCTTTCCAACGACGCTATTTTGCTTTTTATATCTTTCCGGCTATGCTGTCACCGTTCGTTTGTGGAAAGAAGACAACCGAGGGGGTCACCCATGAAGATCGGACGCATCCTGTTCCCTGCCATCGCCTTCGTGCTCGCCGCCTGCGCCTCGACGCCGCAGGAGAAACTGGCGGAAGGCGATCGTTACCTGACGGTCAACAAGGAAAAGGCGCGCGGCTACTATCAGAGCGCCTGCGACGAGGGCTCGATGGTGGGCTGCCACAAGGCCGGCCTCGCGTGGCTTTCGGGCGACGCGCCGAGTCCCGAGAACGAAAAGGGGCGCGCCCTCATCGACCGCGCCTGTCAGGGCGACTACGACGAGGCGTGTCACACCATCGCCGACATGTGGCGCAACGGAACGAGCGGCGTGTTCCAGGACTACTCTTCGGCGGTCGGTTACTACGAGAAACTCTGCGACAAGAAGTTCGCCAAGGCCTGCCGCTCGCTCGGCGAGATGAGCGCCAAGGGACTCGGCATGGCCAAAAACACCGAAAAGGCGAAGGAACTCTTCGACAAGGCCTGCGAGTTCGGCGACATCGCCACCTGCTCCGACATGGGCGACACCTGGTTCAAGCGGATAGACGATCCCGAAGGCTACGAAAAGGTCCAGAAATACTGGTCGAAGGCCTGCGAGGGGGGGAGCAACGAGATCTGCCTCAAGATAGCCGATGTGGTCGAGGAACGATCGGGAGATGAGGAAAAGCTTTCCAATTCACAGAAATACTATGAAAAGGCGTGTAATGCCGGCCTTGTCCCCGCCTGCGTGAAACTCACCAAGATGCTCCTCAAGTTCAACGAAAGGATCGTGGGACTCGAACAGGCCGATCCCTTCATGCGCAAGGCCTGCGACGCCAATCAGGGCGACATGTGCAAACTGATCGGCGACCTCATACTTTCCCGTTCCGAGGAACTCATCAACCTCAAGGAGGCCTACAAATTCTACGAGAAAGGGTGTCTTGCCGGTGATGTGGACGCCTGCGACTATAAAAAGGATAAGGGCGAGAAGATATCGGCCATCGAGGCCGAGATAGCCCGACAGGAGGCCGAAGAAAAGGCCCGCATCGAGGAGGAGAAGCGCCGCAAGGCCGAAGAGGAGGCCGCCCGCATCGCCGAGGAGAAGCGACTTAAGGCCGAGGAGGAGGCGCGCATCGCCGAGGAAAAACGCCGCAAGGCCGAAGAGGAAGCCGAGCGAAAGGCCGAGGAGAAGCGCCGCCTTGAGGAAGAGAAGCGTCTCAAGGCCGAAGAGGAGGCCGAACGAAAGGCCGAAGAGAAACGGCTGAAGGAAGAGAAGAAGCGTCAGAAGGCCGAGGAGGAGGACTTCGAGGAGGAGGACCGGCCGAAAAAGAAGAAGAAAAAGGTAGAGGAGGATTTCGAAGAGGACGAAGGGAGCATCTTCGATGAGACCCCCAAGAAGGAGAAAAAGCCGGTAGAGGAGGATTTTGAGGAAGAGCCGGCCCCGAAGAAGAAAGAGAAAGAGAAAAAGAAATACAAGAACGAGATGGATGAACTTGACGACCTGCTCGGCGACTGAGAGGATGCCCACATGACCGCCCTGTGTCCCTGTGGTACCGGCAAGGCCTACGCCGACTGCTGTGAACCGCTCATCAAGGGTAAGAAAAAGCCCGCGACGGCCACGGACCTGCTCCGAAGCCGCTACACCGCCTTTGCGCGGGCCGAGATAAAGTACATCATCGAGACGACCCATCCCAAGGCGCAAAGCGCCATGAACGAGGAGGAGACTCGCCGCTGGGCCACCACCTCGCAGTGGGAGAAACTCGAGATACTGGGACAGCAAGAGGTCGATGGGAAGACCGAGATAGAGTTCGTCGCCACCTACACCCAGAAAGGCAACCACAATCGCCACCACGAGATAGCGATATTCTCAAAGGAGGGCGGGCGCTGGTACTTCGAGGACGGTCGCGCCGCGCCGCAGGCGCAGGTCCGTCACGAGGCGCCCAAGGCGGGACGCAACGACCCCTGCCCGTGCGGGAGCGGCAAGAAATTCAAGAAGTGTTGCGGCTCCTAGCCGCGGTTCTGATCGATAGCGAACGCACTCCCGGGAGGTACGCATGGCCTCTTTCTCGTGGGAACGACCCTTGGTGCTGTTCAGCCGCTGTCTCGGCTTCGACAATTGCCGCTATAACGCCCAGATCATCGGGTTCGAATTCGGCCGACAACTGCTCCCCTACCTCGACCACGCCACCGTCTGCCCCGAAATGGCCGTCGGGCTCGGCGTCCCGCGCGACCCGATCCGCATCGAGAGCGACCGCGGCAAAGGGCGACGCCTCGTCCAACCGTCGACGGGGCGCGATGTGTCGGCCGACATGGAGAAGTTCGCCGAAGGGTTCCTCGACACGCTCGACCCCGAAAAACTCGACGGCGTCATCCTGAAGAGCCGCTCCCCGTCGTGCGGTATCGCGGGAGTGAAGATATACCCCTGCACCGGCAAATGCATGGCGACCGGCAAAGGACCCGGCTTTTTCGGCGACGCGGTGCTCCGCCGGTTCCCGCTCCACGCCGTCGAGGATGAAGGCCGCCTCATCGACCGCGGCCTGCGGGAACATTTCCTGACGCGGATATTCCTTTTCGCCGAATTCCGGCGCGTCCGCGCGGCGAAAAAGATGGATGCGCTCGTCGCGTTCCACAGCCGCCACAAGTATCTTTTCAAGGCCTACAATCAGTCGAAGGCGAGCATCATCGGCAAGATCGTCGCCAACCACGACCGTCTGCCGGTCGCCAAGGTGCTGGCGCTCTACGAACGGGCGTTGCGCGAAACGGTGGCAAAGCCGATGCGCCCCACCGCCATCATCAACGCCTACGAACATATCTTCGGCTACTTCTCCGACCGCCTCTCTAAACAGGAGAAGGAACACTACTTCGCGCTGATGGACCACTACCGCGCCGGACGGATCACCTTCAATGTGCCAGCGGCGCTGCTGAAGAACTGGGCGCTCCGTTTCAACGATGAGTATATCCTCGCCCAGAGCATCTTCGAGCCCTACCCGGCCGAACTGACTATGATCGTCGAACGGAGCGAATAGCGGCTTCCTCGCCCTGTGAAGGGAGAGGATTGAGGTGAGGGTGTTCTGAAAACCCTCTTCCGGCCTGACGGCCACCTTCTCCCTCGATAGGTAGAAGGTTTTGCGTCGACGTTTTTCTTCAACCTCATCCTAACCTTCTCCGGTGCGGAGAAGGGACCGATTTCTCCCTCGCCACCAGCGGGAAAGCCAACAGGCGCCCCTGTTCTCCCTCTCCACTTTGGAGAGGGCCGGGGTGAGGTTTGAGAGGGCTGGGGTGAGGTTTTGTGGTGGCCTTTTCCTTGAATTCCCCTCCCCTTTTTATTACAATCAGGCGTTCTCATGATTGAAATCCGGGGGTCTCATGCGTAGCGTATTTATCATCCTTTCGCTTCTGGTGCTCAGTCTCGCGCTTTTCGGCGAGGAGAAGAAACCCAAAGTCGCCGTCATGGAGATCGAAGACAAGTCCGGCAAACTCTCCGCGCCGCTGCTTGAGAACGCCGCCGAAGCGCTCCGCACCGAGATCGGCGCGACCAACAAATTCATCCTTATCTCAAAGGACCGGCAGCGGAAAGAGATGATCAAGGGACAGAAGAAGGAGAGTTGGAAGGAGTGCTATGACCACTCGTGCCGCATTGAGTTGGGACAGGCGCTCACGGCCGACCGGATACTGACCGGCATCGTCACCTACTTCGGAAAACAGTACACCCTGACGGCAGAACTCATCGACCTTGCCAAAGAGGCGACCATAAAAACGGCAAAGGCCGAGTTCGACGGTTCCGAGGAAGGACTTGCCGAGGCGATAAAGAGCATCGCGGCGCAGATCGCAGACAAAAAAGCGGGCGGCAGCTCGTTCAAGGAAGGGAAGATAGGCGAACAGGTAGAAGATTGGGACATCGGCCAAGGCGAAGAGACCATCGTCAAGTTTGAGTCGGAGCCGACCGGGGCAACCGTTCGCGTTGACGGCAAGTTATTGTGTCAGCAGACGCCCTGCTCGAAGATGCTGACGCAGGGGAAGCATGCGATAACGATGGAATTGGAGAACTATCAGGCAAAGACGAAGACCGGAACCGTTAAGAAAGGGACGCAGATAAAATGGCAAATGGAACCGGACTTCGGCTACCTCTCCGTTGAGTCGAAACCAGCGGGGATCGAAGTAACGCTCGACGGCAAGAGCATCGGCAAGACGCCGCTTGAGAAGGTCACGCTCTCCCCCGGACCTCATCAGGTCGAAACGAAAGATAACTGCTACTATCAAACCGGCGAGAAGTTCACCGCGAACCGTGGCGAATCGAAGAAAATCCGCTTGGATGTCAAGCCGAAGGAAGCCGGCATCAAGGTCACGGCCCAAGATAAAAACGGGAACGACATCGAAGCAACGGTTATTGTAGACGGCAAAGAGATTGGCACCACACCGGGAAAGTGGAAAATACCTGTGTGCGCCAAGCAACTATTGGTAAGAAATAAAAATGGGGAATATAAAAAGATTCTCAACCCAAGAGAAAAAGAGCTGGTCACAATAAATGCCATCCTGGAAAAATCAAGGGAGTATGACATACAAGACACCGTCGTCGTAAATAACAAGACCGGTTTAATGTGGCAAAAAGAAATATCGAGTCATACTATGAATCAAGATAACGCTTATGCTTACTGTCAGGATCTTTCGTTAGAAGGTTACTCTGACTGGCGCCTACCTACTATTTCAGAACTCAGGACACTCATAAAGGGATGCCCCAAAACCGAACCCGGCGGCATGTGCAAACTCACCGATGATTGTCTTTCAGTCATCAAGTGCCATAGTTTTAAAGCGTGTGGCTGCGAAGTTGCAAAAGGGCCCGGAGAGAACGGTTTTTATTGGCAAAAGGACGTGTGGAGTTACGATGGCGATCAACACGGACATTTTTGGTCATCATCGGTGCTATCAGATTTTCCTGCCGGTGGTTGGGATGTGTGTTTTGAAGAAGGCGCCGTGATGAATTACAGTGACAGAAAAGCTAATTTTTATGTGCGTTGTGTTAGGAGCAACGAATAACCTTTTGTGGGAGAGACTTCTTTGAAACTAGTTCATTACATGCAGAACATCAATGATGATAGACATTGCCTTTTGGATCTCAAAAAAGAACCTATCCTCGGCAAAGGCATTGCTATCGTTTATGTATATTTCCTGATAAAAGAGTTTATTTCTTATCCCAAAGAGAAAAGCAATATTTTATATATCGGCGAAGCATTACGACACAAAGAGCCCACCGGGGTTAGATTGGGGCAGCACATAACACACAAGAAAGAAGAAGGGTCTGACACGGGAAGCAACCTTGTTTTATCTCAGTATTTTTATGAAGACTGGCACCTGGGGCTAGCTATTTTCAGCACGACGCCAAAGGCTAGAAAAAGGGATGAGCGGAATCTCATCTACGCACATATATCACTATACGGTGCCCCCCCTATCGCACAAGGAAAACTTCCTTACGATGGAAAAAAAGGCAAAGGAAGAAATCGTACTAAACATATTTTTGATTATATTGCTAACAACAAAAAGGCGATAGCTAATGCATCAAAGATTTTAGAGGATATTGTCGTAGAAAACTAGGAGCCAACCCCATGAGCAACATCATCTTCTATTACACCGGCACCGGCAACAGCCTGCACGCCGCGAAACGGGCCGCCGACGCGCTGGGCGGCGCCGAACTCATCCACATGGGCCGCAAACGCGACCACGGCTACAAAGCGCTGAACGCCGACGCGGTCGGCTTCGTCTTCCCCGTCTACGCATGGGGCCCGCCGGTCGCCGTCGAGAAGTTCCTCAAA
Organism: bacterium; assembly: GCA_029573155.1. Taxonomy (GTDB): domain Bacteria; phylum UBP6; class UBA1177; order UBA1177; family JAKLFG01; genus JAKLFG01. The sequence continues at coordinate 15,306 of JAKQHE010000001.1, forward strand.
CACCTCGACATCGCCAAGCCCGCCTACACCTTCACCATCCTCACCCACGGCGGCGCCCCCGCCGACACCCTCCCGATGTGGGACGACATGCTGGGCGGCAAAGGATTCCGCAACGACGCCGGTTGGGCGCTCCGCGCGGTCGACAACTACATCCCCTTCTACAATCCCCCCGCCCCCGAGAAGCAGGCCGACATCAACACGCGACTCGACAACAATCTCGACACCGTCTGTGAACGGATAAAGAACCGCGAGAAGAACGAACTCAAAGGCTCGCTTCCCGGCAAGTTCGCCCGCTACCTCATCCACCCGATGTGGGCCTCCCATGTCAATTCGAGCGACAAGAACTGGAAGGTGTCGGAGAAATGCACCGGCTGCGGCATCTGCGCGAAGGTCTGCCCCGTCGGCAACATCACGATGAGCGCCGAGAAACGGCCCGGCTGGAATCACGCCTGCGAGCAGTGCATGGCCTGTTTCCACTGGTGTCCCGAACATGCGATCACGTGGGGCAAGAAAGGGGCCGACTACAACCACTACCATCACCCCGGCGTCAAGGTCACCGATCTGTTCCCCGACGATAAATGAAATTCAACCCGGTCGATCCGCGCCGTCTGACGGTGCTGAAACCGGGCGCGCCGGGGAGCGGCCCCGTCCTCTACTGGATGAGCCGCGACCAGCGGGTGAGCGACAACTGGGCGCTTATCCACGCGCAGAACGAGGCGGTGAAGAAGGGGCGTCCGCTCGCGGTCGTGTTCTGTCTCGCGCCTCGCTTCGGTGAGGCATCGCGACGGCACTACGACTTCATGCTCGGCGGCCTGCGCGAGGTCGAAGAGCGGCTTCGCCGTTTCGACATTGCCTTCCGCCTCTTTACCGGCGATCCGGTGGTCACCCTGCCGCGCGAACTGACGAAACTCGACCCGGCGCTGGTGGTCTGCGACTTCGATCCGCTCCGCGAAAAGATCCGCTGGCGCGCCGCGGTCACCGCCGCGCTGAGTTGTCCCGTGGTCGAGGTCGACGCCCACAACATCGTCCCGGCCCGCATCGCCTCACCGAAAAAGGAATATGCCGCCGCCACCTTCCGGCCGAAGTTGAACCGGCTCCTCGCCGAATTCCTCCTCCCCTTCCCGAAACTCAAGAAACACCCCGTCCCGTTCACCGCCACCCCGGCCGACCGGGACACCGCCACCCTCAACGCGGCATCGGCCGGACCGGCACTGACAATGGCACCGGGTGAGAAAGCGGCGTGGAAGCGACTCGAACGGTTCCTGAAAAGCGGCCTTGCCCGTTACGGCGAACGGAACGATCCGACGGCCGACGCCACCTCCGGTCTATCCCCCTACCTGCACTTCGGTCAGATATCGGCGCAGGCGGCGGCGCTCGCCATCCGCGACTACCCGGCGCCGACAGCGGCGGTCGAGGCGTTCCTCGAACAACTCATCGTCCGGCGCGAACTCGCCGATAATTTCTGCCTCTACCAACCGCACTATGACTCGTTCGACGGCATCCCGGCGTGGGCGCAGAAAACGCTGAACGATCACCGCGCCGATAAACGGCTCTACCGCTACACCAGCACTACATGGGAACAGGCAACGACCCATGACGACCTCTGGAACGCCGCCCAGCGGGAACTCATCGCGACCGGCGCGATGCACGGCTACCTCAGGATGTACTGGGCGAAGAAGTTGCTCGAATGGAGCGCGACCCCCGAGGAGGCGATCGCGACGGCGGTGTACCTCAACGACCGCTACGCCCTCGACGGCCGTGACCCCAACGGTTACGCCGGCATCCTCTGGAGCATCGGCGGCCTCCACGACCGCCCGTGGTTCGTACGCCCCATCTTCGGCGCGGTCCGCTACATGGGCGGCGCCGCCTTCCGCAAAAAACCGGGGATGCGGGGGCATATAAAAAAGTGGAGTTGAGTATCCCTTTTCCCTTGACTTTCATTTTCTGTTCCCTATAACATTGTTGCTAGTGGCAACCTTTAAACGGGACCGCGTGTGATGCTTTTTCTTTGCCTTCGCGTTCCGCTTTGTTATACTTGCGCGTCCTCGATGATGGTGGTTTAATGAAGAAAGCCTCGGCGATAGCGATATTGTTCCTGACGCTGCTTATCTTCTGGCTGCTTCTCAATGGCTCACTCGCGGCCGACATCGTCATCGTCGGCGTCGTCACGGCGCTCGTCATCGCGATACTTTTCCGTGACGGGCTGGCGGTCTTCTCCGAATTCCGCGCCACCCCGCGCGCCTTTCTCACGGCGTTCCTCTACCTCCCCTACTTCCTCGGCGAACTGATCAAGTCGAATCTTCATATCGCCCGCGTCGTCCTCACCCCATCCCTGCCGCTCAACCCCGCCATCGTCAAGGTGCGGACGCGTCTCAAAAGTCGCATGGGGCGGCTCATCCTCGCCAATTCGATAACGCTCACCCCCGGGACGCTCACGGTCGAACTCGACGGCGAATGGCTCTATATCCACTGGGTCACCGCCGAGGCGACCGACATCGATGCGGCGACGGCGCAGATCGTGGCCGGTTTCGAGAAGTACCTCGAGGTCATGTATGGTTGATATCCTTATTTATATAGCGGCGGCGGTCACGGGGATCGCCTTCCTGTTCGCCCTCTACCGTTTTCTCAAGGGCCCGACGGCGGCCGACCGCGTGGTCGCGTTCGACACCATGACGCTCGTCACGGTCGTATTCATCGTTATCATCGCGCTCGCCGAAGGACGCGGCATCTATCTCGATGTCGCGGTCATCTACGCGCTTCTCTCCTTCCTCGGCGTGATCGCAGTGGCCCGCTATCTGGAACGGGGGCTGTGAGATGACGATCGGCGGGATCATCGGCGGCATCCTCATGCTTTCCGGCGCGGCGTTCCTGTTCCTCGCGGGGCTCGGGCTCGTTAGAATGCCCGATCTCTTCAACCGCCTGCAGGCGGGGACCAAGGCGACGACGCTCGGGACGCTCCTCACGCTCGCCGGCGCCGCCTGCCTCCGCCCCGACTGGGCGGTCAAACTGCTGCTCATCGGTCTGTTCATCCTCTTCACCAACCCGATATCGTCACAGGTGCTCGCCCGCGCGGCGCACCGGACCGGCACCCCGCAGGCTGCCGGAACGGTCGACCGGCTCGCCGAGGACCGGGAGAAGCGGCCGTGAGCGCGCTCTTCATCGCCCTGACCATACTGCTCACCGTCGCGATGATCGGCGCCGCCCTCGTCGCGGTGCTCGGGAAGAGCATGCCCATCGCGATACTCTCCGCAGGGCTCGTGAGTCTGCTCGCGTCGGTCCTGTTCCTCCTCCTCGCCGCACCCGACGTCGCGATGACCGAAGCGGCCATCGGGAGCGGGCTTACCACCTTCCTGTTCTTCTTCATCCTCGGACGGGTGCGGGGAGGCGAGCATGATTAGAAAGTTCGCCGCGCTTCTGCTCCTCGCCGGCATCGCCGCGATCTTCATGGGACTCCTTTTCACCTACGAACCCGACCCCGAACTCAATACCACCGCCCGCTACTACGCCGAACGGACCGCCGCCGACATCGGCGCGGCCAACATCGTCACCGCCATCGTTGTCACCTACCGCGGACTCGACACGCTGGGCGAGGTGACGGTGCTGTTCCTTTCGGCCGCCATCGTGGGGCTCGTCCTCGCGTCGGGTCGCCGGAAGAAGACCGCCAAGGAGCGGACCGTGACCCCGGCGGGCGAACTGCTGGCGACCGGCAGCACCCTCCTCGCGCCGCTCATCATGCTGCTGGGCGTCTATGTCTTCGTGAACGGCCACCTCACCCCGGGCGGCGGTTTTCAGGGGGGCGCGATCATCGCATCGGGGATGCTGCTGCTTCTCCTCACCGATCCGCTGAAACACTTCAGCCATACGCTCATTGCCACCGTCGAATCGCTCTCGGGCATCCTCTATGTCGCCATCGGCCTGCTGGGGATATTCCTCGCGGGCGGCTTCCTCGATAACCGGATACTGCCCATCGGCACGCTGGGAACGCTCTTCTCGGCCGGCGCGATACCGCTCATCTACTCGCTGATCGGGCTCAAGGTCGGGGCCGAGTTCTCCTCGATACTGGCGCACCTTTCGGAAACGGAGGAACTCTGATGGCCCTTATCGCGATGGCGGCGGGATTTATCCTGATACTCATCGGTTTTTACGGCGCGCTCACCAACCGCAATATCCTGCGGATGATCGTCGCCTTCACCGTCGCCGACACCGGTGTCAACATCGTCATGGTCACGGTAGGCTACCTGCGCGACCGCACCGCCCCCATCCTCGACAACGCCGTCCCCGCCGCCGATGCGGCCGCCCGCATCATCGACCCGGTGCCGCAGGCGCTGGTGCTGACCGCCATCGTCATCGGCATGGGAGTGACGGCACTGATGCTCGCCTTCGCCTACCGGTTCTATGAGAAAAAACGGACCCTTGACATCACCAAGTGCACCGAACTTAAATGGTAAGCGCGATCGTCATCATAGCGGCGGCGCTGGCCGCCGAGTTCATGCTGGGACTCTTCAGCGAACGCTGGCGTGCCGCCGCCTACGGCGTGACGCTCTTTGCGCTCGGCTTCATGGCCTTCATAGCGGCCGAGTGGGTATGGGCCTTCGCCGTCTACGAAGCGCAACCGGTCGAGATATTCACCGCCGGGGTCCAGCCCCCCTTCGCGATCAACCTGCGGATGGGACCCGTCGAGGCGGCGCTGACGCTCCTCATCAACCTGACGGGTCTTTTCTCGGCGCTCTACCTCCGGCGCGCGCTCCTCGAGAAGGGACGCGCCGCGATGGCGGTGCTGCTGGTGTTCGTGATGGCGCAGAACGGCATCGTGCTCACCCGCGACATATTCAACCTCTTCGTCTTCTTCGAACTCGCCGTCATCGCCACCGGCGGGCTGATGCTCCTGTCGGATGACCAGCGGGCGGTGGCCGCCGGGTTCAAGTACCTCATCGTATCGCAAGTGATATCGGCGTTCCTGCTCATCGGCATCATCTTTTCCTATCATGCGACCGGCGTGCTCAACTTCGACTTGATGCGCCCCGATCATTTCGCCGCCCTGCAGGCGGGGGCGATCGCCTTCTTCCTGATGTTCGTCGCCGTGGTGGCGGAACTCAAGCCTTTCCCCGCCAACGGCTGGGCGCTCGACATCTACGAATCGGCCCATCCCGCCTTCGCGGGGCTCTTCTCGGTCGCCTCGGCGGCGGCGGCGCTCTACGCGGTCGACAAACTGCTGGTGATCGGCGGCCCGTCGTGGCTCCCGATCGCGACCGGCATCGGCATCGTCACCTTCATCGCCATGAACCTGCTCGCCCTGCCGCAGAAAAATGACCGGCGGCTCCTCGGCTATTCGTCGGTCGCCCAGATCGGACTCATCTTCGCGGTGCTCGGCCAGCGCGATATACTGGGCGATAATCACCTCTTTATCGCGGGCGGGCTCCTTGCGGCGCACGCCGCCGCCAAAGCGGGGCTCTACTGGCTTTCGGGGCTCATCGCGTCGCGCGACATCACCGGCTGGAGCGCTCTGCGCGGCCATCCGGTGCTCCTGTTCGCCTTCGTC
>JAKQHE010000006.1 GCA_029573155.1 bacterium
CCGATCACCTGACCGTCGTCGTTGATGATTTGGCCGTCGTCGTTTATCAATTGACCGTCGTCGTTGACGAGTTGACCGTCATCGTTGACGAGTTTATCGCTGTCCGGCAAGGTATTCCCGTCATTGTCGGGAAGGACGATGACATCATCCGGAGCGTAGGGGCTCTCGGGGGAGCCGCAGGCACCGAGGACGAAAAGGATCGCGCCAGCGAACATCAGGAGAACAAGTTCTTTTCTTTTCATGAGGACAACCCCATTTTTTCCGTGGTGGTTCAACATGCTAGTCATTGTAAGAAAAACGCCACTGAAGTCAAGCATAAAAACTTGCGTGGAGAGGGGAGGCGCTGTACGATGGAACCCCGTAAAGAACGGAGGTTCCCCGATATGTCCATGCATGGCGTCCCGCCGCGTTCCCTGAGTTTGCCGCTCGTCCTCGCGGCGTTGGCGGCGCTGGTGTTCGTCGGCTGGCTCGCGTGGCGGTGGTATAACGGCGTGACGCCCGATAAGGCGGTGTACGAGATGATGCCGACCGGAAAGGGATCGGAAGAGGCGGCGCCGAAAGAGCCGCCGCCACCGGAGGCGCCGGAGCCGCCCGTCAAGGTCGAGATAAAAAGTCTCGCGCCGGCCCCGGCGACCGAAAAGGGCCTGTACACCGAAAAGGAGATAGAGCGCCTGCAGAAAAAGATAGAGACGCCGTCGAAGAAGAAGAACACCTACACCAACGCCGACCTGCAGAAATACCGCGCTCGTCCCGGGACGCCCGATACGCAGAAGGTCAAAAAAGAGATCGAGTGGGCCGAAGAGCCGGAGGGCGGGGACGCTACTCGTCGGCAAAATCCATCACATTGATGCGCTGGTAGGAGAATACCTCTCCCTCCTCGAAGAACCGTTGCAGTTCGTCGAGCGCCTCCTCGATGGTGGCCGAGGCGTGCACGACATTGTTGCGGATGGATATCGAATAGTCGCCCCGTATCGTGCCGGGTGCCGCTTCGCGCGGGTTGGTGGCGCCGCTCAGGGTGCGGACGCGCCGTACGATGTCGTACCCTTCGAGCGCTATCGCGACGATGGGGGTCTCCATCATGGAAAGTTTTATGTCCCGGAAGAACGGCTGTTCGCGAAGGTGCGCGTAGTGTTCGTTGACGAGTTTCTCGGTCATGCGCAGCATCTTGAGGCCGACGATCTTGATCCCCTTGCGTTCGAACCGCGTGATGATCTCGCCGATGAGTTCGCGCTGTATCGCGCCCGGCTTGATGAGGACCAAGGTCCGTTCCCGCTGCATGACGACACCTCCGTGAGTGGTTGTTAGGATCTTCTGCCGAGCCGTGGTTCGAAGTGGAGCGCCACCTCGCGTCCCGTCTCGACCGACTCGTATATCGCGTTGAACAGTTCTATGGTCTTGCGCCCCTCGATGCCGTCGATGAGCGCGTGTTTCCCGTGCTCGAGACAGTCCACGACATGTTCGAGGAACCGCTGGTGGCCGTACCCGTACACATTCGGCGGCATCTCGGAGAACTCCTTCACGACCGCCGCGCTCTCCTCGGGCGCCTCGTCGACGAACCGCCAAGTGTCCATCCGGTTGACGGCAAAGCCGCCGATGACGACCGACCCCCGTTCGCCGAGCACCGACAGCGACCCCTCGAGATCGTCGGGGCGCGTCGCGGTGGTCGCCTCGATGAGTCCGAGCGCGCCGGAACGGAAGGTGACGATGGCGAGCGCCGTGTCATCCACCTCGATGTTGGAGAAATAGGTGCCGCTCTTGGCCATGACCGATACCGGCTCGCCGAGCATCCAGAGCAGGAGGTCTATGTGGTGGGAGGCCTGGTTGACGACGACCCCGCCGTCCATTGCCCAGGTGCCGCGCCATGCGTCCTGATCGTAGTACCGCTGGTCGCGGGACCACCGGACCCGCACGGTGCCGAGCGCGATGCGACCGAACCGCCCCGCCTCAAGCGCCTCGCGCAGTTTCTGCACCGGCAGGTTGTAGCGGTTCTGCTTCACGACGAACAGGTGGACCCGTTTCGCGTCGCAGGCCCGTATCATCCGGTCGGCGTCGGGGAGCCGCAGGGCCATCGGTTTCTGGCAGACGATCTCTTTACCGTACCGCGTGACCACATCGATGGTGTGTTCGGCGTGCAGACCGCTCGGGGTCAGTATGTTCACGATGTCAACGGTCTCCTTTTCAAGCATCTCGTGGTAGTCGGTGTACCACGGCACCCCCAGTTTCTCGCCGGTTGACCGCGCCCGCTCCGGCACGATGTCGCAGACGGCGGCTATGGAGGCGTTCGGCATGGCGGCTATCGCCTCGTAATGCTTCTTCGCGATGCGACCGCACCCGATGAGGGCGAACCGGAAGGTCTTCATGGCGTCGTCTCCCGTACCGTTCGAATGGCATCCGTTTCTATCTCTGCAATGAAATCCTCGAGCGCGGAAATGTCAAGAGGAGCCGACCGACCGCGGAACCGTTCGACGCTCCGCTCGACGGTCCGGTGGATGCCGCGTACCGCGATGCGGCCCGCGAGGAACGCCTCGACCGCCGTCTCGTCGGCGATGGCATAGGCGACCATCCCGGCGTAATCTTTGCGCCGCAGGAGGTCCATGGCGAGCGCGAGAAGAGGGTATTTGTCGAGATCCGGCGCCCGGAAGGCGAGCGCCCGGTCGTGCGGATAGGCGAAACGGGGGAACCGGTCGAGCATCGGCAGGAGATCGGGATAGGCGAGCGCCGCGGCTATCGGTATCGCCATGTCGCTTACCGCCGCCTGCCAGAGACTCGTGCCGTCGATGAGATCGACCGTGGCGTGCACCGCCACCTCGGGGTGGACGATGACACCGAGTTGCTCCGGCTCGACCGGGAAGAGCCAGTAGGCCTCCATCAGTTCGAGCCCCTTGTTGACCATCGTGGCCGAATCGACCGTGACCTTCTTGCCCATGGACCAGACGGGGTGTTTGAGCGCCGTCGCGGCGTCGGCGTCGAGCATCGCCTTTTTTGAAAGTTCCAGCAGGGCGCCGCCCGACGCGGTGAGATGGACCCGCCGGATATGGTCGGGCCGAACGGCGCGCAGGAGTTGCATGAGCGCCGCGTGCTCCGAATCTATCGGGATGACCTTCGTCCGGTCGCCGGTCGTTGCGCGACCGAGAAAATAGCCTGCGATGACGAGCGATTCCTTGTTGGCGAGCGCGACCGGTATGCCGCGTCGCAGGGCCTCCAGCGTTATCTTCCAGCCCGACTTGCCGCCGAGCGCCATGACGACGAGATCGGGGGAAAGATCGAGCAGGGTCAAGAGTTCCTTCGCATCGGTGGAGCAGACCGAACGCCTGAGGGCGGGGAGCCGGGGGGTCATCGCATCGAGCGCCGCGCGGTCGCTGCCGGCCGAACAGCCGATGATGGAGAACCGGTCGGGAAAGGCCTCGACCACCTTGAGCGTGCTGGTGCCGATGGAGCCGGTGATGCCGTAGACGAGAAGCGTTCTAGCCGACATGGTACTCCATGTACTTGAGGGCGATATAGGTCACGGTGACGCTGAAGAGCACCGAATCGAGCCGGTCGAGTATGCCGCCGTGCCCCGGGAAAAGCGTGCCCGAATCCTTGACGCCGGCGCCCCGTTTGAACAGCGACTCGACCAGATCGCCCGCCTGCCCGGCGGTCGAGGCGAGCGCGGCGGTCACGAGCGAGAAGATGAGATATCTGCCGTCGAAGGCGATATACGAGAACGCGGCCCCGGCGGCGACCGACGCGATGAGCCCGGCGATGGCGCCCTCCCAACTCTTATTGGGGCTTATCTGGGGCGCCAGCCGGTGTTTGCCGATCGCGCTCCCGACAAAGAAGGCGGCGCTGTCGCAGACCCACGGCATGACGAGCGCGAACAGGAACCATTTTCTGCCGTCGGTCGGGTCGGGGTATCCCCGGAGCGCCGAAAAGAGCGAGAAGGGGATGACGAGGTAGAGGAACCCGGCAAGATGGATCATCAGGCGTTGGTGTTTGTCCGGTATCGGATCGGAGCCGAGAAGCGCGAACAGCGGGATAAGGATGAATGCGGCGGCGATGTGGAGAAGGAACAGGTGCCATGCCGTCGCGTAGGCATAGATGGCGAACATGAGGAGCGCCGCCGCAGGAAGGAACACGATAGCGCTGCGGCTCTTGTGCATCACGACGAACTCGGAGTAGGCGATATAGGCGAACACCATCGTCACGCCGAGAAAGAGCGGCGCCGGGGCGGCCCAGACGAGCAGTATCGCGAGCGGGATGGCGACGACCGCCGTGAGATAGCGCTTGAGGTGCTTCATTTCTTTTCCTCCGGTGCGAAGAAGTTGAGATAGCCCTGCGCGGCGGCGCAGGCGAGTGTCCGGATGCGGGCGATGTAGCGCTGGCGTTCGGTGACCGATATGGCGCCGCGCGCGTCGAGCAGGTTGAAGGCGTGGCTCGCCTTGATGCAGAACTCGTAGGCGGGACGCGGCAGGCCCTTGGCGAGCAGTTCGGCGCTGATGCGTTCGTAGGTGTCGAAGAAGCGGAACATATCCTCGACCGGCGCCTCCTTGAAGTTGAAGGTCGAGAACTCCACCTCGTCCTGCTTGTGGATATCGCCGTACCTCACCGTGTCGTTCCACTTGAGATCGTAGATGTTGTCGACCTCCTGCAGGTACATGCAGATGCGTTCGAGCCCGTAGGTGAGTTCCAGCGGCACCGGCTTCAGGTCCAGCCCGCCGATCTGTTGGAAGTAGGTGAACTGGCTGATCTCCATCCCGTCGAGCCACACCTCCCAGCCGAGTCCCCACGCGCCGAGCGTCGGGCTCTCCCAGTCGTCCTCGACAAAGCGGATGTCATGGTCCTTCGGCTCGATGCCGATGGCCCGAAGACTGTCGAGATACAGCCCCTGCGCGTCGGCGGGGCTGGGCTTGATGAGCACCTGCAACTGGTAGAACCGCTGCATCCGGTTCGGGCTCTCGCCGTAACGACCGTCGGTGGGGCGGCGCGAGGGCTGGACATAGACGGTGTTGATGCACCGCGGATCGAGCGCGTAGAGGAAGGTGGCGGGATGGAAGGTGCCGGCGCCCATCTCGAGGTCGTAGGGTTGCATCAAGACACAGCCGCGGTCGGCGTAGAACCGCTGGAGCCGGAAGACGAGTTCCTGAAAGGTCAGTTTTTCCATCGGGTACCTCTTCGCGCAGTGGCGCGGCCATACTAACACAAAGACGGCGCAAGTCAAAAAGAAAGAAGAAGCCGAAAAAATTGAAAAAAAAGCGCTCGCACGGTACTCTGTGCCGCAACGGGCGTGGAGCGATGTCAGAGTAACTTACCCACCGGGAGATAGCGACGATATGAACGCGACGAACTTCTTGAGCGTGCGGGGCCTCCTGCCTCTGTGTCTCTGGCTTCTTTGGGCCCCCTGTGTGGCGGCCGCCGATAGTGCCGAATCCATCGTGGTCTGGCGCGTCGAACCGAAGACCGGCGTCACCGAAAAAGATGCCGATGTGGTGAGCGCGATGGTCGCGATGGAGGTGGGGCGCATATCGGGCAGACAGGTCATCGGCGAGACCGAGATGAGGTCGCTCATGGTGGGGGAGGAAAAGAAACTCTCGTGCGGCGCCGACGATACCGCCTGTTATGCCGAGATCGGCGCGGCGCTCGGCG
>JAKQHE010000013.1 GCA_029573155.1 bacterium
GTCCTTGCCGCCCACCGCGACGAGAACGCCGCGCTCATTCGGGATGCGGCGGCCCTGCTGGCGGCGGCACCGTGCGATAGAGGGTGAAGTCGGGGCGTTTGAACATCGGTACGAGCCGATCCTTCGCCGCCGAGAGCGCCGCGGTATCGCAGGTCTCTGGGCTCATCGGCCACTGGCGACAGTAGAGCATCATCAGGAACATCGGGTCACTGAGCAGGAAGTCGTTGCGGAATATGCAGGGATCGCCGTTCCCGGCGCATTCGACCCATTCGACCGGCACGATGTCCGGTCGCATCCCCGCCCGCTCGGCGATATACTCCGCCTTCCGCGGCAGGGTGAGCCCGATGCGGGCATCCGTCTTCTCCTGCATCGCCACGCGGAACGCCTCACGGTACCACTCCTCCTCGGAACGATCGGCCAGTTTCAGAAAGGCGGGCACGGCAAGCAGTACCGCGACAAGACCGTACGCCACGGCGAGCCGCGGCCGCGTCGCCAGATACCGCGCGATGAAAAAGCAACTCAGCAGGATCACCGGCAGAAGATAGTAATGGAACTTTTTGGGGAACAGCGCGAAGAACGGAAGATAGATGAGGAAGAACCCGGCGGCGAACCGGAACAGGAAACGCCCCCGCCATTCGGCGCGCGGCACGGCAATGATCGAAAGTATCGCGACCGTCAGGAGCAGGAACGACAGACTCAGGTCCCAGCCCGCCCACGGGAAGGAGCCGGCGCCGTAGAGGGTCCCGATGTTCCTCAAAAGAGCATCTATCTCGAACGACCGCCACAAAAGGAGCGGCGTGGTGATCTCGAAGAACAGATCGTACCGGTGCGGCAGGATCGACTGCAGGAAGAGCGGCAGAGAAAGCAGAAGCGCCGCGCCCGCCCAACGCGCCAGAAGCGACCGGTCCTTCCGTAGCGCGAAGAGGAAGAGCGGCAGGGCGCCGAGCGCCGTTTCCTTCATCCAGAGCGCCGCGGCGAAGGCGAGCGCCGAGAGGAGCGCGTCGCGCCGGGATCCCCGTTCGGCGGCGTTCTGCAGGAAATAGACCGCGAGGAGCAGACAGCACAGCCACGGCGTTTCGACCATGCCGGCGACCGACAGGTACCACCCCCACGGCAGGATGATCCAGAGCACGGCGGCGAAGAGCCCCACCCGTTCGGAGAGCCCCGATCTGAGCGCAAGGAGATACATGAGCGGCGGTATGCCGGAGGAGAAAAGCGTCGTCACGAGCCGCACCGCATAGAGCCGGTCGATGCCGAGTTTGATGAAAAGGGCGGCGATATAGTTGAACAGCGGCGGGAAGAAGAACAGGTCGTCGCGGCCGTACAGGTCGAGCCAGCCGCCGTTCAGCGCAAGATCGCGGGCGGTCCAACTGTAGGCCGCCTCGTCGTAGGTGATGTGCATGAACGGGATGCAGAGCGCCCGCAGGAAAAGCGCCGCGAGAAAAAGTATGATCGCCGTCCGTCTCATCGCACCCTAGTAGATGAAGGGAAGTATCCGTTTCCGTTCGACCGGGTAGTCGGGGAAGGTGGCGCGGTACCATTTCCGGTGGGCGTGGGCCCGCGGCACGAGGTTCGCGGCGGTGAACACGGCGAAGGCGAGCCCCGCGTAGGACCAGGTGAGTATCGCCCAGCCGGTCCATTCGAGCAGTTCACCGAAGTAGTTGGGGCTTGCGACCAGCCGGTGCAGTCCGCTCATCGGTATCTTATAGCCGGTCTCGCCCGGCCTGCGGAGCTTCCGCAGGACATGGTCGCTGTGCAGGTTGATGACGAACCCGGCAATGAAGACCGCGAGCCCGACGATAAAGCGCGGGTCCCACAGCCACGAGATATCGTAGGCCGCGCGACGGTACAGATACCAGCCGTTCACCCAGCCGTTCATCACATTGAACATCACCGAGAACAGGACGATGACCACCGAGGTGCCGCGGCCGCCGCGCATGAGAAGCGGGAAAAGAAAGGTGCGTTGGAGATAGTGGAGTTGCCAGATGCAGAGGAACACGGTGCCGACCAGCGTGATATCGCCGGTCGCGAACAGCGCCGCGATGACCACCACCGCCGGCAGTTCCATGACGACCCAGCCGGGCCGCGACGGGACGAGCGGCCCCCAGCCGGTGTGGGTGTGGCGGCCATACGGGACGGTGATGAAGTAGAGGGCGACAAAGACAAAGGCGGCCGAGATGAACTGGGCCGCGAGCAGGATGTCGTACAGGGCGTCGAGCGTCATGATGCCTCCGTGAGCGGTGGTCTTGGACCCAAGCGGCGCCGATCCCGTCAGCACCCTGACCAGTAGCAGTCACCGGTATTGTAGCCGGAACAATCGCTCTTGCAAGTCGCCGTACCGCTGTTCCACTCGTTCGGGTCGAGATCCTCGCAATAGACGCTGTTCCCGTCGCATACCTCGCCCGGCTCCACGATGCCGTTCCCGCAGTAACTCGACACCTCGTTGTTCGTCGAGACCTTCACCTTGTTACCGTCAGGGATATAGACCCAGCCATTGTACAGGTGGTTCTCCGCCATCTCCCGTATGTCGCCGCTCAGTTCCCAGAAGTCGATGTAGGTGTCGGGCCGCCCGGCGAAACGGTACTCATACCCGTCGCAGGAGAGGTAGAACGCTCCGTGGTCGGTCGTCAGTTCTCCGGTCGAGCAGTACGGATTTTCCCATGCCTTCCGGGTGAGGGTATCGGCATCGCGGATATCGAGGCCCGATACCCAGAAGTCGTCCCAGTACATGGCGAGTTCACCATTGGCGATGGCGAAGTCGAGGGTGCTGCCGATGTTCACATAGGCGAGACGGGTGAAGGTCTCCTTGTCGCGGATGTTGATGCCGTTGTCGTCGCCGACATAGAGTTTGTCGTTGTAGAGTTGGATGCGGTATTGGTAATTATAGGAACCGGTGCTGTAGAAGGAACCGATGATCGAAAGCGTGTCGGGATTGGCCGTGCTGAGTTTGTAGAGGCCTTTGCTCGTGGCGGCGTACATGATGTCGCCGTCAACGACCTCAAGGTCGTACACGATCTTGTTGGTGGTGAAGGTGCTCTTGAGTGTGAGGGCATTCGGATCGGAGATGTCGTAGACCTTGATGGCGTTACTGGTGCCGACATAGAGCCGGTCGCCTTTCCCGGCGACGCTGTAGACGGTCGTGCCGATGGAGAAGGATTTGTACCACGGGTGGGTGAAGGGTTGGCAAGCAAGGTTCCCCTCAACTCCTCCTTTTAATGTTCCGGCAACTTCATGCAAGCAATAAGAGTTGGTCACCGTACTCGATATGTCGAAATTGTATCCCTCTATGATAACTTCGCGTTCTTCGACAAGGCCTTCCGCGCTAATGTTGTAGGCCATGACGGGAGGTGCTTTCAATGTCTCGAGATTTAATGCTACAAACAGGCCGGAATTGTCATACATACGGACATTGCTTGCCAATAGAGTGGCTCTCTCAATGACATTGTTTTCCGTCAATGCCGGGTTGTATTCGTAGACTTTGCTCGTAGTCCCGTTGACAAGAAAATAGACTGTGGTCGTTTGAGGTATCACAGATTTCACCACGACGCTTTCCGTCGTTTCAATACGAGCAACGATTTCCCATAGGTTTTCGCCTTCGTTATATTTCGCGATTTTCACCGCCTTGGGGTTTTCCGTATCGACGGATTGAATAGCATAAAGAACATCATTATGTGAAAAGAGTTTTAGAGATGTTGACGGAGACGGGAGATCCGCTAATTGCGAGAATGCGTACCCCGAAGTATCCGTTGGGGACAATTTCCCGAACTTCGATCCCAGCGTGTATGCATATCCTGCGGTAGTCACAAATCCGGTGACTTGGAGGTTCCCGGCAAGATAGTAGTTTTCCCCCTTCTTTGACATTGCGCCGAAATAAAAGTCCGAGCCGCCGGAAATCGCAAAGGCGCTTTCCATATTGCCCGTTGAATCTATGGTCTTGAGAGCGTAAGTACCGTCGGCATTTTTGACATAGGACGAGAATCCGCCTCCTTGCGTCAAAACAAAAGACATCCATCCGTTCGGCAAACGGAGTTTTTTGAGAAGAATATTGTCGCCCGCTAAGTCAAATTGTGTGTCAAAAACGAGACCGGGGCGTCCCCATGGCTCGTCTTGAATAGGAATATCCTGAACGGGACCGGAGGGATCGTCCAACCAGTGACCTTCCATTAGTTGTTCCAGTAAGGTGTCGTGCAGTTTAAAAGGTGTATCGAAGGGGATAAATCGCAGAAAAGAGATTTTCGAGTGAAGGAGGTTGGCCTCTTTTACCGTGTGGGCAATGGCAGGGTAAAATCTATTAGTTGAGAAGTTCCCGCGACTGTTCTTGAAATACCCCGCGTTCACATCGGGGAAATTGGTGTCATTGTAATTTGCCCATGCCGTTTGTGTTTCCGAAACGGGACGGCCATTTGCGTCAAGCACATATTTGTCGGTCTGACTCGTCGTAACAGGAGAAAAAGACAACATCACCGTAGGAAATATCGCGTAGTAATCATCCATGTATTGTGAAGAACGAAGATAGGTGTTATAGGGTGGTTGAGGATCGGTGTAAGGAAATTCTCTATACCACTGGGAGGCGTTAAGTCCTTCTCTTTCCATATCGGTCTGCCAGTACCACTTCTCACTGTATCCTTTGGTAAAAGCCCCTGTTGGGTGTTGTGACCAAGTGATATCCTTCGTGATAAGACGATTGTTTTTTGTGCCTCTAAAAAGATCCCAACTTTTGTCCGTCGATGCAGGGCGCCACTTGTAAAGATTTTTTTCTTTATCAAAAGGAGATCCTGCGGGAGAAGCCATATTGATGCCGCATTTTCCCTCTACACTATTGTGTCGGCACTCTCTCCATTTTTCATTCTTTTCTGTGCCACACAAACAATAATAAACGGCACCGTACATTTCAGGTGAAGCGGGGTGGTTCTTATCCATTATTTTGTTTGTTCCCGTGACCTCGGAAACAGCGCCTTCTTCGGCTGTGACATTAAAACAGGTTCCCGGAAAACTAAATGAGCCACATGAAGAGGAAGTTGACGAAGTGCTCTCTGAGTAAGAGAGAGCGTTTTGTCCTTCGACATAGAACAAGTCGAATTGTGTCGTATCGTCGATCCCGTTCTTGTCTATATCGCAAGCCGTTCCCACCATTCCCGAGACAAGAGAGTTAATATGCTGATCGGGATTGTATACGGATGGACAATTGTCAGAAGGTCTATTCCGCGATGTTTTGATTTGCCCATCGTCGTAGGTTTCTTTTGCGAACAGAAATCGTTCTCCTGATATCTCAACACCTTCTTCCGGATTACAGATTCTTTCAACTGCGTCAATATGTCCCATATAATTTCCTTCCGAAGAATAAATACCCGTAAGTTGGAATCCTAAAAGGAAATCCTTAGAAGAGACATATATCTTTGCTTTTTTTGTGTTCGGCCAATCTTCTATTTCCCTCACTTCAACATCTATCTGGTTGTTTGTTTTATATGTTTTACCCTTTTTGAAAGGGGCAGATGTATAGTTCACCGATGAATAGTCAATTTCCATATAGTAATTCGCTTTTACCCAGTTTATACAAGACCAAGAACAGTCGCTTTGTACCAAAACATCCGGTTGTTCGCAGAAACCATCTCTATCTTTGTCTTTACAGTAGTATATGTTGCTGTTTTCTGGATTGTAGACCCGGGGGCATTTGTCTTTGTAGAAAGGCACTCCGTCTTTGTCGTTACATTCTTCAGCATATTGATCGTTGCCACAATAAGTTTCTGGAAAAATGTTATAGATTATAGATTGTAATGGCCCCTGTCCGGAATCATGCCCCAGCGCATCATTGGCATTAACCCAAAATCGAGTATCTTTAGGCCAGTGCCAGCCAAGATTAACATGTATTTTAATATTATCAGAATCCGTGTCATCAAATCCATCCACAACAAAAGCATGACCGCTATCACCATCATCCCCATCTGTTTCTCCTTGCACCGGTACTCCGAGAATCATTTGGCGCTTAATGTTTGATATTTTTAGAGGATCATCTGCCGGCATCGACGCAATGTCTTTAGAATATCTAAAAAATTGCGGCATAACTGACAATGATCTAGCGATGGGGTTGCTAGTCGCTTCGCTACCGAAATCGGGACAAAATAATATTGCGACATTGTAAAGGTATCTTTTCGCGGCATTACAGGTAGGGGAGTAGCACACAGAAGCCCAATGATCCATTCTATCGTAAAAAGGAAGAATGCTACCCCAGTCTATGGTCGGATCATTATCATAGGGAGCCTTCTTGCCTATATCCGGACAAACGAAACGACCATCGTTGACATAAATTGCCTCACCGCTACCAACATTTTCATCGTCAATGTATGTCAAGTCAACATTCATAGTTGAAGGGTAATTCCATTTTTTCATGATCTGTGCGGCAGAAAGCTGGGTACATCCTATGATAGGGTAATATGCGTGCGCAGCATTTTCTAAGTAATCATTAAAGAAGCCACCTTGAATCCAATTGTTTTTACCGAGAATAGAATCTACACGAACGGGTTCATCGATGCTCACATCCTCTAGTGGAATGAAAATGTTGTGTTCCACCCGGAAGTAATAAGTTGTTATTCTTTGTTGGGCGGATAGGGGGCTTGCCCCAGAAATAATACTATTCCACATTGCCTCATTGGCATTTGCCACCGATATGTTTAATGTTCCCACCTGTGTTAACGGGTTAAGTATATTCATGGAAACCATTTCTGACAACTGGTAAATCTCTAAAAGAACCAGGTCTACAGCCAAACTCCGAATGATAGATTTTATAAAAGGATGTTCGGAAGCGTTAGCCTGGGAGCCATCGGGCAAAGACATCGGCTCAAAGAAAGATCCAGCAAAGGACAACAACTTGAAATCGCCAGATTCTCTTGTCTTGGGTAAAATGAAAAATCCTTCGGGACTTAATGGTATCACCCATCCTAATACCACACCGTTATACTCTAGGGATGAAATATCGTCCTGCGAGATAGAATATTCGACATCATTGTCTGGGTCCTTATAAGAATTAATTAGATTATTCCAGTAAGGTGCGCTTGTCAGAATGTCTTCCAAGGAGATCAATTCCGCATGAATCGGAGTGAAAGACAAAAGAATTGCAAGAAAAAGCATCGTACCGATGGTTTTCGCTCTGTTCATTTCCCGTCTCCCTTGATGGTTGTTGTTTTGATATCTTCAAACGGACAGTTCGCCGAGTGTTCTTTGCAGTAGCCGTCCATGTCTCTCAGGATCAGGTCTCTGTTGGATTGGAAAACCATCCATTTGTCGTAAAAACGTGCTTCCTGATAAGCGATATCGCTGTTAATGCCGTCTTCCAGACAGAAATGTTTTTTGTCCAAAAAACGATAATAGCAAGGATTGTTTATATTGATGGGGCTACCCTCTTTTATATACTTAAGGTATAGAAGATACTCCTCGTTTACTTGGTGGACCTGCATATATTTGTCTGATGAGAAAAGAGAAGCCGATGTCACCGTTGTTTCTTGGTCTCCGGTATCATCCACGGTTGCCTGATAAATAGTCGCCCCCTCGCTTCCCGTCTCAACCGAGTAGTAAAAAGTGTTTTTGGTCCCCCATATCGGTTTACGGGCGATCTCGCCCGTTTTGCTCACGATCCTGCAACTCGATTCGCCTTTGGCGAGATCGCAGAAAAACACGCGCAAGAGATTGTCGAAATAGTTATAAGAGACCAAATAATTTCCCTGTATCTCCGGACGCCCGATACCATAGGAAGGGAAGTTTCCGAAGTTCAATTCGACCCACTTGTCCCACTCGCCGATCTTGGTATAGTATCCGCGCAGGGGCTCATTGCGATTGCCCGTGAGAAACACGAGATTCATGGCCATATACTGGTCGCTGGCGACAATGTCTCGCACATACGAAAGTTTCTGCGGCATCTTCCATGTTTTGCCGTATTCTTTTCTGGCGAAATGATAATAATAGGAAACTTCTTCATACTCTTCTTCCCATACCGTCGAGAAATCGGTGGTGCCGCCAAAGAAATACTCTCCATTTGAAAATGGAGGAATTGCCAATCCTCGACCAATGCGTATGAGTTTTCTGGAATCAAGATCATATACAAAATCACCGGCATCATACGGAGAAGCGGTGCTGGAATAAAAAGAAAGACATGACCCTTTCAAGGAGTAAAGAGGGAACTCCATGGGGTATGTTCCCCAACAATACGGCGTAAGAATATAATCGTAGGAGTTCTGGAGTATTTTGGGATCAAGATTGGCGCTGATCGCTTCTCCACAGGGTGCGCGGGTCACCGCTTCGTGCGGATAGTTCTCCGCGCACTGGTCATATATCTTCGGCGTACATTCGGAAAGAGGCCATCGTTCCTCTATTCTCAATTGATACCAAAGTTCTTTTATCCCGTCTGGATCGGATGACTGTTCCGGTTTCGTATTGTGCCATACGAACGGCACCCGCTCCAGCATCCCGGCCCACGGATCGTCATCCACCTCGACCGGCTCCTTGTCACCGGGACCGATGTGGGTGTCGGCATCGGTATCAGAAATCAGAATGGTGTCGTCCGATACGATCTCATCTTCGACAACACCACCGTCATCAATAGCGACCATGTCATCCTCCACAGCGATGATGTCACTGTCAGTCATCACCGTGTCGGCATCATTCTTCGTCGTTTCCTGCTTGCAGGCGACCACCGCCACAAGCAGGAACGAAAGCAACAACATCGTCAGGTCGTTCTTTTTCATAGGTCTCTGCGCCCCCTGATCAGGATAAGATATGCGGCGATCATATCACTCCGAAAACAAAAAGCAACCACCTTTTTTCCGTTCTATCCATAAGATACCTGCGGTGCTCAAAAGGATTCTCCTTTTTTCAGAAAACTTATCATCTCCCCTTATTTGTTCAGGTATTCCTTCTCCGGGCAGGAAGGACCGCAACGATAAAGAAGCAAGAGTGATTCTCCTTTGTTACCACGATGTCGCCGAAAACATTCGGCTTCCTTTTTCTTGTGTTTTTCGCTCCGCGCCGGTATCATTCAGGCGTTGTTTTCTTTTAGGCGGTGTTCGGCGGTGTCTGAAGAGCGGCTCCTGCAGGATCGTTTTCTCCTCGTGCGCCAACTGGGGACCGGCGGCATGGGCGAGGTGTGGCTCGCCGAGGACGCCGAACGGCACGAGACGATCGCGGTCAAGATGATCCGCAACAAGGGACTTCTGCGCCGCGCCGAGGTGAAGCGCCTGCGCGCCGAGTTCCAGATAGCCCGCTCGATAAAGAGCGAGTATGTGGTGCGGATGTTCGACCTGTACGACGAGAAGAAAGAGGTCTTCTTCACGATGGAGTTCGTGGAGGGGCGCACCTTCGCGACGCTCGTCGGCTCGAAACTCGCCGATGTGATACGGCCCTTCCTGCTCCTGACGCGCGGCCTGCTGGACCTGCACAACTACAACATCGTCCACCGCGACCTCAAGCCGTCGAACATCATGATAACCCCGCAGGACGCGGTGAAGATACTCGACTTCGGGCTCGCCTCGCTCAAGATGATGCACGCCAAGGAACGGAGCGGCACCGCCCGCTACATGGCGCCCGAGGTCTTCCAGCGCGGCGATTTCGATCACCGGAGCGACCTGTACGCGCTCGGCCTCATATTCCACGAGGTGCTGGCCGGAGAACCGCCGTTCGCCGAACCCCCGGGCACGCTCGCGCCGGCCGCGCTCTCCCCGGATGCCATCGTCTTCCCCGAGGCGTTCGACCTCGACATGGCCCGCATCATCAAGGGCCTGCTCCAGCCCGACCCCGCGGAACGGACGCCCGACGCGCTCACCCTGCTCAACGAACTCGAGTCGCTCGAAAGCAAACTGATCATGGCCCGCGCGGCCAAACGCCCCGCCCGCGCCCTGCCGCTCCGCATCCACGAACCCGAATTCATCGCGCGACGCGCCGAGATGGCGCGCCTCGTGACCGCGATAGATAATTTCCTCTCCTCCGGCCTCGACATGACGGTCATCGTCGAAGGCGAACGCGGCGCCGGCAAGACCCGGTTCCTCGAGGAGGTCCGTGCCCGCATGGCGTTCCGCGACCTTTCGACCGTGCTCGTGTCGGCCGCCGACACGCAAAGTCTCGCGAGCGATCTCCTCAAGGGGCTCTGGGACACCGCCGACCGCGAACTGCGTTATCAGATAGCGGTGAAATGGGGCGCGCTCATCCGGACCTATTTCCCCGAATGCGCCGTCGCCCCCGAGTTCCGTCGCATCACCGTCCCCGCCGCCGAGGAACATTCGATGGAGGAGAACCTTCACCGCGTCGTCGCCTGCATCGGTGACATCATCGAGACGATCACCCGCACGCGGCCACTCCTCCTGTTCATCGACAATTTCGGCGACATCGACAAGCGGTCGCTCGCCGTGATGCAGGAACTGTACGCGCACGCCGAGAACTACCGGCGCGTGTTCACCACGCTCGCCGTCACCACCGAGAACGCCGTCTCCCCCATCGAGTTCCCGGCCAACGCCCGCGTCACGATACCGAGTTTCTCCCCGGGCGAACTGCGCGATTTCATCGAGTCGTGTCTCCAGTCGCCGCGCAAGCATATCGACGAATCGCTCTTCCTCTGGCTGTACCGCATGAGCGGCGGCATCGTCAAGACCGCCTTCTCGCTCCTGCACATGCTCCGCGAGGAGGGTTTCCTGCTGCTTTCCGGCGAACGGATACTGTTCCGCAACGATGTGCTCGAAAAGGAACCGATAGACTTCCTGTTCCGCCTCAAGTTGAATTCGCTCTCGTCCGATCAGCGGGCGCTCCTCAACCTCGCCGCCATCTACCGGAAATTCACCACCCGCGAGGCGCTGTCCGCCGTGCTCCTCGAACGGATGTCCGACGAAGCGTTCCGCGACGCGCTCGATTTCCTGAAAAGGAACTATCTGCTCGAAGAGCACAAGAACGGCAAGATACGGCTCGTGAACGCCCGCCTGCAGGCGCTCGTCTACCAGAGCATGCCGGCCGACGAGCGGCGGCGCCTGCACCTCAGCCACGCGGACTACCTGCTCACGAGCAACCCGCTCGAGGAGATAAACACCTGCGCCTTCGCCGCCTATCACTACCTGCGGGGCGGCCGGCCCGAGACGGCGCTCAAATACTACCTGCGTTCGGCGAGCCGCGCGTTCTTCCATCTCAACACCGAACTGACCGGCAGTTTCATCGACGAGGCGCTCTCCATCGTCCGCGAGAACCCCTACATCCTCTCGCTCAAGAAAAAAACGGCGGTCTCGCTCTTCGCGGGCCGCATCTTCCACCGACTGGGCATCTACGGCCGGGCGATCCCCCTGCTCGAAGAGGCGTACGGCACCTGGAAGGACGAACTCATCCTCGACCTGCTGGTCCGCGCGCTCGTCGGCGACGGCGACGCCCCGAAGGCGCTCCAGCACACGGTCAAATTCAAGGCCGACACCCCCGAACGCGCCGCGTTCGTCGCCTATCTGCGCGCCTACATCGCGGGTCGCGCCGAAGAGAACTACGCCAAGGCGGCGTCCCACATACAGAAGGCGAAGAGACTCATGGCCGCCGGACACGACGCACTGTTCACCCCGCAACGCCGCTATCTCCTGCGCGAACTCGAGTTCGACCACGCCATGTATGAACGCGGAAGCGATTACGAGACGCTCCTTACGGTGCGCAACGACCTCATCGAGAGCGCGAAGAAACTGCCGCGCAAGGCCTATCTCATCGACGCGCTCACCGCGTCGTTCCGCTTCCTCCAGCGGTTCAACAAACTCGAGAAGGGCTACCTGCTCCTCCAGCAGACGCTCAAACTCGCCATCGAATCGTTCGACAACTTCCGCATCGCCCGCGCCTATCTCAATCTCGCCTCGTGCGCCCAACTGCTCGAACGGTGGCACGAGGTGCCGTTCTTCCTCGACCGCGCGATGGATTTCGCGCGCAAAGGCTGCGGCACCACCATGCTCAAATACGCCTTCTTCGCCCGCGGCGAGTTCGCCGTGCTCACGGGTGA
This sequence comes from bacterium, assembly GCA_029573155.1. Classification (GTDB taxonomy): domain Bacteria; phylum UBP6; class UBA1177; order UBA1177; family JAKLFG01; genus JAKLFG01. Next base: position 11,993 of record JAKQHE010000013.1, read on the forward strand.
CTTCTCGCTCGCCGAGAACTACCTGTTCAACGCCGAGGAACTGTCGTACCGCGAACGGCGCGACAGCGACCTCATCGGCATCTACGCGGCGCAGGTGCTCCTCTACCTGCTCAAGGGCGAATCGGGTTTCGCGCGCGTGGCGGGCGGCAAACTGCGCCGGTTCCTCGACAAAAAGAAGCTCGACGACCAGCGGCGATGCCGCGCGCTCTGCACGCTCCTGTTCCTCGAGGCGTCGTTCGAGGGCGACCGCGAATACATCCTCGAACTGTCGGATCAGATAGAGGCGCTGTTCAAACAACACCCGGAACTGCGACCGCTCTACCGGCTTCTCTATCTTACGGCGCGGGCGCTTTACGCCGCCCAGAAAGGGTACGACCGCGACCTTACCCGCATCGTCGAAACGATAGAGGACGAAAAGGTCTCCGCCGTCGCGCCGCTGTTCCGCCTGCTGTATCGCCACCGGATAGCGCACATCCTCAGCGAGAAAAAGGCCCTGCCCGAGATCCTGCGACGCCTCATAGACGAGGGCCGGCAGGAATCGGCGCTCCTGCAGGCGCGCCACTTCATCACGCTGTTCGGAGAACTTTCCTATTTCATCGACTACGGGCAGACCGACCAACTGATGGCCGAGGTACGCGCCGCCATCGACGAGGCCGCGTCCGGCGACCGGAGCGAAAGGACGCTCGGCCGCCTGAAACTCTATTTTGACGAGACGCGTCGCCAGACCGACTTCCTGCGGACCCGTAACCGCAACTATTCCTACATCATCGACATCGTCAAGGCGATATCGGGGAAGACCGAGGTCGGCAAGATCATGGACATCGTCGTCAAGAAGATACTCGACATCCTGTCGGCGGACCTCGTCGCCGTCGTGTTCCAGTACGACGACGGACGGCAGATGGACTATCTCATAAAGGACGCCGCCCAGCAGACTTACAAATTCAACGACATCCGGTTCAAGGGCGACATCGTCCAGCGTATGTTCAAGACGGCCAAGATAGAGTTCTTCACCAGCATGCCTCTGAGTTTCTCCGACACCGACTCCTCCGCCTCGTCGGGCCCGGACGCCGACAACTGCGTCGTGGCGGCGATACCGGTGCTCCTGCAGGGCGAGATACGCGCCTATCTGTACCTCGAACGCAACCTCTCGAAAGGCGCGTTCCTCGAGGAGGAGATACAGTTCCTCGAGATACTCGCCGACAACATCGGCGTCATATTCGACAATGTGAAACTGGTCGAGATCGCGACGACCGACGCGCTGACCCGCGTGGCGACCCGCCGCCATTTCCTCTCGATACTCAAGAAAGAATGCGAAAAGGCGCGCCGGTACGGCTTCACGCTCTCGCTCATCATGATAGACATCGACCTGTTCAAGAACATCAACGACACCTACGGCCACCTGATGGGCGACACCGTCCTGCGACAGATCGGTCGTCTGCTCAAGAACAACATCCGCAACTCCGATTATGCGGGTCGCATCGGCGGCGAGGAGTTCGCGCTCCTCCTGTCGGGCACCAACGCCACGGGCGCCTTCAACACCGCCGAGAAGATACGCGAGAAATGTCAGCGTTCCAGTTTCTCCGGGCTCCAGCTCACGCTCTCGACCGGCATCGCGTCCTACCACGAGCACGAGGTGAAGAACGAGGAGGATCTCCTGCAGAAGGCCGACACGGCGCTGTACGCCGCCAAACGCCGGGGTCGCAACATGACGGTACGCTACGACGACAGGGAGGGATGATGCCGGTAACGATATTTGTCGAGGAGAACAGCATAGTCGCCGGGAACACCGACAAGGTGCGCCGCACGCTCGAACCGATCGTGGAAAATTCCGATATGGTGCGCCGCTACGAGGCGGGGCTCGCGCTCTCTTTCGGACCGGCGCCCGGCAAACGACCGCTCGGGTTCTTTGACTTGGAGAAGCGGCTCTCCCAGCCATCCTACAAGCACTGGTTCCGCCGCATGGACCGCGAGGTGCCGGCGCTCCCCTACTTCCTCGCGGCCGACGACCCGGGGAAATCGCTACTCATCTATCTCATGGGGGTGCTCGACTACAAACTCATCGGTGAACGGGTCACCTTCGACGCGGCCGCGATGGATGTGTTCTTCCACCACAAGAAGACCGAAATAAAGAATCTCTGCCTCTCGAACAACATCAGCCCGCTGGCGAGCATCCAGCGGCTCGCCGACCTGCTCGCCCCCGCGGCCCGTTCCGACGGCCCCGTCGCCACACCGCCGCCCGCCGCCGCGCCGCCGGCGAAAGAGGAGCGGCCCGACACCGACCGCCCGGCCGAGGCGCAACTGCTCAAACAACTGCTCGACCGGTTCGGCTCCATCGCGGTGCTGAAAGAGAACCGCATGACGAAACTGTTCGTGGTCTTCGACGAGATACCGCCGCAGATACGGCTCGTCCGCAACGAACTGGTGCTCGACCGGTCGCTCAACCGCTGGTTCTTCCGCACCGTGTTCCTCATCGACGGGCGCGAGTCGGCGCGGGAATCGCTCCTGCTCTACCGTCCGAACGAGGTGACCGAATCGATACAATTCTTCAACGGCGCGCTCATCATGTGCGTCTACCGCGACGAAACGAGCGAATACCAGAAACTGTTCGAGACCGACGAGCCGGTGAGGACCGATATCGTCGAACAGGCTGGACACGCCGTCGCCGAAGTGTCCGGCGGGCAGGCCGCGCCGGATGGCCCCGCCGACGAGGGAACGACCGGGCAGGCATCCCCGCCGCCCGCCGCCGCGCCGGAACCTGCCCCGCAGGCCGCGCCGGCCGACCCGAAAGATGCCCGGATCGCCGAACTGGAGGCCGAGGTGGCGAAACTCAAGAACATCGTCGAGGCCTACGAGGAGACCCTGCTCGGCAAGAACAAGAAAAGCATCTTCAAGAAGTTCTTCGGATGATGCGCGTCACCCTGCTTGGCACCGGCTCGTCCACCGGGACCCCGCAACTCCTGTGCGACTGCGAGAACTGCCGCTCGACCGACCCGCGCGACCGGCGTACGCGTTTCGCGATACTTCTTGAACAGGGCGACACCGTCCTGCTCGTCGATGCCCCGTTCGAGATACGCCTGCAACTGCTCGCCGCGAAGGTGAAGCGGCTCGACGCGCTCTGGCTCACCCATGCCCACAGCGACCACCTCGCCGGCGTGGACGACCTGCGCATCTTCGCATTCCGCAACGGCGCGCCGATACCCTGCTTCGCGCTTTCCGAGACCATCGCGACGACTCGACACCGCTTCACCTACCTGTTCGATGACAACGAATATGGCGATCTCCGCTTCCTCGACCCGCGACCGGTGGAGCGCGAACCGCTGTCGTTCCGCGACCTCACGCTCGTCCCGCTGCACCACCGTCACGGCGACACGGCGGTCGTCAGTTTCCGCACCGGGCCGTTCGCCTTCCTCGCCGACCTGTCGGCCATCGACGATGCCGAATTGGAGAAACTCGCGGGCATCTCGACGCTCGTCATCTCCTGCACCGTCCGGCATGACCACTACAAGCACCTGAAACTCGACGAGGTGCTCGCGCTCGCCGCCCGCATCGGCGCACCCCGCACGGTGCTCACCCACATGAACCACCGGTTTAATCACGCCGACCTGCTCGCCACCCTGCCGCAGGGCGTAGAACCGGGCTATGACGGGCTCGCGCTGGAGTTCTGAGACCCGCCGTCCCGCTCCCCGAAAAAATCACTGAATGATATCGGGCAGAAATCATTTTCTTTCAAAATCCTCGCGAAACTCTCTTGACTTTCGAAATGGTCGCGAAATAGAACCATACCGTCACACGACCGTTCTTTTTCAAAAAAACTTTGAACCTGTCGCATGGGGGTGCGTATGAGAAAAGTCCTGCTGGCCTTGTCGGCGCTGTGTTTCCTTGTTTCCTGTCAGGTAGAGATCCGCCAGTTCGAAGTGGTCAACCAGTCCGGTCCCTACAACTGTTCTGACACCGGACAATGCGAGATGAAGGTCCTTGTGCTCAAGGATGGTCGGCCACTCACCGGTTACACGATGACCGACGCGGCGAATTATCTCTTCGAATACGAGGTGGTCGGCGACAATGGCTATCTGTACCATTATCGCTCCTATCTCGACAAGGCGATACTGAAAGGCGATGTCATCGTCTATCCCTCCGGCTATCTCGTCTTCCGCCACACCTTTCCTTCCACCGCGAACTATGAGGTGTTCATCCATTTCTACGACTATCGCTTCAACGGACTTTGGGACCGCATCGAGATACCCATCGTCATCAATCCCTGTTATAACCAGCGGGGCGTCTGCGCGAACGGCACCTGCGTACCGGTTGGCCGGTTCGACTATCGCTGTGATTGCGCCGACGGGTATGTGCATCCGGCGGATGACGACCGGCAGTGCCTGCTCGACCGGTGTCGCGGCGAACGATGCAACGGCAACGGCGTCTGCCGCCTCGACGGACAGGGTGATCCGCACTGTGACTGTTTCCTCGGCTACGGACACGGCGACCTGAACGCCCGGATGGCACCCACCGTAACGGATGGAACACCCGACCCGCTCAGTTGCATACCCGTCGCGTGCGACGAAGAGGGAGACACGACCGGCACGGTCCGTTACATGGTCCGCCCTCTCACCGTGTCGTTGCAGAAGACGGCAGAGGAACAACCGGATGAGGCGCCCAGAGAGATACTGGCGCTCGACGAGATACGCCTCCCCGAAGTGACGCAGGGTTGCGAGATCGTGAATGATGACGAAGTAGCCGGCACCGCGCTCGGGAAGAACAGTTTCACCGAATTCATGAAGGTGGACCGGGCCGAACTGGCGCGATTCTTCTACGGCGATATTTCCTCCGGGACCGTCCCGTTCGCCGTCAAACACCCGCATATCCTCACCCGTTCGCTTCTGGGGGATACCGGGGCGCTCTCCATGCTCGACCGGTTCAAAGACAACCCCGTCTTCGCCGAACGGCTCCAGTGGGTGACCGAACGCCACCTGTCGTCCTGCGAAGATTACATCTACAAGAAATACCTCATGTATAACCTCTGGCTCGATGTGTTCGCCGAATCATCGGACGACCCGTATCTCATCGTCAGATTCTCGGCGACACCGGGGGCGGCCTGCGAGACGGGGTCGGTCACCGAAGGTTTCGGCGACGATCGTTGCATGGGCCTGCTCTCGCCGGAGGATTTCGCATCCTCGTACGGCGGTCGCATCCTCTACTTCGGCGCGCGCCATGTCGCCGGGGACCCCTATCCGGTCGCGGGCTTTGACGCGTCGAAATTCTCGCTGAGCACACCTCGCTATGTCCCGAATAACCCCTTCGTCCTGACGGCGCACAAAAAGAACGGCTATATCAGGCAACCCAACGATCCCTACTGGGGCCACGCCCATGACTTCCGCTGGCACAAACAGATGTTCGATCTGGCGAATAGCGGCTACTGGAAAGACACCTACGGCGCCGACATAGCGAACCGCCATTTCGACCGGTACCGCCTCGGACGGGAACTGTTGCTGGAACTGCTCGTCAACACGATCCTGTTCCGCGACCTCAACTCCACCGAATTCGATCTCTCCGACGGAAAAGAGGCGGTCAAGAGCGATCTGGAAAAGGTCGCACTGCTCGGCGGGTGGCTGCAGGATGTGCTGAAGAAGCGCGAGAAGAACGGGGTGTGGCCCGCGCTCATACAGTATGCGCTTGACAACGGCGCGCCGGTGGAAGGAAGCATGAAGAACTGCTACAGCGAACGGTACTACGAAAAGAATGTGGAATGCAAAACGATGAAAGATCCCCTGTGGTCTGACATCCCTCATGCCTACCCCGAGAATGTCATCATCGAATCGTGGAGCATCCTCACGCGGAACGAGAAGGATCGGGTGCTGTCGCTTCTCGACAAAAAGGTGGACACGCTCACCAGCGTGGCGCGATACGGCACCCAACTGGCCGACCGCCTGATAAACGGCGCGGAGGACACCTATTATGGAGAGATCGAGAACGATCTCGATCTTCTTCGGCGGGCGCTGGAACTGCTCAACGATGTGAAGAGCGCCGATGTCACCGGACTGCTGGACGCGAAGATCGAAGAACTGCTCGCGCTCGCCGCCGGGGCGGACTGTCTGAAGTCGAACGCACCCAAGGAGGGGGTCAGCAAACTCCAGCAGATATGCGGCTGGCTTCCCGAGATGTTCGTGGAGAGCGTCCGTAGCGACATCGAACATGCCGAACCGCTCAGTGAGGCGGAGGCGCAGGCGTTCAGCGACGGCGCCGGCGACCTGCCGCCGATAGTGAACCTGCCCGCGGCGACCCCGCCGGACATCGTCAAAGCGAAGGTCAACGCCTTCAGCGGGAAAAGCGTGATGGACATCATGCAGATCGATCACCGTGAATGCCGGTCGAAGATACCGGAGCCGACCGTGGACCGGTCCTCGTTCGAGAAACTCGGTGACTTTCGCGATTTCACCTGCAAGGGATCGGTGGGACAGATAGTGGACCTGACTTACAACTGCTTTTTTAATCTGGACTACAGCGGCTGCTGCACCGAAAGGTTGGGCAATTATGATATAACAATCAAGAATGTCATTAAGGTCGACGAAAACACCTACGATTTCAGGTTTTCAGATCTCATCACTCAAAATCCCCGAGGTTTCGATGCCTGCGAGGAGGGTATTTCGGAAATAGACGGCAAGGAACTTTTTTTGAGAAGATACGGTATCCTCGGTCTTCATACCTTGCCGGGAAAATTGCCTGACACCAATCTTTGCTGGCACACCTGTGGTCAGCCGGGCGAAGATTGCAATGCCCTTAAATATCATCATTGTACACTGCTAGAAGATGGAGAAAAAATTGTTTATGCGCCCCCAAACACGGAGGGGACAAACTCTTTGTCCTTTTTTTCCTGCCAGGGAGAAGCGGCGCGCTTCTATGAATTCACCGAAGACATCACGCGTTATAGTTGTGAGCACTTTTCAGATGATCAGGGAGGAGATGAGACCTCTTATACTCCCATGTGGGGCATTGAATCGTATGAAAGAGACTTCATGAGACGGAACTTGCTTGATCAGATAAAGCCCTCCCCTACTTTTAAAAGATGGTTCTCTCTCTATGCCCTTGATAAAAATTCTTTGCCTTCTTACCACAACTATTTTGAGGTCTCGGATCCTTCAGCGGATGGCCCTTTTGAAGAAAAAGATTTTTCCCGCATTGTTTTCTATGAAGAGGAATATGCCGCTGCCTGCAAGATAGAAGGGGCATGGAAGATTACTCTCCATGACTCCGGCCGTCGGTCCTATTTCGACGAGACCGACCTGCTGAACGGCGAGCGGATAGATTACGCGCAGGACCTGTCGCGGTTCGGCACCTACCTTATCCATAAGGATCAATACGCCGATTACGAGACGGCGCTCCTTCAGATGAAACTGCTCGCCAACGGCATCTACGGCTCCTCCGGTTTCTCGCGTGACGGCGACGGGCGCGCCTCCTACAGCGACAAACGCTATGGTTACTACCAGTTCGGCAGTCGCGAATTCAATGTCCACATGGGCTACGCCTACGGGTGGGGGGTCGCGGGCATCGAACGGTTCGAGGAGTTCAACGAATTCATCGACTCGTTGGGCGGCTGGCCCGAACAGCCGGGGATACACGACGCCGCGAACCTCGCCCGCGCGCTCGACGGGTTCTATCAACCGCTTGCAGACGCAGGCAACGACCGCTTGGTCGCCTCCATTGCCAACGATTTTTGCGCGCGGGAGGTAACCGGCGGTAACATAGACCTGTTACCGCTTGACTACAAGGAAAGAGTAAAATCCCTTATCGGCAATACAGAAGACATGCATTGTGCATCCAACCTGTATGACCGGATCCGTTCAGGAGCCTGTGGCGGTGTGTGTGATCATGCCGACCCGCAGACCGCGTCGAATATTATTGCTTTCATGCGGAACGAACTTGATTATTTCCTCCCCGTACTCTCTCCAGCCGATATCGGAGCAGAGACCGACCTTGCGGCTCGAAACATCTTCAACAAACTGGCGCTCAACCCCTACCTGTACGGCTACTTCGGCGCCGGCGCGGTCATATTCGGCCTGCCGCTGAACGCCAAAGCGGCGAGCGAG